>NZ_JBJZOH010000011.1:0-192536 GCF_047200595.1 Streptomyces sp. MS19 | reverse complement strand
GGCCCATTCCCCTCCGTTTTCCAAATCCGGTCCCGGCGGGCTGTTCTGGGAAAACCAAAACAGACCCTCTTCGGGTCGGCAGGTCTATCGGCTGGTGTGCCAAGAGATGGCCGCTTCGTCCAGGACGAAGCAAAGGCGCCCTTGACGAGCGCTCGGGCTACGTTACGCGGTGGTCCGGGAAGCGTCAACTCGGACCGGGCAGCGCGAACTCCGCCCAGACCGCCTTCCCGCCCTCGGGCAGCCTGCGGGCGCCCCAGTCGGCGGCGATCGCGCCGATGACCTGCATTCCCCGGCCCGCCTCGTCCGCCGGCGCGGCGACCTGGCGGCGCGGAAGGTGCTCGTCCCCGTCCGTCACCTCCACGATCAGGCGGCGGTCGGTGCGGCGCAGACGCAGGCCCATCGGGGCGCGGCCGTGCTTCAGGGAGTTGGCCACCAGCTCGCTCGCGGCGAGCACGCCGAGATCGCGCAGTTCCTCGGGGAACCGCCAGCTGGCGAGGACGCCGTCCGCGAAGGCGCGGGCCCGGGGCGCCGCCTCGATGCCGCCGAGGAGGTCGAGCGCGGCGCCGCGGAAGAGGTCGGCCTCCTCGCCGTGCCGGTGCGGGCAGGTGAGGACGAGGATCGCCACGTCGTCGTCGTGGTCCTCGGTGATGCCCAGCGAGCGCAGCAGCCGGTCGCAGACGATCCCCGGGGTGTCGTCGGCGCCCGCGAGCGCGTGCTCCAGCGCGTCGATGCCCTCGTCGATGTCGGCGTCGCGCCGTTCGACCAGGCCGTCCGTGTAGAGGACGGCGGTGGCGCCGGAAGGGAACGGGACGGTGCCGGACGCGTGGGTCCAGCCGCCGGTGCCGAGCGGAGGGCCGACCGGTTCGGCGGCGCGGTGGACCGTGCCGTCGCGTTCCCTGATGAGGACCGGGAGGTGGCCGGCCGAGGCGTAGGTGAGCGTGCCCTCGTTCGGGTCGTGGACCGCGTACAGGCAGGTCGCGATCTGGGTCGGGTCGATGTCGGCGGCGAGGCCGTCGAGGAGCTGGACCACCTCGTGCGGCGGGAGGTCCAGGCGCGCGTAGGCGCGCACGGCAGTGCGCAGCTGGCCCATGACCGCCGCCGCGCGCACGCCCCGGCCCATGACGTCGCCGATCACCACGGCCGTACGGCCCGCGCCGAGGGTGATGACGTCGTACCAGTCGCCGCCGACGGCCGCGTCCCGGCCGCCCGGCTGGTAGGTGGCGGCGACGCGGAGGTCGTCCGGCTGCTCCAGCTCCTGCGGCAGCAGGCTGCGCTGGAGGGTGACGGCGGCGGCGCGCTGCTGGCTCTCGCTCTCGCGCAGGCGGGCGGCGGAGACGACCTGGTCGGTCACGTCGGAGGCGAAGACGAGGACGCCGCGCCGTTCCGCCGGGGTGCCGGTGAGGGACAGGCGGACGGGGGCGCAGGTGAAGGTGAAGTGGCTGTCGCGCGTGTGGCCCGGGACCCGGCGGGACTTGAGGGTGCGGGGCGTGCCGCTGCGCTGGACCTGGTCCATGAGGGGGATGAGGCCGAGTTCACCCAGTTCGGGGAGGGTCTCGCGGGCCGGGGCGCCGGGGGCCCGGGGGCCGAAGAGCGAGGCGTACGCGGTGTTGACGTAGGCGACGCGGTGGTCGGGTCCGTGGACGACGGCGACCGGGGCCGGCACCTGGCCGAGCAGCTCGTGGACGGCGTGGGCGTCCACGCCGGGGCCCGACGGCGGGCGGGAGGGCGGGGGGCCGATGTCCTTCGGCTCGGTGCGGGCCGACGGCACGGTGGCGGGCTCGGTTCGGGCGGGGGCGGCGCGCCGCCGCTGCGTTCCGGGCAGCCGGAGTCCCCAGCGCGTGAAATTCACAGCTTCCGTTCCGATTCGTTCCGCGTCGTTCCTGGTCCTGGTCTGGTGCTGCTCGCCGCGTGCCTGCTCGTCCATGGTCACACGGCGGTCCGGCGTCAGGTTTCCTCGGGGTCGCGGGGGGTGCCCGCCGCCAGCTCGAATTCGGCCCTCGGGTGTTCCAGCGAGCCGAGGGAGACGATCTCACGTTTGAACAATCCCGCAAGGGCCCATTCGGCGAGGACGCGCGCCTTGCGGTTGACGGTGGGGACGCGGGAGAGGTGGTACGCGCGGTGGACGAACCAGGCGGTACGGCCGGTGAGGCGGCGGCCGTAGACGCGGGCGACGCCCTTGTGGAGGCCGAGGGACGCGACGGAGCCGGCGTTGCGGTGGCGGTAGTCGGCGAGGGGGCGTCCGGCGAGGGTGGCGGCGATGTTGTCGGCGAGGCGGCGGGCCTGGCGGACGGCGTGCTGGGCGTTGGGGGCGCAGCGGGCGCCGGGGGTTTCGGACGTCAGGTCGGGGATGGCGGCCGCGTCGCCGGCGGCCCAGACGTGCGCGGTGTCCTGGACCTGGAGGGTGGGGGTGCAGCGGACGCGGCCCCGTTCGTCGAGGGGGACGCCGAAACGGGCGAGGACCGGGTGCGGTTTGACGCCGGCGGTCCAGACGAGGGTGCGGGCGGGGTGGCGGGTGCCGTCGCTGAGGACGGCGGTGCGGTGCTCGCAGGATTCGAGGCGGGTGCCGAGGCGCACGTCGATGTTGCGGCGGCGCAGTTCACGGAGTGCGTAGGCGCCCATGCGGTCGCCGACCTCGGGGAGGATGCGGTCGCCGGCCTCGACGAGCATCCACTTCTGCTCCTCGGGGCGGAGGGAGGGGTAGTGGCGGCAGGCGTGGCGGGCCATGTCCTCCAGCTCGGCGAGTGCCTCGACGCCCGCGTAGCCGCCGCCGACGAAGACGAAGGTGAGGGCGGCGTCGCGGACGTCGGTGTCGCGGGTGGAGGCGGCGATGTCGAGCTGTTCGAGGACGTGGTTGCGCAGGCCGATGGCCTCCTCGACGGTGCGGAAGCCGATGCCGTGGCCGGCGAGGCCGGGGACGGGGAGGGTGCGGGCGATGGAACCGGGGGCGAGGACGAGTTCGTCGTAGGACAGGTGGACGACACCGGGGCCGGTGGTGTCGCCGGTGATGTCGGCGTCGGTCGTGCCGTTGGTGGGGCGGGGGGCCGCGGCGGTGCGGACGGTGACGGTGCGGCGTGCGGTGTCCACGGTGGTGGCCCGGCCCGCGAGGATGCGGCACCGGTCGAGGACGCGGCGGAGGGGGACGACGACATGGCGGGGTGACAGGGAGCCTGCGGCGGCTTCGGGGAGGAAGGGCTGGTAGGTCATGTAGGGGTCGGGGCTGACGACGGTGATCCGCACGTCGCCGCGCCTGAGCCCGCGCCGCAGTCGGTGCTGGAGGCGGTGGGCGGTGTAGAGCCCGACATGGCCGCCGCCGATCACAACGATGTGCGCGGGTCGCTTCGTCACCTGTCCATGAGGCACCCGGGGGCGCGTGTTTGTCCACAGGTTGCACCGGACGGTGCTCCGTTCGGGGAGGATCGGGGCGGTGGATCGGGGTGGTTTGTCTGCATTGCGGGGGTGGTCGGCGGCGCATTCGGCTTCTCACTGTCAGTGCACTCAACTAAGTTCGTAGGTGCTTCATCAGGGGCGGCTGGGCCGCTCGTCCAACGGGGGAAACGGGGTAACGGGGGTCATGGGGAATACGGGTACGGGGGCCGGGGTGTCCGGTGATCAGGAGCGAACGCGCCGCAAGAACGGGCCGTTGCGGGTGGATGCGCAGCGCAATCTGCGGCATGTGCTGAGCGCGGCGCGGGATGTTTTCGGCGAGCAGGGCTATGGGGCGCCGATGGAGGAGGTGGCCCGCAGAGCTCGTGTGGGAGTGGGCACGGTCTACCGGCGGTTCCCCAACAAGGAGGCGCTGGTCAGGTACATCGCGGCCGAGGAGACGGAGCGGCTGACGGCGCGGGCCCGTGAGGCGCTCGCGGTGGAGGACGAACCGTGGCGTGCGCTGGAGGGGTTCGTGCAGCGGTCGGCGGCGGCGGGGGCCGGGCGGTTGCTGCCGCCCGAGCTGTTGTCGGCGACGGCGGCGGCCGAGCCCGAGGGTTCCGCGGCGGTGCGCGTACCGCAGCAGCGGGGCGCGGGGACGCATGAGCTGCTGTCCGCCGTCGGCAAGTTGGTGGAGCGGACCCGGGCGGCGGGTGAGCTGCGGTCGGACGTGACGGTGGCGGACCTGATGCTGGTCATAGCGACGACACCGCCGCGCCTGGAGGATGCCGGTCGGCAATCGGCCGCTGAGACACGGCTGTTGGCGATCCTCTTGCAGGGGCTGCGCGCCAACGGGCGTTGATCTGCGTGCTGTTGACGCCTTGGCGTGGCGCTGCTCGGTGTGACGGGGTGGGTCGTCCGGCGTAAATCCCCTCGGAAGAGTGGTGTTGGGGTGGCAGCGGCGTTCGGGTGTGCCGGGCTGTGGGACGCTGGCGCCTGTTGCTGACAGCGGTGTACATAACGAGGGCTTCGCGCGATGGGCGTTGAGGGGCAGGGCGGCGGTGCCACGGTGCCACGGCAGCGGCGGGAGCAGGGGGCGTCCGGGACGTCCGACCTTGAGCTGGTCGAGCGGATGCGCGGGGGTGACACCGGCGCGTACGACGAGCTGTACCGGCGCCACGCCGCGGCGGTGCGCCGGTACGCGAGGACGTGCTGCCGTGACTCGGACACGGCGGACGACCTGACGAACGAGGTGTTCACGGCCACGCTCCAGGCCGTCCAGGGCGGGGCCGGTCCGCAGGCGTCGGTGCGCGCGTACCTGCTGACGTCGGTGCGGCGCGTCGCGGCGGACTGGGCGCGCACGGCGCGGCGTGAGCAGCTCGTCGAGGACTTCGCCGAGTTCGCGGTGTCGGCGGAGGCCGCGCTCGCCGGGGACGAGACGGCGCTTGAGGTCGGCGCCGACGTGCGGGCCATGCGGGAGGCGGACGCGTCGATGGCCGTCCGGGCCTTCCGCAGTCTGCCGGAACGCTGGCAGACGGTGTTGTGGCACACGACGGTGGAGGAGGCGTCGCCTCGTGACGTCGCGCCGCTGCTCGGGCTGACGCCCAACGCGACCGCCGTGCTGGCGCACCGGGCGCGGGAGGGGCTGCGGCAGGCGTTCCTCCAGCAGCACGTCAGCCGTTCGCTGCTGGCGGGCGGGGACTGCGCGCGGTATGCGCCGCGCCTGGGGGCGTACGCGCGCGGGGGCTTGAGGTCGCGGGCGGAGCGTGGGCTGCAAAAGCACCTTCAGGAGTGCGCGCGTTGTGCGACGGCCGCGCTGGAGGTGCGGGATCTCAACACGCGGATCGGCGCGGTGCTCCCGGTGGCGCTGATCGGCTGGTTCGCGGTGGAAGCGGGGGCGCGTGGTGGTGCGGCGCTGTGGCTCGGGGTCGCGGGGGCGGGGACCGGAACGGGTGCCGCCGCGGCGGGCGGGGGCGCGGCAGCGGGGGGCGGCGCGGTGGCCGAGGGGCTGGGCGCGCCGCTGAAGGCCGGGATCGCGTCGGGGGTGGTGGCGACGGCGGTCGCCGCGGTGGTGGCGTTCGCGCTGATGGGCTCCGACCCGGCGGACGACCGGGCGGCGACGCCGCGCGATCCGGCGCCGTCGGCTCCGGCCGTGCCCGAGCCGACGCCGGCGGACCCGGCGCCCGAGCCCGCACCTGAGCCCGCGCCTGAGGAGCCGGAGCCCGAGCCGACGCCCGAACGGCCGGTGCCGCCGGAACCGGAGCCTGAGCCGGAGGAGCCCGAGCCGGAGCCGACGCCGGCGGAACCCGCGCCGCCCGCCCCCGAGCCGGAACCGGCGCCTGAGCCGACACCTGAGGAGCCGGAACCCGAGCCGTGGGAGTACGAGTTGAGCAGCCTTTCGTTCGACGTGGCGGCGCAGGGTGACGCCCCGGTGGTGCGGCTCGCGGGCAGCAGCCCGGTGTGGCAGCGGACGGGGCTGGAGATCGGCGGCGAGGAGTATGGCCACGGGATCACGGTCGGTGCGCAGTCGTCGGTGACGGTGGATCTGAACCGCGAGTGCCTGGCCTACCGGGCGGCGGTGGGGATCGACGACATGTCGCGCGGGCTCGGGTCGGCCGTGTTCACCGTCTACGCGGACGGGGTGCGGCTGTGGCGCTCGGACGTGATCTCCGGCAGGGACGGCGCGGTGCGGCTCGACGTGCCGCTCGCGGGCGTCGAGGAGCTGCGGCTGACCGTCGAGCCGGCGGACCGGCTGGGGGCGGTGGCGCTGGCGGACTGGGCGGACTCGGAGATCGCCTGCGCGTGAGCCGGACAAATCCGGTTGACCGGGCGGCCGGGCCACGGGAAGACTACGGAGCGTGATGAACAGTTCGCGTGTCCGCAGCCGTCCCGACCGCTCCGCTCTTCCGGAGGATCGCTCTCATGTCCCCGCATCCGCCCACCACTTCGGCGCCCGCGCGCGATGTCGCGCCGGCGTCCTGGTCCATCCGCGCCTACGCAGCCGCTGACGAGCCCTCCTGGCTGCGCTGCCGCGTCCTGTCCTTCCTGAACACGCCGTACTACGACAACGTCCTCCCGGCGAAGCCGGTGATCGCCGCGCCGGGGTTCGAGCTGGTGGCGGTCGACGCCGCGGGCGTCGTCACAGGGCTCATGGACGTCACGGTGGATGTCCCGGCCGAAGGCACGGGAGGGGAGCCGCAGGCCACCATCGACAGCGTCGCGGTGCACCCCGACCGCCAGCGCCAGGGCATAGGCCGGGCTCTGCTCGCCGAGGCCAGGAACCGCGTACGCGCCCTGGGGATCGGGACGCTCGACGCCTGGACCAGGGATCTCCCGGCGACTCTGCGGTGGTACCGGGCGATGGGTTTCGCCGAGGGTGACCACTACGTCCATGTGTACGCCAGCGAGTACGCCTCACCGGGCGAACCGGAGCGCGCGGTCACCGCCGTCCGGCCGGGCCTTCGGCCCGTCGCGCTCTTCCTGCACGGGACGCTCGCGGAGGTGGACGCGCTGCGGGCGGAGTTCACCCGCGTGTATGTATGCCGACGCTTCACCTTGACGCCCTGACCCGAGCGCGCACCGCCGCGCCGACCGGACAGGTGGGCGCCACGATTCCCGGAACGACGGGCCGGGGTGGCACGCGTTGCCGCGGATGCTCGCGACAGCGGCTCACGGGCCTCGCTGCGGCTCAGCGGGCGCGGGGGCCGCCGACACGTTCGCGACCGTGGGGGTGAGCTGCACGCCGCTCCTGTCGGCCGGCAGCGGCGCGGGCGGCCGCGCCGTGAAGTGACGGCCTCTGGGCGTCGATCGTTGACGACGGCATCGGCGGACTGGGCGCGGACCGTTCCGGACCTGGCCTCACGCCGCCGGTCAGGGCCTCGACGACATGCAGTGCCGACGCGTCGAGCCGGACTGGGCGCGGACGGTGGTGGACGCCTGCCCCAGTTGTGACCCCGGCATGGGACTGGTGCGGTACTGCACGGTCGGCGGCGGCGCGCCCCACGTCCGCACCGGACAGGTGGACGGCGCCGGGAGGCGCCCTGCTTGGCCGCCCCCGCGCTCCGCTGCCGGTCCCGGCCGTCCGTCACGAGACCCCGCCCTCCGGCGGTCACGCTCGGGCCCCTGCGCGCCGACGCCTTCGCGGACAAGCTCGAAGTCGTCACCGGCGGACGGGCCATCGCGCTCGTTCCCGCGTACGACCGGCACCGCGGTCGCCGTGCGCGGCGGCGAACTCCGCCCGTTCGTCGGACACTTGCGGGGTACAGGCGGCCGGAAGCCCGTCCTCTCGCGGACGTGGCACGTCCGGCGCGGAGACCCGGACGTCGGGTCAGGGGCTCACGCCGCTGGTGACGGCGCGCGGGTCGTGGTTGCCCTCGGCCGTCCAGCAGGAGCCGCGGCGGGTGAGGAGGCGGCGCAGCCACACCTCCGTCGAGACCAGCTCGGCGAGGCCGTCGAGGGGAAGCGGCTCCCCCTCGACGGCGGCGCGCAGCGCCTTGCGGACGACGCGGGCCTCGATCAGCCCGGCGTCGGCGAGGAGCGGCGCGTCGAAGAGGTCCACGAGTTCGCCGATGTGCGCGCGCAGGCCGGTGCGGACGGACTCGCCGTGCGTCACGGCCTGGGTGGTGGCGCCCCAGCCGGGGGGCAGGTCGCGTACGCCCGCGCCCTGGAGCACGGCGCGCAGCACGTCGGCACGGGCGCCAGGCTGGACGCGGAGCGTCTCGGGGAGCGCCTGGGAGGCGCGGACGACCTGGTTGTCGAAGAACGGGGCGTGCAACCGCTGGTGGCGGACCTCGACGGCCTGCTCGAAGACGCGGTGGTCGGCCGCGCCGCGGGCCAGCGCGGCGCCCGCCCGGCGCACGCCGGGGCGCCCGACGCCCGCCGCCGAGCGGGGGCGCGCGGCCACCGCTTCGAGCCGAATCGATACTTCCGCCAGTGCCTCCCCCGTGAGCCACTGCGCGGCGGGCCCCGGGCGCGACCAGGCGAGGGCGGCCAGGGACGCGACGAGCGCGCTGTCCCGTTCCGTGGCGCCCGGCAGCGCCCCGAGGGGTCCGCGCAGCGCGACGGCGGCGCCGGTGAGGCCCTCCGAGTAGCTGGTCCTGGCGAGGCGGCGCGCGGCGCGGTAGATCGTGAGCGGCACCATGACGGACCGGCCGCCGCCGCCCGTCGCCCTGGCCAGCGCGGTGACCGGGCGCAGCAGGTGGCGGCGGCGCCGGTCGAGCAGCAGGTCGGCCAGGCGCGCGGGATGGGCGTCGATGACCTGGCGCGCGCCGTTCCCCACGAAGTGGTCGGCGCTGCCGGCGGTGAGGCGGTGGCGGTGGCGCGCGGCGATGACGAGGGAGGGGCCCGGTTCGTCGGTGAGCGGCCCGTTGGCGAGGCCCGCGTACGGGAGGGCCTCCTCGCCGCCGGTGACGACGATGTGGTGGAGCCGGGGGTTCTCGGCGATGGCGCGGGCCCGTTCCAGTTCGGCGGCGCGGGCGATGGCGCCGGGGGTGCCGGTGCCGGACGGCGTGAGGTCGTTGAACGTGACGGCGAGGAGGCGTTCGCCCGCCTGGGTCGCGCCGGTGCCGAAGACCGTGCCGGGCATGCCGGGCAGTCCGGCGGCGAGGAGGGCGAGCGTCGCGGAGGCGCTGCCGCCCGAGAGGTCGGCGCCGACACCCGGCGCGGGCTCGGCGTGCCGCGCGCCGTGCCGGTCGGCCGGGCCCATGCCGGGGACGGGGCCGCCGTCCGTGGCGGGTGCGTGCCGTGGCGCGGCGAGGCGGGTGCGGACGGCCTCCATGAGGGCGTCGCGCACCCCGGCGACGGCGACCTCGTGGTCGACGGGCGGGGCGGCGACGACGAGCGGGGCGGCGGGTTCGTAGTCCACGACGTCGCGGCTGCCGCCCTCGCGGAGCATCAGGGCGTGCCCCGGCGGGACGCGGTGGACGCCGCGGTAGGGGGTGCCGTCGCCGGTGGCCTCCGGGGCCTCGGGGGCGGCGAGGAGCGCCGCGAGGTACGGAACGTCGAGCTGCGCCTCGGTGAGGTCGGCCAGCGGGAGCGCGGCCGTGGCGTAGGCGCTGCCGCCCGCCCAGTCGGTGTGGAAGACGGGCCGGACGCCCGCGAGGTCGGCGGGCACGACGGTGCGGCGGCCGAAGCGGGCGACGGCGGTGTAGCTGCCGGGCCAGGTGGTGAGCTGGCGGAGTGCGCCGGCGCGCGCGGAGACGAGGGAGCGGCGCAGCGTCGCGTCGTCGGCGCCGCAGTGGCCGAAGACGGCGAGGTGTGTGTCGCCGTCGGCGTGGACGAGGCGGATCTCGTCGGCGCGCCAGTCGCCCACGGCCCAGAGCGGGTCGGGGCCGTCCCAGAGCAGGTGCGCGCCCAGCGGCTGGATGTCACGGGCAGCGCCGGCGGCGGCCCCGCACCACCCGACCAACCACCGCATCGCCGCCTCCCCCAGTGAGTCCGGAGCCTTGGGAGCCTCCCCCGGGGACGTCCGGATTCCGGACCGTCGCGCAGGTGCCCAGGGCCATGCTGCCATGGGACAGGGGTGAACGGGGCACACCGGGGAGGTCGTTCGCGCGGCGTGGCGAACTGCCGCGCGGGGGCGGACCGTTCACGCCGGAGTGCGCGGAGCGCGCGGGGGCGCCTGGTGCTTTTCGGCCAAAGTGTGGCCGGAGAGCGGCGGATGGCGGGGGCGCGTACGGGCGCCCGCGGCCGCGGTCCGGGAGACGCCGGCCGTCTCCCGGACCGGTCCGCCGCCCGCGGGGACGGGGACGGCGGCTTCCCCCGGCCCGCCGGTTCCGTGAGGGCAGCGGGCCGACCCACGCGGTGACCATCGAAGCGCCGGGTCCGCCGGACGGCCAGAGCGCACGGCCGGGCGCACGGCCACATGGGTGGAGCACGCGCGCGGGAGGGGTCAGCTCTCGTACGTCCGTACGGTCAAAAACACGCCAACCGGGATTCACCCCCTTAACGGTCAGGAGGCACCGAACTACGCTGGGTTGGCGGAGGGTACGGGAAGCCCCGCGCTGGTCGTGGGGCTGCCGTTGGGTGTGTCAGGGGTGCGCGCATGTCCAGGGAGCAACGCGGGCCGAACGAGAAGCTGGGCGCGGTTCTCGCCCTTGCGGGGATCAGCAACGCCGGTCTCGCCCGGCGGGTCAACGATCTCGGCGCGCAGCGCGGCCTCACGCTGCGCTACGACAAGACCTCCGTCGCCCGCTGGGTGACCAAGGGCATGGTGCCGCAGGGCTCCGCGCCGCATCTGATCGCGGCGGCGATCAGCGGCAAGCTGGGCCGGCCGGTGCCGCTGCACGAGATCGGGCTCGCGGACACCGACCCGGCGCCCGAGGTGGGCCTCGCGTTCCCGCGTGACGTGGCGGGCGCGGTGGACGCGGCGACGGAACTGTTCCGGCTCGACGTCACGCCGGGGAAGGGTATCTGGCAGTCGCTGGCGGGCTCGTTCGCCGTCAGCGCGTACGCCGGGCCCGTGTCGCGCTGGCTGATATGCCAGGCCGACGCCTCGGTCGCCCGGGAGGCGGGCGAGGCGCGGCCGGGCGGGCAGCAGCAGCCGGAGGGCGGCGCGGGAGGACGCGTCGGCCACTCGGACGTCGCCAAACTGCGGGAGGCGGCGGAGGAGGCGCGCCGCTGGGACTCCAAGTACGGCGGCGGGGACTGGCGTTCGTCGATGGTGCCGGAGTGCCTGCGCACGGACGCGGCGCCGCTGCTCCAGCGCGGCTACACGGACGAGGTCGGCCGCCAGCTGTTCCGCGCGACGGCCGAACTGACGCGGCTGGCGGGCTGGATGGCGTTCGACACCGGCCAGCAGGAGGCCGCGCAGCGGTACTACATCCAGGCGCTGCGGCTCGCCCGCGCGGCGGCCGACGCGCCGCTCGGCGGCTATGTGCTGGCGTCGATGTCGCTCCAGGCGACCTACCGGGGCTTCGCCGAGGAGGGCGTGGACCTGGCGCAGGCGGCGCTGGAGCGGAACCGTTCGCTGGCCACCGCTCGGACCATGAGCTTCTTCCACCTCATCGAGGCGCGCGCGCTGGCGAAGGCGCACGACGCGCCGGGCTGCGGCCGCGCCCTGTCGGCGGCCGAGAGCTTCCTTGAGCGCTCGCGCGTCGGCGACGACGACCCGAGCTGGCTCGACTTCTACGCGCACGACCGGCTCGCCGCCGACGCGGCCGAGTGCTACATCGACCTCAAAGTCCCGGGCCAGGTACGGCGGTTCACCGAGCAGGCGCTGTCCGAGCCGACCGAGGAGTTCGTCAGGTCGCACGGGCTGCGGCTCGTCGTCGCGGCCGTGGCGGAGCTGGAGTCGGGGAACCTGGACAAGGCCTGCGCGGTCGGAGCGCGCGCGGTGGAGGTCGCGGGCCGCATCTCGTCGGCGCGGACCACGGACTACGTGCGGGACCTGCTGCACCGCCTCGCGCCGTACGGACACGAGCCGCTGGTGCGGCAGTTGCAGGAGCAGGCGCGCGTGGTGCTCGCCGCCCCGGCATGATGGGGTGTATGACGCGCGCGGGCACCGGAGTGTCGTACGACTGTGATGTGCTGGTCGTGGGCGGCGGGATCGTGGGGCTCGCCACCGCGTACGCGCTGCGCGCCGCGCGGCCGGGGATCGCCGTGACGGTGCTGGAGAAGGAGCCGGGCCTGGCGCGCCATCAGACCGGGCGCAACAGCGGCGTGATCCACAGCGGGCTGTACTACCGGCCCGGGTCGCTGAAGGCGCGCTTCGCGGTGCGGGGCGCGGCGGCGCTGGTGGACTTCTGCGCGCGGCACGGAGTTCCGCACGCGGTGCCCGGCAAGCTCGTCGTCGCGACGCGGCCGGACGAACTGCCCAGGCTGCACGACCTGGCGCAGCGGGCGCGGCGCAACGGGGTGCCCGTACGCGAGCTGGGGCCGGCGCAGATCGCGGAGTACGAGCCCGAGGTGCGGGGCCTGGCGGCGCTGCGGGTCCTGACCACGGGGCAGTGCGACTTCACGGCGGTGGCACGGGTGCTGGCGACCGGGCCGGACGTACGGCGGTCGGCGGAGGTCGTGGCGGTGGACCGGCGGCCGGGCGTGGGCGTGGCGGTGCGTACGGCGCGCGGGGAGGTGCTGCGGGGGCGCGCGTTGGTGAACTGCGCCGGCTTGCACGCCGATCGCGTGGCGCGGCTCGCGGGGGACGATCCGGGGCTGCGGGTGGTGCCGTTCAGGGGCGAGTTCTACCGGCTGCGGCCCGAGCGGGCGCACCTGGTGCGCGGCCTGGTCTATCCGGTGCCCGACCCGGCGTTCCCGTTCCTCGGCGTCCATCTGACGGCGGGGCTCGACGGCGAGGTGCACATCGGGCCGAACGCCGTGCCCGCGCTCGCCCGCGAGGGGTACGACTGGCGTACGGTCCGCTGGCGCGACGTCGGCGGGACGCTGGGGTACGGCGGCGCGTGGCGGATGGCGGCGCGGCACTGGCGGTACGGCGCGGGCGAGGTGCGGCGGTCGTGGTCGCGCGCCGCGTTCACCCGGGCGGTGCGGCGGCTGCTGCCGGGCGTGGCGCCCGAGGACCTGCTGCCGGCCCGCGCGGGCGTACGGGCGCAGGCGGTGCTGCCCGACGGGTCGCTGGCGGACGACTTCCGCTTCGCGTCGGGCCCGCACACCGTGCACGTGCTCAACGCGCCGTCGCCCGCCGCGACGGCGTGCCTGCCGATCGGCGAGGAGGTCGCGGGGCGGGCGCTGCGGGTGCTGGCGGGCGAGGAAGCCTGAGAGGGGGCGGGCCGGGCGGCGGGGCTCAGCGTTCGTACGCGCGCAGCCGCAGTGCCGGGCCCTCGTCGGTCTCGACGGTGGCGAGCACGTACAGCTGGTACTCGTCGTACGCCACCGCGAGCCGGTCGTCGACGCGGTGCGCGGGCAGCTCGGCGATGGGCCCCGGGGTGGCGGCGCCGGTGTCCGGGTCGCGGGATTCGAGCCACAGGGCGTCCCCGGTGACGCGTCCGGTGAGCAGCGCGCCGCGGTCGTCCTCGCCGAAGAACTGGGTGCCCGCCTCGGCGTCGTCGGTCCACAGGCGCCGGCCGGTGGCCAGGTCGTACCCGGCGAGCGGCACGAGGCCCGCGGCGGGCGGGCCGTCCTGGACGGACAGGACCGTGCCCGTGACCAGCGAACGGTCCGGCTCGGCCATGCGCCACAGCTCGTCGCCCGTCTCGGCGTAGGCCACGAGCTGGGAGCCCTGGCGCAGGAGGACGGGGTCACCGGCGGCGACGCCGGAAAAGGTGAAGGCGGGGTCGTCGGCCGGGTGTGTCCACTCCAGCTCGCCGGTGTCGGCGGCGTAGGCGTTGAGGAGCAGGTCGCCGGTGCCGGCGCAGCGGGTCAGTTCGACGATGCGGGAGCCCGCGTGGTGCAGGGCCTGCGGCTCGGCGTCCTCGGGACACAGCGGCTCGTCGGCCGGGGGCGCGGGCGGGGGCAGGACGGTGCCGGTGGTGGCGTCGAAGCGGTGGAACGCGGCGGGGGTTCCGGCGGCGTCGAGGTTGACGGTGACGGTCTGGTCCCCGGCCGTGACGGTGACGTCGGCGGGGTCGGCGGGCCGTGCGCCGGGGGCGGGGTCGGGGTCGGTCAGGTCGGCGGACCAGAGGGTGGTGCCGGTGTCGATGTCGATGACGCTGAGGTACGCGCAGCCGCCGCCCTCGGCCGTACGGAGGACGGCGCCGACGCCGGAGGCACTCACCCCGTCGCCCGCCGCGCACAGGGGGCCCGCGTCGGGCGGTGCGTCGGCGGTCCACAGGCGGGTGCCGTCGAGGCTGCCGTAGCCGGAGACGCCGGAGGGGGCGACGGTGGCGAGGGTCGCGTCGTGGGCCCAGAGGCGGATCGGGGGCGCGGGGTCGGCGGTGTCGGTGGACGGGCCGCCGCCGTCGGTGGCGGCGCCGGTGGGGGCGGCGGGTGTCTGCCAGATGCGGCCGAGGGCGGCGGGGGGCGCGGTCTGGGGGAGGGTGGCCCCGGCGTCGGAGACGAGTTCGCCGGGGTCGGCGGTGTCGGTGGCGTCCTGGCGGGTGGAGATGACGACCAGCACGGTCAGGAGACCGAACAGGAGTACGCCGACCGTGGCCACGAGCCCGATCCGGCCCTCGCCGTCCGACATGCCCCGCGTCCTCTCCCGTGCGCCGTCCGTACGGTACGGCGTGCTGTCACGCGCCGCCGTTCGCCCTATGCACGTCATATCATCCGACGAACACGGGTGTCGTCCCGGTTCCAGGGTGGACGGCGCATTTCCCAGCGCCGAACGGCCGGTGACGTGACGTCAGCCACAGTCCGCGCCCCCGCCGCCCGCCCCCGGACGGCGGCCGGGCCGGATCCGCCGCCGCCGACCGTAAAATCGGACGCACTGTGACCGAGCACCCTGACGGTTCCGGCGTGACCGGAACGATGTTCCCACCCGGCGCCGGCCCCGCCGCCGACCCGGCGGGGAACCGCTTCGACCGGCGCATCCGCAGCTTCCAGCCGCGCCGCAGCCGCGTCACCGCCGCCCAGCGCGACGCGCTCCTGCGGCTGTGGCCCGAGCGCGGCACCGAGGTCGACGGGCGCGCCGTCCTCGACCTCGACGCGCTCTTCGGCGGCCTGCCGGTCGTCCTGGAGATCGGCTTCGGCATGGGCGAGGCCACCGCCGCGATGGCCGCCGCCGACCCCGGCACCGGCATCCTCGCCTGCGACGTCCACACCCCGGGCCAGGGCAACCTGCTGCGCCTCGCCGACGAGCGCGGCCTCGGCAACGTACGGGTGGCCAACGGCGACGCGCTCATCCTGCTGCGCGAGATGGTCCCGCCGGGCGCGCTCGCCGGCGTCCGCGTCTTCTTCCCCGACCCGTGGCCCAAGACGCGCCACCACAAGCGCCGCATCATCCAGCCGGAGTTCACCGAGCTGGCCGCCTCGCGCATGGCGCCGGGGGCGCTGCTGCACTGCGCGACCGACTGGGAGCCGTACGCCGCGTGGATGCTGGAGGTGCTGACGGCGAGCCCGTCGTTCGCGAACACGGCGCCCGACGGGGGTTACGCGCCCCCGCGCGCGGCGGGGCGCCCGGCGACGCGCTTCGAGCGCCAGGGGCTCGCGAAGGGACACACCGTGCGGGACCTGCTCTTCCGGCGCCTGGGCTGACGCGTACACCCCACCGCCGTACGGCTCGCGCACAGTCTGTCCCGGCCGGGGGCGCAGCCCGTAAAGTCGGGCGGGTGCCTCACGCGCTCCCCCCACGCCCCGCGTTCTCGCCGTCCCCGGTGTTCGTCTGGGGGCCGCTGGCGGTGTGCGCGGTGCTGGTGGCGCTGGTGATCAGGCACGAGGCGGGCGCCGAGGGGTTCGCGTCCGGGGTGGCGCTGGCGCTGCTGCCGCTGCCGTTCGTCGCCGTGGTGTTCACGCGGCTCGACGCGGTGGCGCCCAAGCCGGCGCGCACGCTGTTCTTCGCCTTCTGCTGGGGGGCGTGCGCGGCCACCTTCACGGCGCTCGTGATGAACGGCGTGATGTGGCGCTGGCTCACCGGCGCGTCCGACACCGTCGCGCCGGCGCACGACGACTTGCTGCGCCTCACGCTGGTCGCGCCGGTGGTCGAGGAGGTCGGGAAGGGCGCCGTGGTGCTGCTGCTCTTCCTGTACCGGCCGGTGCTGTTCCACGGCGTGCTGGCCGGTCTCGTCACGGCCGGTCTGTCGGCGACCGGCTTCGCGTTCACCGAGAACGTCCTCTACCTCGGCAGCGCCGTCACACAGGACCGCCTGGCCGGCGCCACCGGGATGATCGACTCGACGGCGGTGGTGACGTTCGTCGTCCGCGTCCTCGTCGCGCCCTTCGCGCACCCGGTCTTCACCGCGCTGACGGGCGCCGCCATCGGCCTCGCCGCCACGCTGCCGCCCGAGCGGCGCGGCCTGCGGTGGGCGCTGCCGCCGCTCGGGCTCGCCGCCGCGATCGCGCTCCACTCGGTGTGGAACGCGTCCACCGCCCTGTCGTTCCTCGGCTTCGCCGCCGTCTACGTCCTGCTGATGCTGCCCGTCTTCGCCCTGCTGAGCCGCCTGGCACTGCGCGAACGGCGGCGGCAGCTGCGCAGCGTCCGCCGCACCCTGCCCCTCTACACCGAGGCGGGCTGGCTGACCGAGGGGGAGCCCGACGCGCTCGGCTCACTCCGGTCGCGCGCCCGCTCACGCCGGCTCGCGCGACGGCGCCACGGCCCGGCCGGGGCGCGCGCCGTCGCCGACTACCAGGCCACCGCCGCCGCCCTCGCGCTGCTACGCGAACGGGCCGACCAGGGCGTCGCGGGCGACGACTTCCCCGCCCACGAACGCGACCTCCTCGCCCGCCTGTGGCGCCACCGCGACCTGGCGGTGGCGCCGATCCTCAGCGCAGCGCGGTCAGCGGACCGTCGTTCCCGCGCGCGTGCGACCGGATCCACTGGCGCTCCTCGGCCCGCAGCTGCCCAGGCCGGTCGAAGCCGACCAGGTCCAGACGCTCGCTGACGTCGAGGAAGTCCAGCAGCCGCACGACGGTGAACGCGGTGCTCGTGTCGGCCGCCCAGCGCGTCTCGCCGATCAGCGCCGGGTCGCGCAGGGGGCGGGCCAGGGTGCGGTCGCCGACCCAGCGCTGCGCGCCGGGCACGAGCCGCTCCCGCACGGCCTCGCGCCACTCGGACGGCTTCTCACCGAAGACCAGGCGCGTCGTCACCGGCTGCCGCCAGCCGGGGCCGCCGCTGCGGTGCGCGACGGCGTGGACGTCGGTGCGCGCGCCGGTGCCGGGCGGGTGGAGGCGGAAGGAGTCGACGCGGACCACGACGTCGTACGCGTCCACCGTCGCACCGAGGCCGCCGGCCGCGACGTCCTCGCCGTTCGCGACGACGCAGACCGTACGGCCCTCGACCTGGCCGCGCAGGTCGCCGACGCCGAGGGGGGCCGCGCCGCCGAGCAGCGGGTCGGCCATCGCGCCGTCGACGGCGAGGCGGCTGTACGTGCCGAACGCCTCGGCGAGCGCGCGGGTGCCGGGGTCGGTGGCGCCGTGGCCGGCCAGGCGGCGTTCCATGGCGTCGGTGAGGGCGGCGCGCACCTCCTCGCGCGGCAGCTCGCGCAGGCGCGCGCCGGGATCGACGGCATCGGCGGCGAGGAGCGCGTTCCGCTTGGCGCGGAGCACCGTGAGGCGGCGCGCGACATCCTCGGTGCCGCCGGCGGCGAGCGACTGGTAGCGCTCGTACGCCTCCACGGCCTCGCTCTCGCGTCCGTCCGCCTCCAGCGCGCTCCCGCGCAGCCGCCAGGCGCCCTTGGAGCGGGCGCGGAGCGCGACGGCGGAGTCGGCGATGCGGCGGGCGAGCCGTATCTCCCCGGCGCCGAGGGCGAGTTGGCCGGTGCGCAGAAGCGCGTCGAAGGCGCGCTCGGCGGAGGGCTCGTGGGCGGAGTGCTCGACGACGAGGGCGCCGATCGCCGTGACGAGCGCGGCGTCGCCGCCGCCACCGGCCACGTAGGCGGCGCATTCCCGTACACATGCGGTGAACAGATCCTCGGCGCGTGCGACGCTGCCGGGCCGCAGCCTGAACTTCATGGCCCGAGCCTGCCCGGCCCCGGGGGTGGTCCGCGTGACCCGTGAGCACCGGACAGGTGAACGTTCCCTGTCTAGCGCTCCGCCCGTACGGTCCGTAACGTCTCCTGCACGCCTCGCGCTTCGTCGTAGGACGGTGTCATGTTCACCGAACACCAGCAGCAGCTCCGCGAACGCTTCCTCGCCGCGCCCGTCTCGGCCGCCCCGCCACCGTGGCGCCAGGTCCTGGCCACGGCCATCGGCGGGCTGCTCGGCGTCGGCTTCGGCACGGACCCGGACAGCGGGCGGGAGCTGCTGATGGTCGTCTCGCTGACGGGCCACGGCGTCCTCGACACGGCGACCGGCGCGCTGCTCGCACGCGACCGCGACCCGGACCCCGACGTGAGCGAACCGACCGGCCCGCACCTGACCTGCCCCGGCCTCGGCCCGCTCGCCGGCGGCCACATCCGCATCGCCGGCGTGCACGGCGGCGGGCTGCACTCGACGACGGCCGACGGCTGGACGGTGGACGTCGTCAGCCCCGACTGGCCACACCACCGTGTACTGCTCTCACGCGACGGCGGTCTCTACCACGGCCCGACAGGCGGCCACTGGTGGCTGATCCACCGCACAACCCACGCCCCCCTGCGCACGACAGGCTTCTCACCGACGGGCACATCACTGGCAATAGCGACAAGCACAACCCTGACCCTCCTGACCCGCACAGGAGGGTGACGACCGCAGAGCCGGCACCATGGCCCGTATGCCCGCCGCCTCCTCCCTCCAGGTCTCCGCCCGCATGGCACGCCAGGCACGCCGTGACACCGCCCCCGAGGTGGCGGTGCGCAGACTCCTCCACGCCGCGGGCCGGCGGTACCGGCTGCACCGCCCTGTGCCCGGCATGCCGCGCAGGACGATGGACATAGCGTTCCCCGGTGCGAAGGTGGCGGTCTTCCTGGACGGCTGCTTCTGGCACGGCTGCCCTCGTCACGCCACACGGCCCAAGGCGAACGGCACCTGGTGGCGCGAGAAGCTGGCCAAGAACGTGGCCCGGGACATCGAGACGACGCAACGCCTGGACGACGAGGGCTGGGTGGTGCTTCGCTTCTGGGAGCACGAGTCGCCGGAGGCGGTGGCCGACCGGATCGTCGCCGTCGTGACCGCGAGGCGTGGCCTCCCGGCGCCGGGTCACCGCCCCACGTCGGGGTGAGGAGGGGGTGGGGATGGCGGACGTTCGGCTGACTTCGTTGGAGATCTGCGCGGGAGCCGGTGGGCTCACCATGGGACTCGAGGCGGCCGGGTTCCACCCCGTCGCCCTGGTCGAGCGGAACCGGCACGCCTGCGACACGTTGCGGAGCAACCGCCTCGGCTGGCGTGTGCTGGAGATGGACGCGCTGGAGTTCGTCGCCGACGAGCACCCGGAGACCCTCGACGTGGACCTGCTCGCGGCCGGACTTCCCCGCGTGAAGTCGCCCGCCGCCCAGCGCCGCGCGGAGGACGCGGAGGAGCGGAAGCTCTTCGAGGCGACGATCTGGCTGGCCACCGAGGTGCGACCGCGTGCGGTGCTCCTGGAGAACGTGCCGGCGCTCGTGGACGACGCGTCGTTCGAGGAGCTTCGGGCCTTCGCCCGGACGGAGCTGGGGCACCTCGGCTACGTGCTGCGCGAGAAGGTCCTCAACGCCAAGGACTTCGGTCTGGCACAGGATCGACGGATGGGGCTGTTCGTGGCGATCCGCGAGGAGTTCTCGGGGGGGTTCCACTGGCCCGGGCCCTTCCCCTCGCCGTCGCCCACGGTCGGCGCGGCGCTCTGGAAGTCCATGGCGGCGAACGGTTGGCGCGAGGCCACTCGCTGGGCGGCATACGCGGATCGGCTCGCGCCCGCGATCGTCGGCGGGTCGGATCGGCGCGGTGGGGCGGACCTGGGGCCGACCGGGTCGAAGAAGGCGTGGGCACGCCTGGGAATCAACGGTCGCAGCATCGGTGACAGCGCCCCGGCCGCGGACTTCGGTTGGGACCCCGCCGGTGACGTGGCACGGCTGCCGAAACTGACGGTGGAACAGGTCGCCGTCCTCCAGGGCTTCCCTCCTCACTGGCGGCTCAGAGGTGGCAAGACGGCGCGCTACCGCCAGTTGGGACACGCGACCCCGCCACCGGTGGCGCAGGCGCTCGGGGAGCGCATCGCCGCGGCTCTGCGTTCCCCGTCACCGGCCCCGGAGCGACCGGCAGGTCTCGGCCGGCTACACTCCACGCCATGACCACCCCTCCCGTCGACGACGCCATCACGCTCGTTGATCTCTTCAGCGGGTGCGGTGGCTTCACCGAGGGGTTCCGCACCTTCCGGCCCGCGGGCACGGAGACGGACCGGCCGGTCTTCCGCCCCGTGCTCGCGGTGGAGAAGGACCGCGCGGCGGCGGAGACGTACCGCGCGAATTTCGTTCCCGAGGGTGACGAGGGGCACGTCCACATCGGTGAGATCGAGCACTGGCACCCCACGGACGCCGAGTTGTCGGCCGAGGTGGTTCTCGGCGGCCCCCCCTGCCAAGGCTTCTCCGGCCTCGGCAAGATGGACCCGGCCGATCCCCGGAACAAGCTGTGGCGGCACTACGTCCGTGTCGTCAGTACGGTGATCAGGCCCAAGATCTTCGTCATCGAGAACGTCGACCGGTTCCTCCGTTCGCCGGAGTTCGACGACCTGCGGAGCGAGTTGCGGGACGGGGACCTGCGGGACTACGAGTTGGTGGAACCGCCCGGTTCCTACCTGCTCAACGCCGCGGACTACGGGGTGCCGCAGGTGCGCAGGCGCGCCATCGTCATCGGGGTCCGCAAGGACGTCCTCGGGAGCCGGCGGATCGCCTACCCGCCCAGGACGCACGCGGCCCCCGGCCGCGGCCCCCGGCAGGACGCCCCCGGCCTCTTCGACGGCGCGCCGGCCGAGCCCTGGAGAACGGTGGCGGACGTCTTCGCCAGGTCGCGGGACGTACCGCTGCGCGACGAGCTCCCGCCGACAAAGACGGGTTTCGTCCTCACCACGGACCTCCACGTCGCCCGGCGGCCCTGGGACCTCTCCCTCGCCCGATACCGCGCCATCCCTCCTGGCGGCAACAGGAAGGACCTGACCGGCCTCTTCTTCAAGAAGGACCATCGGGGCGAGATCAGACTGTCCGGGGATCCCGACTACGCGCGTGTCCGGGGCGAGGAGACGTATCTTTCCACCAAGAGCTGGGACAACCACAACAGCGGGTCCGGGGACGTCATGGGCCGGCTACGGGACGACCGGCCGTCCGTGACCATCAGGACGGAGTTCTACAAGCCCGAGAAGGGGCGCTACCTGCATCCCACGGACGATCGGCCGATCACCCACTTCGAGGCCGCGCTGATCCAGGGGTTCCCCGAGGACTTCAGGTGGTGCGGTTCCAAGACGGACATCGCGCGACAGATCGGCAACGCCGTCCCCGTCGGTCTCGGCCGCGCGATCGCCGGGGTCGTCCACCGCGCGCTGCGCGGCTGACCTCGGCACGGCGCGGCTTCACGAGGGTCGGTGGCCGGCGTCCTCCCTGCCACGCACCGGTGCGTCGGCGAAGAGGCCTACGAACTGCTTCACCAGCGTCTCCACCGATACCTGCGGGACCGCGCCGTCGTCCGGCCCCTCGGGAAGCGTCTCCCTCGGAACGGGGGGCGCGGACTCCGCCTCGGCCGACCAGTGGCGGAGTGCTTCGGCGTCCGGACCGGGATCGGGCGCCAGTACCTCGTACAAAAGCGTGCTTCCCGCCGCGTTCACGGCCTTCAGCAGCGCGTTCACCTCCCGCCCCTGTCCTGTCGTCCCCTCCGACACCAATCGTGCGATGGCGCAGGCGGTGGGGCGGTGGTGGACGATGTCCAGTCTCAGGGCGGAATGCAGCACGTCCTGGTTGCCGCAGGCGATGACCGCCGGGGTGTAGTCGGCCCCGTCGCGGAACAGTTCGGCCGCCCACCACAGCCGGGAGAACGCCTGGCTGTACTGCGGCCCACGGAACCGAGGGACGGGCACGGCGTCCGGCTCGCCGTTGCGGCCCTTCGCCATGTGCCGCCACACCACGTAGTCCGGCGCGACGACGAGGGCGAGGAAGTTCCAGATCCGTGGGTCGGCGGCCTCCGCACGGGTCATCCTGAGGGTCGCGTGCAGGCGCGGGGCCAGCCAGGCGTCGGCCTGCGTCCTGGCCTCCTTGTCGAACCGGCGCATGGCCTCGTCCACCAGGTCCCGGATGCCGAGAACCCCCCACCTGGCGGCGTCGTCCTCGATCGCGTCGGCGGCGCGGACCAGGGTCACCAGGGGAGGCAGTTCGTGCCCACGCAGGACGGCGAGCGTCAGATGTTCGGTGGCGGTCGCGTCACGCAGCAGGCCCATGCGTTCCGGCAGATCACGGATGTCACGTCTCACGGCGGTCACACCTCCTCGGGACGGTCGAGCGTACGAACGGCGGTCAGCAGGTGTCTGGCCACACGGGCCCTGCGGTCCGCCGCGTACTGGACGCGCGGTTGCAACTCGTGCGGACCGACCCCGTCGGCCCGCCGGCTGATGATCTCGGACAGGGCGTCGTGCGGCGAGAGCCCGGGAAGAATCTCGGGGAGCATGGCCCGGAGGACATCGCCACGCCAACCGCCCGGCCACTGCGGGACGCCCTCCTCGTCCACCTCCAGGTCACCGATCGCGGAGTGGAACATGGCGGTCCACGCCTCACCCGCGATCTGGCCGGCGAGCATGTCGCGGACGGCTCGCCGCATCTTTCCCGAGCGGGCGTCGAGCAGTTCCGCGACGCCCTCGAAACCGGTGTTGACGTAGACGGTGGGCATGTCACCGGAGGTCTCGACCATCCACGGCGCGTCACGGAAGGGACGCAGCCATTCCAGGCCGCCGTCCCGGAAATCGACCCGTTCGATGTCCAGTTCGCGCTGTCGCGTGGGGCGAGCGGCCACCAGGTCGACGATCCAGTCGGCGTCCGACTCGCCGACGACCCGTCCCGGGACGCCGTCCACCTCCGCCACGACGACGGCCGAGAGCCGCGCCCGGTCGCGGTGCCGATCGCGCGCCAGCACGACGGTGCCGGTACGGACGGCGGGTGACGAGGAGGCCCGCAGGGGCGTGACCGAGCGGAAGTTCGTCGCCCCTTCTTCCAGGGAGGCCGCACAGACGACGTCGGGCCAGGCGTGCAAGGGGATCTCTCGCTCCGGCAGTTCGACCCGCACGTCGAACCGCGCCTCTTCCCAGTCGCGGCGTTCCGCCTGATGGAGCGCGACGACACGGTCCCCCTGGGAGATCATCGCGAGAGGCAGCGCGCGGCCGTCCAAGGAGACGGACATGATGTCCATCCGCACTTCACCGGCGAGGACAGGGTAGGGGGCGAGCGGTCTCACGCGGCCTCCCCTGTCGGCTTGTGGACGTCCACGACGAGTCGGGCCATACGCGCGGCCACCGGGTGGCGTGTGACGTCGGTGACCCCGCTGAAGGAGGCGCGCCGGGCACCGGGAGCGAAGCACAACCGGCCGTCCTCGACCCGACAGTTGTCGCCGGCCACCAGCTCGGCCCACGGAACCGTCGGTCTGCTGCCGGAGCGGACGTCGAACTTGGCGACGGGAACCATCCACCAGGAGTCGTCGCGCAACGGTAGTCTCACCTCCACCTGGACGCGCCACGCGCCCGTGGCGTCAAGTCCGCCGGAGACGTTCCGCACGGTGGGGTGCCCTTCGGCACGGCGGCCGGTCGGCCCTCCCCCGTCGAACCGCAGCAACTCCCGTAGCGCGGCGGGACCGTCGCCCGTGGAGCGCTCGTCGCTGCGGGCGACGAGTCGCCGCACCGCGAGATTCGTGTCACGTCGGAAGTCCTTGAGCCGTTGGAGCGCGCCGCGAAGATACACCGAGGACACCTCCTGCGTCCCGGTCCAGCGGTCGTGCTCGGGTGGCTCGGACGCGCGCAGGAATGTCTCGGCACGCAGGCCGTCGTCCCCTGTCGTAGCCGCCGTACCGGCGAGCAGCACGGCTTGGAAAGGGTTGGCGCTCAACGGGAGGTCGGGCACCCGCCGTTCGTCGACCGTCATGCGATTGCCCCGCATGCAGACAAGCCGGTTGGGGGTCTCGTCCGAGCCGTCGGCAGGCGTCACGAGGAGGACGGCCGTGTGTGCCGCCGCGGAGTTCCGTTCGTCGCGCCTCCCGGGCACGGTGAGGGGCACGCGGGCCAGTGCGACCTGCTCCGGTCCGGTGAGCTGCTCCACGGTCGTGCCGTCCAACCAGGCGCGCAACGCACGGGACCGGGCCGGCTCGTACTCATGGGGGTCGACACGTTCGGCGGCGACGAGCTCCCGTCCGTTCCTGTGGACGCTGACGGACGCTTCGAGGAACGGGACGTCCGCGGCACCGTGGGTCATCGCGGCCCAGAAGTCACGAGCGAGTGAACGCACCAGCTTGTCCCGCATGCCCTGAACAGCGCCTCTGTCACCTCCTTCGTCGGCGGACGCGTCATGGACGCCGACCACCAGGAAGGAGGTTCCGGGAGCCGGCCCGGTCCTCGTCAGGTGCAGGCGCTCGACGGTCGCGGGATCCGCCCACCAGGAGCGCGCGACCCCCTCGTGGTCGGGATCGGTGTCGGCCTCGCCGAGCCATGCCGGGCCCGCGTAGGCGGCGCCGTCCACCTCACGCCACGGAAGTTCGAGCCTGCCGACGACCCTGCGCTCGGTCCTGCCCTCGTGCGGAGTCGCGAGTGTGCTGTTCACGAGGACGAGACCCAGTCGGCTCGCGGCCCACAAGGTGGCTTTGCCCAGGCCGTAGGAACCACCGGCGGCCTTACCGGCCTTGTGGCTGTCCAACTGTCGGCGGACCACGGCCGCGAACCGGCCGTCCTCGTACTCGGGGCCCGTCAGCCCGTGCGCGTTGTAGTCGTCGATCCGCAGCAGCAGGAGGCTGTCCGTGCCCCGAAGCTGTTCGAGTCCCGCCTGGACGGTACGGCCCACCTTCTGCCGTTGGGCCGCCGCCTGTTCGTAGTGGGGCAGCAGTTGCTCCCAACGCAGGGCGTCCAGGAAGTCCCGCAGATGTTCACCGCTCAACTCGTGCAGGACGAAGTGCATCCGTACCGGCGCCGAGACCTCGAACCGTTCGTCCAGACTGTTCTGGGTCGCCTCACGGGCGAGCGCGGCCAGGTCCGCGTCGAAGGCGAACGCTGCGGCGTTGCCGTACTCCCGGCCGCCGTCGAGGTGGGCACGCCGGTGGTACCAGCCCACGGGGCGGCCGGACGGGGCCTCGGTGGTACGCAGGTGAACCGCTGCCTCGTCGAGATCGAGGAGCCGGGCGATGGCGCGTTTGCGCTCCTCGCGCGGTTCGGCCCGTCCGGTGATCCAGGCGGACACACCGGCACGGGTCATCCCGAGTTCCACGGCCAGCTCGGCCTGAGTCATCCTCCGGCGGCGCAGCTGACGGGCCAGCCAGACGCCGAAGTCCTCGGCTCCGTCGTTCGCGTCCCCTTCCATCGACGTCCCTCCCTCTCCGCGCGTCCTGTGGATCGCCTCGCCGGAAGGTAAGCATACGTGACCGACAACGAGATTTGACAAGTCGAACACGTAAGACAATCCTGCTTGCCATCCGGTCGCCGGACAACGCTATTCCGGGTGGACGGCTCCCTGGAGGGTGGACCCGCCGGGGGTTGCGCCGGACACCCCCGACCTGTTGAATGACCCACCTTCGCACTGTCGTTCGGATAGTGGGAGGGCAACATGTCCCGGGGCGGAGCTCTGCCCACGACCTGTCCGAACCGGTGGAAAGCCCGTAGGGCCGCCACGATCACTGCCTCTCGCCCACCCCGGTCCCGCCAGCAACACGCGCCCTTCCCTTCACGGAAGAGGAGATCGAGCATGGCCCCGTCACGCATCCCTTCTGACGGCACGGTGCCGGACATCGTGATCCCACCCCCTCCGGGCGACACCCGCGACTCGACATCGACGGCGTGGAGCCATGTCCGCTTCGACGAGGGGAACTCCTCGTTCCTCGTCGACCCCGGTACCGAGGACCAGGCGGACCGTCCTGGTCCCTCGCCCGGAGCCGTCCACACACCGGATGTCGGTGGTACGCCCTACGGTACGTCCTAGGGAAACTCCCTTGGCGCTTCCCACAGTTCGACCCATGCCCTCTCCACCTCGCTTCTCCCGGGAGCCGGTCACACGATGAGCAGCGCATACGACGAGCCCTCCGACGTCACGGCCACGGTCGTCGCACAGTCGCTCCGTATCCTCGACGTCTACCGTGCCGACCCCGGGCACGTGGCCGAGCACGCCAACAACGAGCGACGTATCACCCAGGGCGGTTACGGCGAGCGGCAGATCTGGGAGTTGGTGCAGAACGGCGCGGACGAGAACCAGGAGAACGCCGAGGGCGGTGTCGTCCATGTGCTCCTGACGGACACGCATCTCTACTGCGCCAACACCGGCCACCCCGTCACACCCGAAGGCGCGGACACCATCCTGCGCATGGCCGTGTCCAAGAAGCGCGGTGGTCAGATCGGTCGTTTCGGTGTGGGCTTCAAGTCGGTGCTCAGCGTGTGCGACACCCCCCGTCTCTACAGCGTCTCGGGCTCCTTCGGCTTCGACCGGTCCTGGTCGGCGGCCCGGATAAGAGAAGTGCTGCCCGGCCTCCCGGAGGCCGAGGAGACACCTGTGCTCCGCATGGCCCAGCCGCTCGACCTGGCGACCGACCGTCGCCACGACCCGGTGCTCGACGAACTCATGGGCTGGGCCAGCACCGTGGTCGTCCTCCCCCTGCGCCACGAGGCGGTGCGGCGGCTGGGCGAGGACCTCCGGGTTTTCCCGCAGCACTTCCTCCTGTTCTCCGCCCATGTGTCCTCCGTCGTCCTGGAGGACAGGCGCACCTCCCACACCATGCGGCGCGTACTCAGCCAACGCTCCAAGGACACCCGGCACGAGATCACCGAGGAGCGCGACGGCGTCGAGGGGAAGCCCGAGGCGTGGGACGTCTTCCACGTCGACCACGAGCCGAGTCCCGAGGCCATGCGGACGGCGGGCGAGTTGCACGGGCGCCCCGTCATCCGCTTGTCCTGGGCGGTTCCCCGCAGAGGGACGGCGGCGCGGGGCAGGCGGGGCAACTTCTGGGCGTTCTTCCCGACGCACTACGACACGACGCTGACCGGATACCTCAACGCGCCGTGGAAGACCCCTGAAGACCGGCAGAACCTCACCAAGAGTGACTTCAACGCGGAGCTGGTCCGCGTCGCGGCCGAGTTGGTCGTCGGATGTCTGCCGCGTCTGGTCGACCGGGACGATCCAGGGGACTGCCTCACTCTGTTGACCGCTCGTGGACGCGAGGCGTCGCAGTGGGGCGACAGGATGCTCAGCGAGCAGGTCATCGAGGTGGCGTCGCGGCGCCCTTCGCTGCCCGACCAGACCGGCACGTTGCGCGACCCCCGGACGCTGCGACTGCACCCGGGGGAGCTGCGGACGAAGTGGCTCGAGCTGTGGGCGAGTCACCCGGGACGCCCGGTGAACTGGGTCCACCACTCCGTGGAACGGCAGCAGGAACGTCGGTCGCGTGTCCGCGACATCCAGTCCGCCGTCAGCGTCCACCCCGCCACGGTGATCGAGTGGTTGGAGGCCTTGGTGGCGGAGCGGTCACCGGCGGCCTCGGCGCTGGCCGTGCGGATCGTCGCCGAGATGCGGCTCGACGGCTCGAAACTCGCGGAAGCTGCGGCAGGGGCGCGCGTCCTGCTCACCGAGCGCGGCGACCTCGTCCCCCCGGCACCCGGCGCCGCCTACCGGCGAAGCCTGGTCGCGGGGACCGGGCTCCGGGACGACATCGTCTACGTGCACCCGGAGGTCGGCGAGGCCCCGGACGCACGCCGGGCTCTGGAGGTCCTCGGGGTTCAGGAGGCCGATCCCGCAGGGAGGCTCAAGGCCGTGCTCGACCTCGGGTTCACGGGCTACGGAACGGCGGACTGGGAGGAGTTCTGGGAACTCCTGCGGTCCGTCGGGGGCGGGAGGGGCTCAGCGGCGGTGAGGGAGAAGATCGACGATCCGCGCCGCGCCGTGAGGGTCCGGACGGTGGACGGGGTCTTCCGCCCGATCCGTGACACGTTCCTCGGCGGGCCCGTCGTACCCGCCGACGGGTCGCGGGACCGCGAGCTGCTGATCGACCCTGTCCGCCATGCTGCCGACACCGCCCTGCTCCGTGAGCTCGGCGCGATCGACCGCCCGGTGGCGGAATGGGACCCGAGGGCCGACCCGTGGTTCGAGGAGTACCGGGGGAAGGCGTACGTGCGGTATCTGAAATCACTTCCGGAGACCGCACGTCGTCCCAACCGGAGCAGTGTGCACCTGGACGGCGCGTCCCCCGCCGGTCCGCTCCACCTGTTGCCACGGCTCTCGGAGGAAGGGCGGGCGGCCTTCCTCGCCCACCTGCCCCCGCACGGACTCGTCGAGAACTGGACGCAACAGGTAGGAGTGAACCGCAACAGCAGGCAGCCGGTCCCGTCCCCCCTTGTCTGGATGGCGCACCAGACCGGCGTGGTGCCGACATCCATGGGCGTCAGGAAACCCCGTCTGTGCGTCAGCGCGGAACTGGGCGGCGCACCGGAACTGCTCCCCGTGGCCGCGCTGCCGCCTGACACGGCGCGCGTCCTCGGTCTGCCCGCGACCGCGGACAAGGTGCACCCGGACGTCTGGTCCGAACTGCTCGACCGAGCGCACGTCTCGGTGGACGCCGAATTCGTCGGGGCCGCGTACGCCCTCCTGACCGGGTTCGGAAAGGAGACGGAGATCCCATGGCCGGAGGACGGGACCCGCTGCCAGATCGGTGAGGAATGGACGACGCGGCCCGACGAGGAGATCGGCGTCACGGCCGACCGCCAGGTGCACACCGCCATGCGGCGGGCCAAAGTTCCCGTCCTACTGGTCCCGGACAGGGCGGATGCCGAGCACATGATCGAGGAGTGGGGCTTCTCCGCGCCGTCCGACCTGATGTCCGAGGAGTTGGAGACGGTGGTGCTCGACGATCCGGTCGAACTGACCGATCTCTACCCCCGGCTCCGGCAGCGGCTGCCCCGGGGGATCACCTGGCGGCTGGCCCACTGTTCGTACCTCGCAAGGGTCACGCGCACACCGGACGGCAGGCACGAGGATCCACTGACGGAGGCGGTGCGGGGCGACACCGTCCTGCTGCGCGGCCCCGACGACGAGTCCGAGGTGCTGTTGGCCGTGGACCGCGTGCTCCGACTCGGGCTCGGCCCGGCCGGCTGCGCGGACCTCCTGGAACGCCAGCGAAAGGACCTGGAGGACCAGCGCCTCGTTCGCGTACGGCAGGAACCCGACCCCGCCAGGAAGCTGTTGCTCGCCGTCGGCCCCGAACTGCTGCGCGAGGCACTCCCGCCCGGTCTGCTCCAGGCGGACGAGGAGTTGACCGGCGCGAAGCCTGACGATCTGAGGACGGCGCAGCTCACCGTCGCGGCCCACGGCGAGGAGGTCCTCCGCGTGCTGGCCCCAGCTCTCGTCGAGCAGGGCTTCGACGCACCGCACCAGTGGACGGGCAAGGCACCGGCACGGACCTTCGTACGGACCTACGGCTTCCCCGCGGAGTGGGCCGGCGACCAGGACGCCGAACGGTCGGTCGCGTCGTTCGAGACGGTGGCGGGTCCGAGGAAACCGCGCCCGCTGCACACCTACCAGATGCGCCTCGTCGCCAACATGTACCAGCATCTCGTGCAGGGGACCGAGAAACGCGCCATGCTCCAGCTTCCGACAGGCGCGGGCAAGACACGAATCGCGGTGGAGGCGATCGTGCAGGCGCTCGCCGACGGTGTGCTCAAAGGCCCGGTGCTGTGGATCGCACAGAGCGCCGAACTCTGTGAGCAGGCCATCGAGACGTGGAAGTTCGTGTGGTCCCAGGTGGGCCCCGACACGGCGCTCGGGGTGAGCAGGATGTGGGGCGGCATGCGGGCTGAGCCGTTTACCGACGGGCCGCAGGTCGTCGTGGCCATCGACGACACGTTGAGGGGACATCTGCACACCGAGCCGTTCGCCTGGCTGCGTGAGGCGGGACTCGTCGTCGTGGACGAGGCGCACTTCGCGGTCCCCCGGACGTACACGAAGCTGCTGGACAGCCTGGGTGTCTCGCACAACCGGACGGAACGCCATCTCGTCGGACTCACGGCCACGGCGTTCAGAGGCAGCGGCGAGGAGGAGACCCGCAGGCTGGCAGCCCGGTTCGGACACAAGCGCCTGGATCGTGACGTGTTCGGGGACGAGGACCCGTACACCCACCTACAGCGCATCGGTGTCCTGTCACGCGTCGAGCAGAGGGAGTTGTCCGGAGGCAGTTACACCCTGACGCCGTCCCAGATCGCCGAGGTGGAGAAGAGCAACAGCATGACGCTGCCGAGCGACGTCGTGGACCGTCTCGTCGACGACGTCTCGCGCACGCGGAGGATCGTGGAGGAGATCGAACGGCTTCCGGCGGACTGGCCCGTGCTGGTGTTCGGGACGTCGGTGCAGCACGCGCAGGTCCTCGCCGCCCTGCTCAACGAGAGAGGGATCGCCGCAGCGTCGGTGGACTCCAAGACCCCCACCGGAGTCCGGAACCGGCGTGTCGAGGCGTTCCGTTCGGGGTACGTCCGGGTGCTGACCAACTACAACGTGCTCACCCAGGGCTTCGACGCTCCCGCCGTACGCGCAGTGGTGGTCGCCCGACCGACCTACAGCCCGAACACCTACATCCAGATGATCGGGCGGGGCCTGCGGGGGCCGCTCAACGGCGGCAAGGAGAGCTGCCTGATCCTCAACGTGCGTGACAACATCCTCAATTTCGGGCGCGAACTCGCCTGGACCGACCTGGAGTACCTGTGGGAGGGGCCTGCGTGACGATCGACGGGACAGGGGACCCGCTTCTGACGGACGAGCAGCGCGCTGTCGTCCGGCTCCCTGCGAAGGCCAGGACCCTCGTGACGGCGGGTCCCGGAGCCGGCAAGACACACACCCTTGTGTGCCGTGTGCAGGCACTCGTCACCGCAGATGACCTGGGGACGGGGGAGATCCTCGTGCTGACCTTCTCCCGCTCGGCCGTACGGGAGTTGCGTGAGCGCCTCGCACGAGCGGGTGAGGCGACCCGCCATGTCCGTGTGACGACGTTCGACTCCTGGGCCCTCGAAGTCCTCGAAGAGGTGGCGGCCGACATCGACTGGCGTGCGCGGCCCTTCGACGACCGTGTGCGGGCGGCGGCCGATGTCGTCGCCGACGCGTCCCGCGCGCCGGAGTGGCTCGCCGAGCTGCGGCACGTCGTCATCGACGAGGTGCAGGACCTGGTGGGGGAGCGGCGCGGCCTCGTCGAGGTGCTGCTGGACGCCTACGACTTCGGCTTCACGATCGTCGGCGACCCTGCCCAGGCGATCCATGGCTACCAGAGCACCGACGACGCCGAACGCGCGGAGGCCGGTGGGTTCTTCCTCAGGTGGCTCCGCCGGACTTTCGTGGACGAGTTGGTCGAGCTCTCGTTGACACGCAACTTCCGTGCCCGCACCGGGGAGGCCGGCTGCGTGCTGTCGTCCGCGGACGCGTTGCGTTCCTGCGACACCCTCCCGGCCGCACTGCGCGCGCACGAGAACCTTCGTACGGCGCTCGCCGGACTCATGGACTTCGGGGACGTCTCGGTGCCGTTCATCCGCGAGTCGCTTCTGGACACGGGGGTCACGACCGCCGTGCTCTGTCGCACCAACGGGGAGGCGCTGCTGATCTCGGAATGGCTGCACGCCGCCGCCGTCCCCCATCAGTTGCGCCGCGCCGCCCAGGAGCGCGCGGCCCCGCCATGGACGACGGAGCTGCTGCGCGGTCCCGGGGGCGCGGGTCCACTGACGAAAGAACGATTCACCGAGCTCCTGCCCAGCCTCCCCCTCGGTACCTCGGACGGGCAGCCTGAGGCTCTGTGGCGCGCGTTGAAATCCGTCGCGGGCGACCGTTCCGGCCGCACGCTGGCCCCGGCTCGGCTGCGTGACGCGCTGGCCGGTGGACGACTTCCCGACGAGCTGACGGCCCAGGCCGCGCACCCTTTGGTCGTCTCCACCTATCACCGTGCGAAGGGACTGGAGTTCGATCGGGTCCTGGTCGTCGACCCCGGGGAGCCGACGGGCGGGGGCACCCCGGACGCAGCCGACGTCGCCGACCTCGCCCGCGCGTTGTACGTGGCCATGACCAGGCCGAGGGACGAGCTGTACCGCCTTGTCCTGCCTCCGTCGGCCCGTCCGGACGTCAACGGGGTCCGCGCGGTACGCCGGGACCCGGTCACCCGGCGCTGGGCGAGGTTCGGTCCGCGGAAGTGGCAGCGACTCGGCCTCGAACTGCGGGCCGGCGACATCCACACCGCCCTGCCCGGCGGGGCCCACCTCGTCGCGGCTGACGCGACAAAGGTGCAGGACGTCCTGCGCGCGGTCGTCAGCGCGGGCGATCCGTTGGAGCTGATCAGGCTCGACTCCGTACCGGAGGACCACACGGCCCTGCTCGCGCCCGGATACGCCCTCCGCCACGAGGAGGGGGTGATCGGTGTGACCTCCACCGGGTTCCGCGGCGACCTCTACCGCTTCCTGCGGCAGTACGCCGGCTACCGGCCGCGGAACTGGCCGCGACGGATAACCGGTCTGCGACTCGACACGATCGAGTCTGTCGCCGGTGAGCGCGGCGCGGCGGCCCGCCCGGACTTCGGTCCGCACGATGTCTGGCTGGCGCCCCGGGTCGTGGGGATCGGCCGTTTCCACTACGACGAGCGGGACCGGGGTCCCGACGGCACCGCCGACCGGGACAGCCACCAGAGGGACAGGTGACACGATGAGCGACCACACGGCACACACCCGCTTCCGTGACGAGTTGGTCGAACGGTTGAGGGGCGACCTGCTCGGGCCGACCGGGCGGGAGGCCGCCTCGACCGAGGTGTTGGACGACTGGCCGCTGACCGCCTACGCCACGGGCGTCCTCATCCCGCGGACCACGGAGGAGCTCGCCGCCGAGGAGAGTTTGCAGGAGGACGACGAGGGTGCGGACCCGCCGGTGGACGAGGCACCCGACATCGGGATCGCGCTGACCAGCGTCCGACGCCCCTCCGCGACCGGGCTGACATTCACGGTGGACCCGTCCCGCAGCCGCACGGTGCGGGTCCACGCGGAGGCCGCCGTCTATGATCCGGTGGACTCGCACGGCCTTCCCACCGTTCCCCGGCGGGCGGAACGCCGCTCGACCGGCACGCAGGACCTCCGGTGGCGTCGCCGCCGGCTCGACCTGCCCGTCACGCCGCTCGACGTCACCTGCCCGGGGTCGCCGACCGTGCCCCTGGCCCACGGCCTGGAACTCAGACTGCGCGTCAGGCCGGTCCGAGACGGCCGGTTCGCGGTGACCACCACCCTGGTGAACACCCATCTGGTGGGAGGACGAGAAGCCCGGGACGCCCACGCCTTCTTCCAGGTCGGACTCCGCGTCGAGGTGCCGGACGGTTCACCCGCCCTCATCGAGAGGGTGGCGGAGGGGGCGGGTGAGGACGAGGTCCGCCTGAACCGTCTCCTGTACCGTCACGCCCCCTCCTTCGCCACGGGCCACGGCTGCGCGGCCGACTGGGACTGGTCCCCGCCACCGCCCGGCGCGCCCGAGACCGCGGACGGTCCGGCCGGTGTCGCCTGTGTGCGTACCGAGTTCGTCCCGTCCCACGAGGTGCCGCTCACCGAGTCCAATCCGGACATCGACGTCCGCGGTCTCGGCATGACCACCCTGGCGACCGCCGCACGGACGGACGTCGTCGCCTCGCTCGGGACACTGCTCGACGCCTACGCCGGCTGGATCAGGACCCGCGAGGCCGACCTCGCCACGCTGCGCGCCGGTCGTTGGGGCGACACCGAGTACATGGCGCTGGCCGAAGAACAGCTACGTCTCTGCCGCACCGCGCGTGACCGCATGGGGGGCGGCGTGCGGCTCCTCGCGCGTGACGACCGGGCGTTCGAGGCGTTCCGCCTGGCCAACGAGGCGATGGCGCTCCAACTCGGGCGTGGTGTCTGGATGGCGGACGGTCGCACCGGCGAGCCGACGCCACAGGGCACGTGGCGTCCGTTCCAGATCGGGTTCCTCCTGCTCTGTCTGGACGGACTCGTGGACCCCGGTCACGAGGATCGCGGTGTGGTGGACCTGCTGTGGTTCCCCACGGGTGGTGGCAAGACGGAGGCGTACCTCGGTCTGATCGCCTTCACCGTGTTCCACCGGAGACTGCTCCTCGGACGGTCCGGCGGCGGGGTGACGGTCCTGATGCGCTACACGCTGCGGCTGCTCACGCTTCAGCAGTTCGAACGAGCCGCGCGCCTGATGTGCGCGATGGACCGGCTGCGGGCGGGCGCGCCGGGACGGCTGGGCGACGAGCCGATCTCGATCGGCATGTGGGTGGGGCGTTCCGCGACGCCCAACACGTTGAAGGAGGCCGAGGAGTCCCTCCGCGACCTCGCGAAGGGCAGGACTTTGCAGGAGAGGAACCCGGTGCAGCTCGGACGCTGCCCGTGGTGCGGTTCACCCCTGCGGGTCGCGGACCACCGGGTGGACGTCCGGGGCGGGCGGATGACGCTCCGCTGCCCCGGCGACGGCTGCCCGTACCACACCGGCCTGCCGGTGCACGTGGTGGACGAGGAGCTCTACCGCACGAGGCCGACCCTGGTCGTCGCGACCGCCGACAAGTTCGCGCGCGTGGCATGGCGGGAGGACGTGGCGGCCCTCTTCAACCGTGACGTCCCGGGGACACCTCCGCCCGAGCTGGTCGTGCAGGACGAGCTGCACCTCATCTCCGGCCCGCTCGGTACCCTGGCGGGGCTCTACGAGGCGGCCGTGGACCTCGCCGCCGACCGGCCGAAGGTCATCGCGTCCACCGCGACGATCCGACGGGCGGAACATCAGGGAGAGGTGCTCTTCGACCGAAAGGTCGCGCAGTTCCCGCCGGCGGGGCTCGACGCCAGGGATTCCTGGTTCGCGGTGCAGGCACCGGTGGGGAGGAGGGGCCGTCGCTACGTGGGGCTGCTCACCCCCGGTATGTCACAGGCGTCGCTCCTGATCCGGGCATACGCGTCCCTGCTCCACCATGCCGCCCGCCTCGAAGGGGGCGACGAGGTGCGCGACGCCTACTGGACCCTTGTCGGATACTTCAACAGCCTCCGCCTGCTCGCCGCCGCCGAACTCCAGGTCCACGCGGACGTCAACGAACGGCTGCGCACACACGCGGCGAGGGAGGGTTCGGACGCACCCCGACACGTCGTTCCCAGTGAGTTGACCAGTCGGGTGGCGTCCAGCGAGATCCCACGGCGGTTGGAGTCCCTCGCCGTTCCTCTCGGGCACGGGACGGAACGGGCGGAGGATGTCGTGCTCGCCACGAACATGATCTCCGTGGGCGTGGACATCGACCGGTTGGGACTGATGACGGTCATGGGCCAGCCACAGACCACTGCGGAGTACATCCAGGCCACGAGCCGCGTCGGGCGCCGGCACCCCGGGCTCGTGGTCACCCTCTTCAACGGGGCACGTTCGCGCGACCTGTCGCACTACGAGAACTTCCTCCCCTACCACTCGGCGCTCTACCGACAGGTGGAGTCGTCGAGCGTCACCCCCTGGTCCGTCAGGGCCCGGGACCGGGCCCTGCACGCCGCGTTCGTCGGCCTCGTACGGCTGACCCTGCCGGCCGCACGGTCGAACCGGGCCGCCGGACGCGTCGAGTCGTTCCTCGGCGACCTGGCGGCGGTGCGCGCCGCGCTCGTGGCCCGTATCCCTCGGCGTGCGGCCGAGGAGACGGCGTCCACCGACGCCCAGTTGCGTGACTTCGTACGGCACTGGCTCCGACTCGCGGAGGCGAATCCCGACCTCGTGTACGAGGCTCCGCACTCGTTCGCCGCACGGCCCGACAGGGACCCGGACACCGCCCTGCTGCGCACTCACTCCGATCCCGACCTCGACATGGCGTGGCCCACCCTGTGGAGCCTGCGGGACGTCGACGCCGCGTCCGACCTCTACCTGGAGCGCTGACCATGCCACGCAGAACGCACGGTGCACGACCGGGAGATGACGACAGCCGGCGTCGCCGACCGCTCGGCGCCGTCCGACGGACGCAGATGATCACCACCTACGGGGTGGGGGCGATGATCGCCGTGGGCGACCAGTCGTACATCGTCAGTGGCCTGGACAGCTGGGACAGTCAGGAAGACGAGAGGGTGTGGGAACCGCGTCTGGAGAGCGCCCTCAAGGTCGAGGAGTTCCGCCTGCCTCCTTTCTCTCCTGCCCCCCGAGGCAACGGGGCGAAGGTGCGGCGGTTCCCGGAGATGTACGTCTGCCCGGGTTGCCGGGCTCTGCGCCGGCACCGCGATTTCGGCACGCGACATGACGGGAACTCGTGCGGCGACTGCGGAACGCCCATCACGCCGTCACGTTTCGTCGTCGCGTGTGCCCGCGGCCATCTCGATGAGTTCCCTTACCATCGCTGGCTGCACGCACGGCCGCGAGGTGAGGGAGAGTTCACACCGAGTGGCTGCGACCGGACGAAGGCGCGGTTGACCCTGACGGCCGAGGGACGGACGGCGAGCCTCCAGAGCATCGTCGTCGCCTGCGACTGCGGCAGAACGGGGTCGTTGGAAGGCGCGTTCGGCAGGAGCGCCATGGCCGGGCTGGGTATCGCGTGTGACGGCGGTCGTCCTTGGCTCGGTAGGGACGCCCGCGAGACGTGCGGGGAGGAACTGCGCGTGCTCCAGCGTGGCTCGTCCGCCGCGTGGTTCCCCACGGTCGAGTCGGCGCTCTCCATCCCCCCGTGGCACGACACGTTGGTTGATCTCGTCCGCGGGGAAAGGCGCCAGTTGCTCGGCGCGGACATCTCCTATGTCGAGACGTTCGCTCGTAGAGCGGGGTGGCTGGACGACGGCGAGTACACCCTGAAGGAAGTCTTGGACACGATCCGTCTGTTGGAGGACAGTCGCAGGGACACACCGGAAGAACCGGAGAGCGCGACCCAGTTCGAGGCCGCCCGGAGGCTGCGGCGTGAAGAGCACCGGCAGTTGGTCCGGGAGACCCCCGAATCCCCGCGCAACAAGCATTTCGTGTGCGTGCCCCCCTCCGACGCGTCCGACACGGACGTCCCAGGCGTGGGCCGCGTCATGCTGGTGAAGCGGCTGCGCGAGGTCCGTGCCCTCAGCTCGTTCACCCGGATCGAGCCTCTCGTGCGCAGCGAGGCGGACTACCGGCGGGCGATGCCGCTGGCGAGGGAGGAGAGGTTTCCGTGGCTTCCGGCCATCGAGGTGGTCGGCGAAGGCGTCTTCCTCGAACTGGACGCCGAACGCCTCAGCTCGTGGGAGGGCCTGGTCGGATCCCACTCGCCCCAGGCACGGACGGACCGCATGCGTTCCGCGCACGAACGGTTGTTGCGGTCCCGGGCAGCGGTCGAGGAGGACCAGCCCTCGGCACTGACGTCGCGTCTCGTACTCGTCCACACGTTGGCGCACGCCCTGATCAACGAGTGGAGCCTCGACTGCGGCTATCCGGCATCGGCGCTGCGCGAACGCCTCTATGTGGACGGCGAGATGGCGGGGGTTCTCCTCTACACGGCCACCAGTGACTCGGCCGGCAGCCTCGGGGGGATCGTCTTCCAAGGTGAACCGGCGCGGCTCGCCGCGTCCCTCGCGTCAGCGGGTGAACGGCTGTCCTGGTGCTCGGCCGATCCCCTCTGCATGGAGGCGGACGCGAGTGGCGTGAACGGCCTCAACCTCGCCGCCTGCCACAACTGTGTGCTGCTTCCCGAGACGAGCTGCGAGCTGAACAACCTTTTCCTCGACCGGGCGATGCTCGTCGGCACACCCGACGGCCTGACCCCCGGATACCTGAGCTGACGTCCGACACACCCCGTCGTGCGGCGGACGGGGTGCACGGTCGCCGGAGCGGAGGATCAAAGGGCGGGCGGGGTTGAGGCTTTGGTCAGGGTGGTGAGGTCGGTGGGGGGCAGGGTGAGAGTTGTCGCGGCCAGGAGGGCGGGGAGTTGGGTGGTGGTGCGTGCGCTGGCGATGGGGGCTGTCACGGTGGGCTGGGCTGCCAGCCAGGCGAGGGCGACGGTGGCCATCGTGGTGGCGTGTGCGTCGGCGACGGATTCCAGGGCTGCCAGGACGCGGCGGCCCCGTTCGGTGGTGAGGTGCTTCGAGGCGCCGGCGGCGCGGGGGCTGTCCACGGTGGTGTCGGCGCGGTACTTGCCGGTGAGGAAGCCGGCGGCGAGGCCGGAGTAAGGGAGGGTGCCGAGGCCGTGGTGGGCGGCGGTGGCGGCGAGTTCGCCCTCGTAGGACTCGCGGGAGACGAGGTTGTACCTCGGCTGGAGCGCGACGTACGGGGTGGTGCCCTCGCGGGCGGCGAAGGCGAGGGAGGCCTCCAGGCGGGCCGGTGAGATGTTGGAGGCGCCGAGGGCGCGGACCTTCCCCTCGCGGACCAGTTCGTCCAGCGCGGTCATGATCTCGGAGACCTCGACGGTCTCGTCGTCGAAGTGCGTGTAGTACAGGTCGATGTGGTCGGTGCCGAGGCGGCGCAGGGACTCCTCGGCGCCGCGCTTGATCGTGGACGCCGCGAGGCCGCGCAGGTCGGGGTGGCTGCCGACCTTGGTGGCGACGATTATGTCGTCGCGGCGGCCGCGGCGGGCCAGCCAGCGGCCGATCAGCATCTCCGACTCGCCGCCCGTGTTGCCCTCGTGCCAGGCCGAGTAGGCGTCCGCGGTGTCGAGGAAGTTGCCACCGGCGTCGGCGAAGGCGTCGAGGACGGCGAAGGTCTCGGACTCGTCCGCGGTCCAGCCGAACACGTTCCCGCCGAGGCAGAGCGGGGATACGCGCAGGTCGCCGAGGGGGCGCAGGGTATTCGTCATATCGGGAAGGGTAGACCGGCGGCCCTGATGTCGGGGGGGTGTCACCAGGGCCGCCGGGGTGCGAGGGAGTGCGCGCGTCAGACCGTGAGGCCCTTGTCGCGCAGCCAGGCCAGCGGGTCCACGGCGTCGCCGCCCGCGGGCCTGACCTCGACGTGGAGGTGGGGGCCCGTGGAGTTGCCGGTGGAGCCGACGAGGCCGATCTGGTCGGTGGTGGTGAGCTCCTGGCCGGCCGAGACGCTCATCGAGGAGAGGTGGCAGTACCAGAGCTCGGTGCCGTCCTCCAGCTCGACGATCACGCGGTACCCGTACGAGCCGGCCCAGGCGGCCTCGGTGACGGTGCCGGTGTGGATGTTCTTGACCGGGGTGCCGGTGGCGGCGGCGAAGTCCTGGCCGGTGTGGTTGGACTGCCACATGGCGCCGTCCTGGCCGAAGCCGGAGCTGAGACGGTAGTCGGAGAGCGGGAGCGCGTAGCTGGCGGCGAGTTCGCGGCGGCGCTGCTCCTCCTCGGCGCGGCGGCGTTCCTCCTCCTCACGCCGGCGCTGCTCCTCCAGGGCGCGGCGCTCCTCCTCGGCGGCCTCGGCGGCGGCGCTCGCGGCGTCCGCCTCGGCGGCGGCGACGGCGGTGTCCACGGCCTGCGTGTCGGCGCTGGTGGCCTGGCGGTCGGCCTGCTGGAGGATGCGGGCGCGCAGGGCCTCGCCCGCGTCGGTCCTGCCGGCCCCGACGTCGGCCTCGGTGACGCCGGCCTCGGTGAAGGGGGCGGCGGTCGGCGCGGCCTCGTCGGCGGACAGCAGGCCGCCGACGACCGGGAGTTGGCCGGGGATGTCGCGGAGCTTGTCGGCCGCCGCGTCCATGCCGGGGAGCGAGCCGGCGCCCTGGTCGTTGGCGGAGGCCATGCCGCCCGCGCCCACGGCGGCGATGACGCCGACGCCGAGGACGGCGCGGCTGCGGGCGATGGTGCCGCCGCCCTTGCGGGCGACGCGGTGGCGGCCGCGGACGGGAAGGAGGGTGTCCTCGCTGGGGTTCCACTCGGTGCGCGGCTCGTCGTCGGCGGCGCGCGGGCCGAAGTACGCGGGAGGCTCCGGGTGTTCGGCCACGTCCGGGTGCGTCCCGTAGGTGCCGTAGGGGCCGTCGTCGTGCATGCCGTGCGCGCCCTGGGTGGGCCAGGCGGCGGTGTCATGGGGGTCGTGCGAGCCGAGGAGCTGCTGCGCGCTCTGGCGCGCGTCCTCGAAAGAGGCATGCCGGTTCGACGCCACGGAGGCGCTCTCCTTTCCTTCCCTCGCCTACCGGGTTAGCTGACGGGTTCGGAGCAGGAAGGTCTCCTACGGGCGGCCGACGGCGGTGGCCGATGGCTGTCCGATTCACCCCAGGTGGTGGTTCCCCGGTTCCATAGGTGCAGTTGTTCCGCACGCCGGATTCGGCGACAGAGCACGGTGCCGTCCTTGCGACGACAGTGACGACCGCGCTGCGTTATCGAACGTTAATAGAAGTCGGCGCCGGATTCCAAGTGTCCGCGGGAAAGATGCCGGGAAAGGGCCCGGAGATTCGCGACGCAAGGGCACCAAAACGGGCATTCTCCAGGGGTGGTGTGCCGCATCTCGCATCTGACGGTGTGTCATTTGTTATGCGGAGCGCACTGACGTGTTCACGATCGGTAACGGTGACGCGGTGGGCGGGGAGCGGGCCGGGGGGATGACAACGGTTACCACGGCAGCCTTTGACACGGCCGCGGCGATGCCGCCACCCTGCACGTATGAAGAGGCCTTCAGACGAGCTGGTCCCCGCCGACGGCTGCGCCGTGCGGCTGGTGGACCCCGAACGGGTGCACGAGGTCAGGGGCCGGATGCCGGCCGAGCCGGATCTCGCGGACACCGCCGACGTCTTCGGCCTGATGTCGGACCCGGGCCGCCTGCGGCTGCTCGTCGCCCTGCTCGACGGCGAGCTGTGCGTCTGCGACCTGGCCGCCGTCACCGGCATGAGCGAGTCGGCCACGTCGCACGCCCTGCGGCTGCTGCGCGCCCACCGCGTCGTGGCGGCGCGGCGCGCGGGCCGGGTGGCGTACTACCGGCTGGACGACGCGCACGTGCGGATGCTGCTCGACCTGGCCGTGGCCCACACGGGGCACACCGAGGCCATCCACCCCGAGCGGACGGGCGGGCCGCGCTGATGGGCCACGGACACGCGCACGGCCACGGGGGCGGCGGGGTGTCGGCCGCGGGCAGGCACCGGGGACGGCTCGCCGCCTCGTTCGTCCTGATCGCCGCGTTCTTCGTCGTCGAGCTGGTCTTCGGCGTGCTCTCCGGCTCCCTGTCCCTGCTGTCGGACGCGGGGCACATGGCGGCCGATGTCGTGACGCTGGCCGCCGCCCTGGTCGCGACGCGGATCGCCGCGCGCCCGGACGCGACGGGCCGCCGTACGTACGGCTCGTACCGCGCGGAGGTCTTCGCGTCGGGTCTCGCCGTCCTGCTGATGCTGGGCGTGGCCGTCTACATCGTCGTCCAGGCCGTCGGGCGCGCGGGCGGCGGCGCCGAGGTGGAGACCGGCCCGATGGTGGCGGTCGGCGCCCTCGGCCTCGCGGTGAACGTCGCCGCGCTCCTGCTGCTGCGCGCCGGGGCGGCCGAGAGCCTGAACGTGAAGGGCGCGTATCTGGAGGTCGTCGCCGACACGGCCGGGTCGGTGGGCGTCGTCGTGGCGGGCTGGCTGGTGGCCGCGACCGGGCGGCCGGTGTGGGACACGCTGGTCGCGCTGGCGATCGGCTGCTTCGTGGTGGTGCGGGCGCTGCTCCTGGGCCGGCAGGTGCTGGCCGTCCTGGCGCAGCACGCGCCGGAGGGGATGGACCTGGACGAGGTGACGGGCGACCTCGCGGCGATCGAGGGCGTGGCGGATGTGCACGACCTGCACCTGTGGACGCTGACCTCCGGCATGCCGGTGGCGACGGCGCACCTGGTGGCGTCCGAGCGGGCCGACCCGCACGCCGTCCTCGACCGGGCACGGGACGTGCTGCGGCGTCGGCACGGTGTGGCGCATGCGACGCTCCAGGTCGAGCCCTCGGGGCACCAGGGGTGTGACGAACTCGGCTGGTGAGCCGGGGGCGGGGGCCGTTCCTCGGGGGCGGTGCGGGTTGGGCGCCGGAGGAAAGACGAGGAGGAAGTCGCTCGTCGTGGCCGGGCGACGCGTGGTGAATCCGCTGTACGGGTGGGGGCGGAAATCGGGCGGCGGCTCCCCGGCGGGGTGCAGGGGCGGTCCCGGCCACCCCGGGGAGCGAACGCCGTGGTCATCCCGGGTGCGGACGCGGCGGGCGATGAGTCGACCGTTTTCCCCGCCGGGGAATGCATCTGGGCGGTCGGGGAAAGGCGAGCCGGTGCACGGAGGCAGTCGCGTGAGGGAAATCGGGGACACTTCGGGCATTTCCGGAAGCGAATGGTCCACCGTTCTCGAAAAGGCATGTGCGAGAGAGGCACATCCTGTCGAGGCCGTTTCCCGGGAATGCCCTCTCGACATCACGAGCAGGGCGAAAAGGAGAATCCGGGCGGCGAGACGCGGCAGGCAGCCGTGCCGCGACGGCGTGGCCGCCGCGGCTGCCCCGGGATGTCCCGCCTTCATGACCCCTCCCCCTCCCGGCGACTGTCGGTAAGAGAGGTACGACCCGCGCTCACGGTCCGTTCCCGGGATGTCGTTGCGGTCAAGAGGAGACTGACAGCGATCACTTCCGGACGCAGACGCTCATCTCGCGCAAGGAATCGGCCACTTCAAGGCCGGAACGACACAGCCGGTGGCCCCGCCCTGCACGCGGGGCCAGCGGCCGGTGCGGTGATTCTACGGAACACAAAGGGCAGATCAGACGTCTATACGATGTTCGCACGGGCACAGCGCGGTCAGTCCGGTCGCGCCGGTCCCCGGCCAAGGGGAGGAGTCCGCCGGATGCTTCTGCGACTGCGCGGCGTGAGCCGTACGCACGGAGACCGCCGCATTCTCGCGCCGGTCGACCTCGATCTGGGCGCGGGTGAGTGCGTCGCGCTGCTCGGCCACAACGGCGCGGGCAAGTCCACGCTGATGCGGCTGGCCGCCGGACGCGACCGGCCGACGACCGGCACCGTCGAGTTCGACGGCGCCCCCATGGACGAGGACGACCCGCGGACCCGCGCCCGCGTCGCGCTGGTGGGCGACGCGCTGGCCTGCTACCCCGACCTCACGGTCCGTCAGCACCTGCAACTCGTCGCCGCCGGACACCGCGTCCCCGACGCCGACGCCCGCATCACCGCCGCCCTCGCCACCCACCGGCTCTCCGCCCGCGCCGACGCGCTGCCCGCCGAACTGTCCTCCGGGCAGACGCAGGAACTCCTCCTGGCAGCCGCCCTCCTGCGCCCCACCGACCTGCTCCTGCTGGACGAGCCCGAGCAACGCCTCGACCCCGACGCCCGCCAACGGCTCGCCACCGTCCTCGCCGACCGCCTCGCCACGGGTACCGCCATGCTGCTGGTCACCCACCACCGCGAGTTGGCCGCCGCACTCGCCCACCGCACCTACGTGCTCGCCGACGGCACGCTGACCCCCGCCGCATGACCTCCGACGACGCCGCCGCCCTCGACTGGCTGCGCGCACACCGCGGCAAGGAACGCCGCCGCCGCTTCGGCTACCGCGCCTACGTCACGGCGCTCCTGCTGGTCAGCTGGTTCGGCCTGTACGGCGCCGGGCTCGTCGCGCAGATCGACCGGGGCGGCCCGTTCGCCGACCACGCCGACCGGATACGCGACGCCCTCCCCCTCGCCGTCCCCGCCCTGGCGCTCACCGCCGTCTGCGTCGCCCTGGCCGACGCACTGTGGCGCGGGCCCGTCACCCTGCCCCGGGCCGACGCCGACTGGCTGCTCCCCATGCCGCTCCCCCGCTGGCGGCTGCTGCGACCCTGGCTCCTGCTGTCCGCCGCGCTGCTCTCCCTCGTCGGACTGCTGGCCGGGCTCGGCACCGCCCTGGTCGTAGCCGCCGCCCGGCTGGCCGGTCTCGGCACGTCGCTGCTGGCCTGTGTGCCACCCGCCCTGTGCCTCGCACTGCTGACGGCCGCCGGAGCGGTCGCCGTGGAACGGTACGCCCCCGCCGCCCGTACCGTACGGCTGTTCCTCGGTCCCGCCTTCCTGGCCGTCCTGCTGCTGGTCTCCCTCCTGCTGCGCGGCGGAACCCTGGCCGCGCCCCTGCAAACCGTCCTCCTGTGGTCCGGCCCCTGGGGCTGGGCCGCCCAGCCGATGATCGCCGCCGCCGGACTGTCCGCGCCCGGCTGGCAGGTGGCCGCCGCCCTGCTGCTCTGCTGCACGGTGGCCTCGCTGCTGCCCCTCCGGCACCTGACCGGCTCGCTCCCGGCCGCCACGCTGCGCACGCGTTCCCACGCCGCCGGTCGTGCGGTCGCCGGGCTGGTCTCTTTCGACCTCCGCACCGCCTGGCAGGCAGTCGCCGCAGCGTCCGGCAGCCAGCCGCCCCGCGCATGGCGCCGGCTGCGCGTACCCCGCCACCCCCTGGTGGCCGTGCTGTGGCGGGACGCACTCGGCCTGCTGAGCCGCCCCCAGCGCCTGATCACAGCGGCGCTGCTGCTGGGCGGCGCCTTCCTCACCGCCGCGGTCACCACCGGCACGGACGGCACCTCCGCGTTCGTTCTCCTCGCCGCCGCCGCGTCACTGGCTGTCGCAGCCGCGGGTGCCCTGCTGGAACCGGCCCGCCTGGACGCCGACGACCCGCGCCGCGGCCTGCTCTGGTGGCCACGTTCCGCCGCCTCACTGGCCCTCGCCCACGCCGTGGCCCCCACCGTGGCCCTGCTGCTCGCGGGACTGGCCCCCGCCCTGCCGCTCACGCTGGCCACCGACACCCCGGCGGCCACGGTACTCACGGGAGCCGTCCCGCTGCTGGTGGCCGGCGCACTGCTCGACGCGTACCGCCCGCCACCCTCCGCCGTACTCCTCCACCGCGCGATGACCGGCTCAGGCGGCACCGTACTGATCATGCTGCGGCAGAGCGCAGGTCAAGCCATCGCCATACTCGGCACGCTGCTCGCGGCAGGCCGGACACTGACCGGCACATCCCCCGACGGCATGCCCGCCCCTCTGGTCTGCTGGCCACTCGCGGCGGCCCTCCTGGCCTGGACGACGCGACGTGCCCGCGCCGCACTCGGCCCGGACACCCGCTGAGGCCGGCGCTGACGGCCCTTTCCCCCGTCGGCCGGCAGAACACCGGGCCAGCACCGGGCCAGCATCGGCCGAGCTAACGATCTCGAACAGGCGAAAGGGCCCCGCCCGCCGCACGAAGCAGCAGGTGGGGCCCTTTCCTTCCCGTAGGCCGTGTGGGACTCGAACCCACAACCAATGGATTAAAAGTCCACTGCTCTGCCAATTGAGCTAACGGCCCGCAAGGGAAGCATAGCCCGGGGGCGGTGCCGCGCTCGAAGGCATACGGTCAGCCGTTGCGCTTCCAGCGCGGCTTGTCGGCGCGGCGGTCGAAGCCGCCCCGGTCGTCGCGGTCGCGGTAGCCGCCGCCCGTGCCGGTCCCGCCGTCGCGGCGGTAGCCGCCGCCGTCACGGCGCTCGGTGTCACGGCGGTAGCCGCTGCCCGCGTCGTCGCGGCGGTAGCCGCCACGGTCACCGTCGCGCCGGTCGTTGTCGCGGCGGCCGTACGGGCGGCGGTCGTCGCCGCCACCGCGCCGGTCGTCGCGGCGGTAGCCACCACGGTCGTCGTCGCGGCGGTAGCCACCACGGTCGTTGTCCCGGCGGCCGTGCCCGTGGCCGCCGCCGTTGCCGTACGGGCGGCGGTCGTTGTCCCGGCGGTAGCCGCCGCGGTCACCGCCCCGCTCGTCGCGCGACGCCTCGGCACGCGCGGCCTTCTCGGCACGCCGCGCCTCGCGCTGCGCCTCCGCCTCCGCCTCGCGCTCCGCCTCGGCCAGGGCCTGCGCCCGCGCCTCCGCGGCCGCCGCGATGGCCTCGGCCGGGTCGTCGCCGCGCTCACGCGCCGCACGGCCGGTCAGCCGGTCGGCCTCGTCGCGCAGCTCGCCCGCGCGCTCCTTGGCGCGCTCCAGCTCGCGCGCCAGGCGCGCGACCTCGCGCTCCGCGTGCGTCACCGCGCCCGTCGCCGCCTCGGCCTGCACCTCGGTCAGCGACCGCGCGCCGATGATGTCCGCCACGTCCGGGTCGAACAGGTCGCCGCGCCCGATGACGTGCCGCGAGGCGTCGACGCCCGCGTCCTCCATCAGGCGGAAGATCGTCCGCCGCTGGTGCGGCAGCGCCAGCGACACGACGGTGCCGGACCGCCCCGCGCGCGCCGTACGGCCCGAGCGGTGCAGGTAGTCCTTGTGGTCGGCGGCCGGGTCCACGTTCAGCACCAGGTCGATGCCGTCCACGTGGATGCCGCGCGCCGCGACATCGGTGGCGACCAGCACGCTGACGCGGCCGTCCTTGAAGTCCGCCAGGGTCCGCGTACGGGCGCCCTGCGTCATGCCGCCGTGCAGCGCGTCGGCGCGCACGCCCGACTCGCGCAGTTGTCCGGCGACGCGGTCGGCGCCCAGCTGCGTGCGGACGAAGACGATCGTGCGGCTGTCGCGGCCGGCGATGGCGGCGGTCAGCGGCGCCTTGTCGCGCGGCTTCACGATGAGCACGTGGTGGCTCATGGTGGTGACGGCGCCCTGGGCAGCGTCCACCTCGTGGCTGACGGGGTCGACCAGGTAGCGCTTCACCAGGGTGTCGATCTCGTGCTCAAGCGTCGCCGAGAAGAGCATGCGCTGCCCGCCCGGCGGAACCTGGTCGAGCAGTTCGGTGACCTCGGGCAGGAAGCCCAGGTCGGCCATCTGGTCGGCCTCGTCCAGGACGGCGACCTCGACGTCGTCCAGCGAGCAGGCGCCGCGGCCGATCACGTCGCGGAGCCGGCCGGGGGTCGCGACCAGGATGTCCACGCCGCGCTCCAGGGCGTAGATCTGGTTGCCCATGGAGGTGCCGCCGCAGACGACCTTGAGACGGAGGCCGAGCACGTTGCCGTACGGCTCCAGCGCGTCGGCGACCTGCATGGCCAGCTCACGCGTGGGGGTGAGGATGACGGCGCGGGGGTGCTTGGCGCGCGTCCTGCCGCCGGCGAGGCGGGCCAGGAGGGGCAGGCCGAAGCTCAGGGTCTTGCCGGAGCCGGTGCGGCCGCGGCCGAGGATGTCCCGTCCGGCCAGCGCGTCCGGGATGGTGGCGGCCTGGATGGGGAACGGGGTGGTGACACCGTGCTCGGCGAGCGTGCGCACGATCTCCTGGGGCAGGCCCAGGTCGGCGAACGTCAGGGTGGGCTCGTCGTCCAGGGGAAGAAGAACCTCGGGCGTGGTCACGGACATGCGAAGTGAGAACCTTCCGGAGTCTTGTGGGGTCGGCACGCGCCTGTGCTCCGTAGGTGCTCTTGACCGCCTGGATGCGGTCAGCCACGGCTCGGTGAGGAACGCGCCACACGGCGCGCTGCTTCGGGGCGCCGGGCAAGTGGGATCAAACGATCTACAAGCATACGCACGCGGCGCGGTGATACGCAAACGGGTCAGCCCGTACCCCCTGGCACGGGCTCTCCCGGCGCCGGCGCGGGCTCCTCGGGGCCGGGCTCGGGGGCCGGCTGCTCCGGCTCGGGCGCGGGGGGCGGCTCCTCGGGGCCGGGCGCCGGGTCCGGGTCGGCGGGCTCGGGCGCGGGCGGCTCGGGGCGCGTCGGAACGGGCTCGGGCACGTCGGGACGCTGCGGCGGCGCGGGGGTGCCGGGGCGGGGGGTGGCGCGGGGGGTGCGGTCGGGCGTACCGGCGGGTGTGTCGTCCTCGCCGGCCCGGTCCGCGCGGTCCTGCCGCGCGTCGTCGGCTGTGGCGGGACCGGGGGGCGCGGCGTCCTCGGCGCGCCCGCCGCTCGGCTCGGGCCCGGCGCCGCCGGGCGCGGCGTCCTCGGCCCCGGCCGCGCGTTCCCGCTCGGCGGCGGTGTCGGGCGCGCCGTGCCCGCCGCCGTCGGGCTCACGCTGCTGGGCGGTCTTCTCCGGGTCCACGGTGACGCAGCCCGCCAGCGCGACGGCGGCGAGGGCGGCCACCCCCGCCAGGGCGGCGGGACGGGCACGGCGGTGACGGCGGCTGGGCACGGGAACGTTCCTCCGGTCGGCGCGCGGGACGGGCTTCCGCCCGTTCAACTCCCGCCGCCCCGCCCAGGACACGCCTCACCCGTAACCGAGCGCGTGCAGCCGCTCGTCGTCGATCCCGAAGTGGTGGGCGATCTCGTGCACGACGGTGATCTCGACCTCCTCGACGACCAGTTCCCGGCCGCCGCCCTCTCGTTCACACATCCGCAGGGTGGGTCCCATGTAGACGGAGATGCGGTCGGGGAGCGCCCCCGCGTACCACTCGCCGCGCTCGGTGAGGGGCACTCCCTCGTACAGGCCGAGGAGTTCGGGGTCGCCCGCCTCGGCGGGCGGCTCGTCCTCGACGAAGACGGCGACGTTGTCCATCAGGCGCGTCAGCTCGGACGGCACCCGGTCGAGGGCCTCGCCGACCAGTTCCTCGAACTCCTCGCGCGTCATCTCCAGCACCCGGCCATTGTCGCGGGCGGGTGGCGCGGAGGGCCAGGTTGCGGGCCGACCGAACCGTTTTGCCGATCGGTCCCGGCATCCCCTATGCTTCTCACGTCCCCGACGGCATCGCGAGATGCCGAGGCGGGCCGCCGGGCCCCCGTCGTCTAGTGGCCCAGGACGCCGCCCTTTCAAGGCGGTAGCGCGGGTTCGAATCCCGTCGGGGGTACGCGACATCCCGGTGTCGCAGAGCAAGGTCCTGTGGAGCAGTTTGGAGTGCTCGCCACCCTGTCAAGGTGGAGGCCGCGGGTTCAAATCCCGTCAGGACCGCTCCGGCTGGGTAGCTCAGTTGGTACGAGCGTCCGCCTGAAAAGCGGAAGGTCGCCGGTTCGACCCCGGCCCCAGCCACCGGAGAAGGTACGAGAGGAAGGCCCTGGCGGGTTCACCCGCCAGGGCCTTCCTGCTCGTCGGTACGCCAACGCGTGCGCCCACACGATCGGCTGCACAGCTATCTTGGTGCCCTTCTCTCATCCGCCAGGCGATGCCTGAGCGACAGACAGCCAACGAGCCAGCACATCGGACCAGGGCCTCACGGCACTCGCCTCGTTGCGACAAGGCATACCCGCGCGATGGAATCTCGCCACTCGTACCGCGCGATCCGGGCAGGCGGCGTTCGATCAACCGGGCAAGGCCGGAACGCCAAGGATCTCCCCGATATCATCCTTCGCCCGGTCCGTACTGAGATCCACCGTGTGGGCGAACTTGTTGAGCAGCCGCAACTGCCGCTCAGCCTGCGGCGAGCTGTCCGCGCCGGAATAGAGGGCAACGAAATTATGAATGTTTTGCTGCTTTTCGACCACGTCGATGCGGTACAGAAGGTCATTCACGGATTGCATCAACAGCTTGCCGGAGCGATTGGAGCTCACCCTGTCCATCAAAATCGTCCGCTCAGCCGCGTAGCGATAGTCGAACGTCACCGACTGCGGGACCTCACGAACCCGCACGTGATAGTCCACATCGCGATCGATTCTGTGACCAGGCGGGAGGACCAGTCGCTTGAACGCGGTCTCCGCGAGTATGTCGAGGGCCAGCGGGTTCGCCACCTCCGACGCGACAAGGACAGAGAAGAGTTCGTCGGCGACGCCTTGAGGCAGCCTTCCGTCAGCGGTCTCAAGTACCGGACCCCGGCGTTCGACCAGGTAGCTTTCGCCCACACGCTTGGACAACGACTCGATGCGCGCATCAAGGGTCCCCCGGAGAGCCTCTTTGCAAATAAATTTCACCCAAGCCTTATAGGTCTCCACTCCTCTCACACGTTTATTGATCCGTTGACCGTTGATGGAGCCGTCAGGCCGCTGTCCCAAGAACCGACTCCCCACCCCCTGACTGGAGGTGACCACGACACCGACATTGATCGGCTCATTACGGAAAACATCGTCGACATACTTGACGAGAAACCAACTTCCATCCATGGATCACTCACCTCCACCGGAATCCAGAGTCCAGGCCGTGACTCCCGTGAACTCCGGATACGACTCCTGGATGAATCGACCAAGGTTGAGTTGACGGTATGCGAGAAAGTCCACAAGAGCTTCCGCCTCAGCGCGGGACAACAGGTTCGCGCCCGAGCACGTCCCCACAGCCCTGTTCAATTCCGCACGAGTGATCGACTGCGTGCGGCCGACCCATGACTCGAAGTGTTCGACCGTAGGGAGGTGCGGCACCAGCTCGTGCTGCTTGACTCTCTGTTCCCTCACCTGTCGCAGGGAACCGATGCCTTCTCCCCTTGGGCAGGCGCCGAACAGCGCTTGATCGTGATCGAATGCGGCCACACCCAGCGAAGGCATGTAGGCGAGATTTCCGTCATGCCGGTCTGAGTTCGAGATCCACTGGTCGAGGACAACCACACCGGTTGCTTCCCAGGGAAGATCGGCGCCGAGTTCCTCGAAGTCGGCCGGCGGTGGGCGTTTCCCCAGCTCACCGAAGCCAAGAGACACGAAGCCCCACTCCGAACCCAATTTGACCAGGGCGCCGGGTGGCACCGGCACACCCATGGCCAGGCCCAATGCAGTGGAGACGTAGTCGTTCACGACACAGTAAGGAAAGTCAGGGTTGACCGGACGCGCATAGGCCGCGAGCTGCGCAAGCAACACGCCTCCCGACGAGCCCTCGACCATAGCTCCCAGGTTGACCTGCGCCGCCTGGTATCCGAAGGTCCCCACCGGAGATCGGGGCTTACCGCTCACACTCTCCTCCGGGGGTACGAACAGCCTTCTTGCTCGTCGGAGCACAAGTGGCCGGTCAACAAGGGCAGCGCCATCCATCCTAGCGACGTCACCTCCTCACTGCGCCAGGTGATCACCGCACATTGCAACTTCGAACGTCTGGACGGAATCACCATGAAGGCTCGGTGTCGGCACCGAGAAGCTTTCTGTGCCGTCAGTGATGATCGGGGCATGGTCGCTGTGCTGTGTCCCGAGCCGTTTCGGCCGGGGGGTGGTGTGCCGGTGCGTGTCTGGTACGCGTCGTACGGGTCCAACATGCATGCCGAGCGGTTGCGGCACTACATCGAGGGCGGACGGCCGGCGGGTGCCCGGCGGGTGTATCCGGGGTGCCGGGACAGGACGCCGCCGGCGCGTTCTGCCGCCGTGGTGGTTCCGGGGCGGGTCTACTTCGCGACGGAGTCGCCCGTGTGGACCGGCGGCAGGGGCTTCTACGACCCGGCGGCCGGGGGCGTCGCGTGGTGCGTCGCGCATCTCGTCACGGCGCGGCAGTTCTCCGACATCGCCGCGCAGGAGATGTACCGGACGCCGGGGGCGGGCGCCGGCCCCGGTCTCGCGGGCGCGCTGGCCACCGGCCGCGCGCGGCTCGGGCCCGGCAGGTACGAGACGCTCCTGTGCCTGGGAACGCTGGCGGGGGTGCCCGTGCTCACGTTCACCGCGCCGTGGCGGATGGCGGACGTCGAGCTGCGGCGCCCGGCCGCGCCGTACGTGGCGCATCTCGCCGCCGGGCTTGCCGCGACCGGGGCGTGGGGGCGGGCGGAGGTCGCCGCCTATCTGGCCGGGTGTCCGGGGGCGCGGGGCCACTGGACCCCGGCGGACGTCGGCGCGCTGATGGCGGCGGGCTGAGGCTCCCGCCGCCCCGGCCGGCGGGTGGTCAGCGCACTTCCTGGAAGCGGATCTGGTTGCCCGCCGGGTCGCGGAAGGCGCAGTCGCGTACGCCGTACGGCTGCTCGGTCGGCTCCTGGACGACCTCGGCGTCGCCGGCCACCAGCTTCTCGAACGTGCCGTCGAGGTCGGGGGTGGCGAGGAGAATCCAGCCGTAGGTGCCCTTGGCCATCATCTCGGTGACGGTGCGGCGCTCGTCGTCCGTGACGCCAGGGTCGGCGGCCGGGGGCGCCAGGAGGATGGAGGTGCCGGGCTGCGCGGCGGGGCCGACCGTGATCCAGCGCATCGCGCCCGCGCCGACGTCGGTGCGCACCTCGAAGCCGAGGAGGTCGCGGTAGAAGCCGAGGGCGGCGTCGGGGTCGTCGTGCGGGAGAACCGTGGTGTGAATCGTGATGTCCATACCCCTCACGCTAGCTACGGGCCGGCGGGGCGTGCTTCTCGATTCCTGACCGGTCGGGTGACCTGCTTGGCGACGCAGGCGGGCAGGCCCGCCACCGCGTCGGCCGCCTGGCGGCGGTAGGCGCTCGGGGACATGCCGACGAGTTCGCTGAAGCGCGTGCTGAAGGTGCCGAGGGAGGAGCAGCCGACCGCGAAGCAGACCTCGGTGACGCTCAGCTCGCCCCGGCGCAGCAGCGCCATCGCGCGTTCGATGCGGCGCGTCATCAGGTAGCTGTACGGGGACTCGCCGTACGCGGCGCGGAACTGCCGGCTGAGGTGCCCGGCGGACATGTGCACGCCGCGCGCGAGCGCCTCGACGTCGAGCGGCTGCGCGTACTCGCGGTCGATCCGGTCGCGTACGCGGCGCAGCAGCGCGAGGTCGCCGCGGCGCTGGTCGGCGGTGGTTCTGCTGGTCACGGGCGTGATGCTGCCATGCGCGCGCCGGTTCTGCCCAGGACCGTGCCCGGTTCGCCCGTTGATACCACTCCATACGTAGCACTACGCATAGAGCACGACAGGCAGAGTACTATCAGTGAGGCCGGCCCATGCGAAAGCTCGTCTACTACGCCGCCGTCACCCTCGACGGCCGGATCGCCGGTCCCGGCGGCGAGTTCGACTTCTTCCCCCAGGCGACGAGGCGCAGGCCGCGGCCTACTCGGCGTGGATGAACGCCCGGCTCCCGGAGACCGTCCCCACCATGGGGCGCGACGCCGAGGGCCTCGCGGACGCCCCCAACCGCCGCTTCGACACCGTCCTGACGGGCCGCGGCAGCTACCTGCCGGGCCTCGACGCGGGCTTCACCAGCCCGTACGCACACCTGCGCCAGTACGTCGTGTCCACCACCGTCGCGCCCGACATCGACCCGGCCGTCACCGTCGTCCCCGGCGATCCCCTCGGCCTCGTGCGCCGCCTCAAGGAGGAGGACGGGCTCGACATCCGGCTGTGCGGCGGGGGCGTCCTCGCGGGCGTCCTACAGCCGGAGATCGACGAGCTGATCATCAAGAGCTATCCGGTGGTCATCGGCGCCGGCGTCCCCTTCTTCGACGGGGACTTCGACCCGACGCTGTTCGACGTCGCCGAGCGCGAGGCGTTCGACGACGGCGTCCTGGTGACGCGCCTCACCCGGCGGTGACCGCGCCCGCCGCCGCGCGTCAGGCGGCCGGGACGGGCTCGGCCGCCGCGCCGGTGGGGCGCCCGCCGGGGTGGCGGCGGCGCCAGACCCAGAAGACGGCGCACGACAGCAGCGCCCAGCCGCCGAGCACCAGGTAGGGCTGCGCCTGCTGATGCCCGCGGAAGTAGACGGCGGTGTGCAGCGCGTTGACGGCGGCGCCGGGCGGCAGCCAGCGGCCGATCGCGCCGAGCACCGAGGGCAGCAGCGGCCAGGAGACGGCGCCGCCGGATGACGGGTTGCCCAGCATGACCATCAGCACCCACGTCGGGAGGATCGCCCACCGCCTGACCAGCGCGTTGAACATGCTGAAGACCATCCCCGACGTGAACATGGTCAGCGCCAGCGTCCCCCACGACTGCCAGAACGGGAGCGGCAGCGCCCCGAGCCACCAGTCCACCGTCGCGATGATCGCCAGCCCGCCGAGCAGCGCGTAGCAGGCGGTGAACGCGATCCGCTCGCCCGGATTGAGCGCGGGGGCGTTGACGCTCAGCTGGACCGTGCCGAGGAAGCCGATGATCACGGTGGCGATCGAGATGTAGAAGATGGCGAGGCCGCGCGGGTCGCCGCGGAAGAGCGGTTTGATGTCGGTGACCTTCAGGTCGATGTGCGCGGACTTCGCGGCGGCGGGCGCGTCCTGCCGCAGCAGCTCGGCGACGGACGAGCCCGCCGCGCTGACGAGCTTCAGCTCGACGCGCTCCCCGCGGTTGCGGAAGACCGCGAAGACCTCCTGCCGCTCCACGGCGTCCACAGCCTGTGGATAGGTGCCGTAGCGGTGGATGCGCAGCGACGCGTCGAGCCGCCCCTCCAGCTCGGCCACGAACGCGTCCACCCTGCTGCGCGACTCCGGCTCGCCGACGACGGCGACAGGCACGTGCCGCGGCGCCGGGTCCGCCATCGCATAGGTGTACGACCCGGCGAACAGCGCCGCCGCGCCCGCCGCGATCAGCGACACCACGACCGCGGGAAAGTAGACCGACGCGCGCGCCTTCCGCCACCAACCGCTCACGAAGCAACCCTAGACATGACACAGGCGGACATCTCAGGCGAAACACGCGCACCTCGATATCGGCTCGCCGCCCACCGCGCGCGGGTGAGACGCTTGGGTACGTATGCCTACACACCCCTCCCCCGTATCCAGGGCGGCCTCTCCCGCGCCGTCCGCGCCGCCCGTGTCGGAGCTGGCCGCCCGGCTGCCGGAGCTGAGCCTGCGGGACCAGCGGCGGATCGGCCGGCGGCTCGACGGCGCGCGCCGCATCCGCAAGCCGTCCGCCCAGCAGGCGGTGCTCGCCGAGATCGGCGCCGCGATCGAGACGGCGGAGGCCCATGTCGCGCGCCGCCGCGCCGCCGTGCCCGCCGTCACGTATCCCGAGCAGCTGCCCGTCAGCCAGAAGAAGGACGAGATCCTGGCGGCGATACGCGACCACCAGGTGGTGATCGTCGCGGGGGAGACCGGCTCGGGCAAGACGACGCAGCTGCCCAAGATCTGCCTGGAGCTGGGCCGGGGCGTGAAGGGCCTCATCGGCCACACGCAGCCCCGGCGCCTGGCGGCCCGTACGGTCGCGCAGCGCGTCGCCGACGAGCTGCGGACGCCGCTGGGCGAGGCCGTCGGCTACAAGGTGCGCTTCACCGACCAGGCGGGCGACGCCACGCTCGTCAAGCTGATGACGGACGGCATCCTGCTCGCCGAGATCCAGCACGACCGCGAGCTGCGGCAGTACGACACGATCATCATCGACGAGGCGCACGAGCGCAGCCTCAACATCGACTTCCTCCTCGGCTACCTCGCCCAGCTCCTGCCGCGCCGCCCGGACCTCAAGGTCGTCATCACGTCGGCGACCATCGACCCGGAGCGCTTCGCCCGGCACTTCGCGGACGCGGCGGGCCGCCCGGCGCCGGTCATCGAGGTGTCGGGGCGCACGTACCCGGTCGAGGTCCGCTACCGGCCGCTGCTGGAGGAGCCGGGGGACGCCGGGGAGGGCGAGAACGGCGACGCGGGCGCCGACCGCGACCAGACCACCGCCATCTGCGACGCGGTGGACGAGCTCCAGGCCGAGGGGCCGGGCGACATCCTGGTCTTCCTCTCCGGCGAGCGCGAGATCCGCGACACGGCGGACGCGCTGGAGAAGCGGCGCCTGCGCCACACCGAGATCCTGCCGCTGTACGCCCGCCTGTCGCACGGCGAGCAGCAGCGCGTCTTCCAGCGGCACCCGGGACGCCGCGTCGTGCTCGCGACCAACGTCGCCGAGACCTCGCTGACCGTCCCCGGCATCAAGTACGTGATCGACCCCGGCACGGCCCGCATCTCCCGCTACAGCCACCGCACCAAGGTCCAGCGGCTGCCGATCGAGCCCGTCTCACAGGCGAGCGCGAACCAGCGCAAGGGCCGCTGCGGCCGCACCAGCGACGGCATCTGCGTCCGCCTGTACTCGGAGGACGACTTCCTCTCCCGCCCCGAGTTCACCGACGCGGAGATCCTGCGGACGAACCTGGCGTCCGTCATCCTCCAGATGAACGCGGCCGGGCTCGGCGAGGTCGAGCGCTTCCCGTTCATCGACCCGCCCGACCACCGCTCGGTCAAGGCGGGCGTGCAGCTGCTGGAGGAGCTGGGCGCGCTCGCCGGGGCGAAGCTGACGGAGATGGGCCGCACACTGTCGCAGCTGCCGGTCGATCCGCGCCTGGCGCGGATGGTCGTCGAGGCGGAGCGCAACGGCGTGGCGCACGAGGTGATGGTGATCACCGCCGCGCTGTCGATCCAGGACCCGCGCGAGCGGCCGGGCGACAAGCAGCAGCAGGCGGACGCGAAGCACCAGCGGTTCCGCGAGGGCCCGGCGGAGGAGTCGGACTTCCTGGCGTTCCTCAACCTGTGGGAGTACGTGCGCGAGCGTCAGCGCGCGCTGTCCTCCTCGGCGTTCCGCCGCCTGTGCAAGGCCGAGTTCCTCAACTACCTGCGGATACGCGAGTGGCAGGACATCTACGCGCAGCTGCGCTCGGTGGGCCGCTCGCTCGGCATCGAGCCGGCGGCGCCGCGCGAGGGGCAGGCGGCCGATCCGGCACGCGTCCACCAGTCGCTGCTGGCCGGGCTGTTGTCGCACCTGGGCCTGAAGGACACGGAGAAGAACGAGTATCTGGGCGCGCGGGGCGCGAAGTTCGCGGTGTTCCCCGGTTCGGCGCTGTTCCGGCGGCCGCCGCGCTGGGTGATGTCGGCCGAGTTGGTGGAGACGTCGCGGCTGTGGGCGCGGGTGAACGCGCGGATCGACCCGGACTGGATCGAGCCGCTGGCCGGGCACCTGGTGAAGCGGACGTACAGCGAGCCGCACTGGGAGCAGAAGCAGGCGGCGGTGATGGCGTACGAGCGGGTGACGCTCTACGGCGTCCCGGTCGTCGCGCAGCGCAAGGTCAACTACGGGCGGATCGACCCGGAGACGTCCCGGGACCTGTTCATCAGGAACGCGCTGGTCGAGGGCGACTGGCGCACCGGGCACCAGTTCTTCGCCGAGAACCGCAGGCTGCTCGCCGAGGTCGCCGAGCTGGAGGAGCGCGCGCGGCGCCGGGACATCCTGGTGGACGACGAGACGCTCTACGACTTCTATGACCAGCGGGTGCCGGAAGACGTCGTCTCCGGTGCCCATTTCGACGCCTGGTGGAAGAAGAAGCGGCGCGAAGAGCCGGACCTGCTCAACTTCGAGAAGTCCATGCTCATCAACGAGCAGGCGGAGCGGGTCACCAAGGAGGCGTACCCGGACACCTGGCGGCAGGGGCGGCTGTCCCTGCGCGTGACCTACCAGTTCGAGCCGGGGACGGACGCGGACGGCGTGACCGTGCACGTACCGCTCCAAGTGCTCAACCAGGTGACGGCGGACGGCTTCGACTGGCAGATCCCGGGCCTGCGCGAGCAGTTGGTGACCGAACTGATCCGTTCCCTGCCCAAACCGGTCAGGCGGCACTGCGTCCCGGCCCCCGACTTCGCGCGGCGCTTCCTGGCGGCGACGCCCGAGCCGACCGGCGAGCCGCTGCGCGCGGCCCTGGCGCGCGGGCTCACGCGGCTGACGGGCGTACGGGTCGCCGAGCAGGACTTCGACGAGGAACGCGTCCCGGCGCACCTGCGGATCACGTTCCGCGTGGTGGACGAGCGGCGCCGCCGCGTCCCCGGTGACGCCGAGAGCAAGGACCTGACGGCGCTGCGCGCGCGGATGCGGCCGAAGGCGCGCGAGGCGCTCGACAGGGCGTTCACGGCGGGCGCGGAGGGGCTCACGTCCTGGACGGTCGGCACGCTCGCCCGCACCTTCGAGACGCGGCGCGGCGGCCAGCCGGTGAAGGCGTACCCGGCGCTGGTGGACACCGGGACGGCCGTGGCCGTGCGGCTGTTCGACACGGAGGCGGAGCAGGCGCGCTCGATGGCGCTGGGCACGCGGCGGCTCATCCTGCTCAACCTGCCGTCCGATCCCGGCAAGTTCGCGCAGCGGCAGCTGGACAACGCGGCGAAGCTCGCGCTCTCGTCGTCCCCGCACGGCAGTGTGGCCGCCCTGTTCGACGACTGCGTGACGGCGGCGGCCGACCGGCTGATCGCGGCGCACGGCGGCCCCGCGTGGGACGAGGCGGGCTTCACCGGGCTGTTCGACGCGGTGCGCGCCGACATCACGGACCTGACTGTCCGCATCGTGCGGCAGGTGCGCGAGGTGCTGTCCGCGTGGCAGGCGTGCGAGCGGCGGCTGCGGTCGCTGACGAGCCAGGTGCTCCTCCCGGCGCGCGCGGACGTGCGGCAGCAGCTCGACGGCCTGGTGCGGCCCGGCTTCGTCACCGCGCACGGCGCGCGGCGGCTGCCCGACGTCCTGCGCTACCTGACGGCGGTCGACCGGCGTCTCCAGCAACTCCCGCACCAGGCCGAGCGCGACGCGGCGCGGATGGCGAAGGTGCACGAGATGCGGGACGAGTACGCCTGGCTGCTCGAACAGTTCCCGCCGGGGCGTCCCGTGCCCGCCGCGGCGGCGGAGATCCCGTGGATGATCGAGGAGTTGCGGGTGAGCTACTTCGCGCACGCGCTGGGCACGGCGTACCCGGTCTCGGACAAGCGGATCGTGAAGGCGATCGACGCGCTGGCCCCGGCCGGCTGAGAACGCCAGGTCGGAGCGCGTGGCGGCCGATTGGTGCCCACGCCTCCATCTGGGGTAGAGTCGCCCTCGCGACGTGGTCCTGTGGAGCAGTTTGGAGTGCTCGCCACCCTGTCAAGGTGGAGGCCGCGGGTTCAAATCCCGTCAGGACCGCACAATTTCGGCAGCAGGCCGATCAGCTCGGACTCGAAGAGCCCGGACCCCCACCAGGGTCCGGGCTTTCTGTATGAGCGGCCGCGGTCGTGTGACGTGTGCGCCAGGTGGGTTTCACGGCGGCCCGTGGCGGACACCGACAGGTGGAGGGGACGGGCCGCGGCCGGGCGCACGGGAGCGCCGTCGGCACATGCCACGCCCCGATACACGGAACCTCCGGCGCGACGGCGCGCCCAGGGGGTACGGTGCGAGTGCGCGGGAGCCGACGCCGGCGCCTTCTATCGCAAGATCATCACCGCGGGCAAGGGACGAGCGATGTGACGGGAGTCACGGAACTCGATAGCGCCTTGAGCTCGTTCAACCCCGTAGAGACACCCGTCGATTTAATATGTGCAATTGTACGGCCGGTTGACCGGTGTCCGTGCGGTTCCCGTGAGCCCTCCGCGACACAAAGAGATCGCGCCGGACTCGGCGGAGTCCGGCGCGATCAGGGGCCAAGCGGTCCGGAGTGGGGGCCCCGGAGCCTGGGTCGTGCTGTGCTGATGTCCTGCTGGTGCTGCGTTGCTCAGGCCTCGCCGCGCTGCTGCGGGATGCCCGCGAGCAGCGCGCGCACCTCCGCTTCACGGTAGCGACGGTGCCCGCCGAGCGTGCGGATAGACGTGAGCTTGCCCGCTTTTGCCCAGCGTGTGACCGTTTTCGGGTCAACGCGGAACATCGTGGCAACCTCAGCCGGGGTCAGCAGCGGCTCGGCATCAGGGGTGCGAGCGGTCATGAGCGGCCTCCTCGGGAGAACCGAACCATCACGGTTCTTTCCTCTAAATTCTGCACCTTGACCCGCGTTGCCCGAAATGGCAGTAGCGGGTCGAGTCGGTTATAGGACGAACGGCATGTCCTCGGCACTACAACTACACCATCCGTCCAGCCGGGTCGGCCAAACCGATGGAATTGCCCTCTCAGGTGTTCAACCTCGGCGGAAGCCGACTGGACCATGCCATAGCGGACAGTCACTCGGCCCTCACGATCAGTCACACGGTGATGACTCGGCACCACTCCCGCCAAGGAGCGCAATACCGATCTGTCCGCCCTTCGACACACATCGCCGAGCGGACAGAAGGGCCCCTCGCGGGCTCCTTGTCCTATTTTGACACGAGGGTACTGCTTGCTGGCAAGAGGTTCCTTCCGTGCCATCCATCACGCTTGCGGGCTTTAGCCCCTTGACGTGGGACTTTGGTCCCGGGTCAGTTGGCGAACTGCCGTTCCCTGACCGCCGTCCAGCGTTCGGTCAGCTCCTCGTACAGCTCCCCGGCCCGCCGGGGATCGCCCGCGTCGAGCGCCGTCAGCCCGGCCGCCACGTCCGCCGCCGACCGATCGGCGGCCAACTGGTCACCGGGTACGGCATGGACGAGACCGCCGTAGTCCAGCTCGACGAGCGACTTCGGATGGAACCGCTCGATCCAGCGCCCGACATCGGTCAGCGCCTCCGCGAGCGGACTCTCCGGCATGGCCCGCCGGACGGTCCGCAGCCCGCGCGCCACCCGCCGCCTGGCCTGCACCATCGGCGTACGGTAGCGCAGTTCGGGCCGCGCACCCGCATCGGCCGGCCTGAACTCCCGTTCCTCGTCGGCGAAAAGGGCGAACCAGCGCACCGGTACGTGCCACAGCGCCGACCTGATCCACGGCCGCGCGTCCGCGTTCCGCTCGCGCCAGTCCGCGTACTCCTCGGCCGCCCGCCGCCGCGCCTCGGGCGGCAGCGCCGCGTCCAGCACGGGCTGCGGCATCAGCCACTCCCCCACCGCGTCGAGTGCCTGCCAGGACCGCAGCCGCGTCCGCCACGGGCAGATCAGCGCCTCACCGTCCACCACCGCGACGAACGCGTCCGCGCTCTCCCCGGCGGGGACCACCCGCGCGGGAACGGCCGCGAGCGCCGCCAGCGCGTCCCGCACCTCGTCCTCCGCCGTCGGCAGCCGCTCCCCCTCCGCGTACGCGGCCCAGTGGGCGCGCTCCCGCTCGGGGAAGGCCGCCAGCGGCTCGTAGACCCTCAGATACGCCGCGTACGGCACTTTCGTCACGGACCCTCCCGTCCTCCTGCTCCACGGTCACCCGGCACGTCGCCGCGCCGGTCCTCCCCCGGTCTACCCCGATCGTGTCAGTGCCCCCACCCGGGCGCAGCCAGGACCGCCGCACCGCCGTACGCTCATCTCACCAACAGCCCTCCCGACCCGCACGGGGGCATCCGCAACGTTCCGCAGGAGTCACCACCGTGACCGATGTACGTTCCGCTGTCAGCGCAGACAGCACGGTCGAGGCCGACGTTCTGGACACTCTCTTCCACTCCGCCCAGGGCGGCCACGAGCAGGTCGTGCTCGGGCAGGACCCGGCAACCGGCCTGCGCGCCGTCATCGCCCTCCACTCCACCGCCCTGGGCCCCGCGCTCGGCGGCACCCGCTTCCACGCCTACCCGGGCCGGCCGCGCCCCGAGGAGGCCGCCGTCCGCGACGCGCTGAACCTCGCGCGCGGCATGAGCTACAAGAACGCCATGGCGGGCCTGTCCCACGGCGGCGGCAAGGCCGTGATCATCGGCGACCCCGACGAGATCAAGACCGAGGAGCTGCTGCTCGCCTACGGCCGCCTCGTCGCCTCGCTCGGCGGCCGGTACGTGACGGCCTGCGACGTCGGGACGTACGTGGCGGACATGGACGTGGTCGCGCGCACCTGCCGCTGGACCACCGGGCGCTCCCCCGAGAACGGCGGCGCGGGCGACTCGTCGGTCCTGACGGCCTTCGGCGTCTTCCAGGGGATGCTCGCCTCGGCCGGGCACCGGTGGGGCGACGAGGACCTGGCGGGCCGGACGGTCGGCATCGCGGGCGTCGGCAAGGTCGGGCGCCTGCTGGTCGGGCACCTGCGGGAGGCGGGCGCGCGCGTGGTCGTCACCGACGTGCGCGAGGACGCCGTGCGGCGCGTGCTGGCGGAGCACCCCGGCGTGACCGCCGTCGCGGACACGGAGGCGCTGGTCACGCTCCCCGGGCTCGACGTCTACGCGCCGTGCGCCCTCGGCGGCGCGCTGAACGACCGGACGGTCCCCGTGCTGACGGCGTCCGTCGTCTGCGGCGCGGCCAACAACCAGCTCGACCACCCCGGTATCGAGAAGGACCTCGCGGACCGGGACGTGCTGTACGCGCCCGACTACGTCGTGAACTCGGGCGGCGTCATCCAGGTGGCCGACGAGCTGCACGGCTTCGACTTCGCTCGTGCGAAGGCAAAGGCGGCTGAGATCCGCGCCACGACGCGGGAGATCTTCGAACGCGCCGCGGCCGAGGACGTGCCGCCCGCCGTGGCCGCCGACCGGATCGCGGAGCACCGGATGGCCGCCGGGGCGGGCGCGGCTGCGCCATCCGCGTAAGACATGTCACCCCCCTCGTGCGAGGCGTGTCGAGAAAGAAGGTAAAATCGCCGCTGACCAGCAAAGAGAGGGTCATCGGACGCCATGCTCGCGGCTCCGGTCCTGCGGACGGCGTACCGTAGGCCCGCGGAAGCAGGTACGGTTGAAGTCCGGTGGGCCGGGCTTTCGACCGAGAGCCCGCTCTCGATCATGAACGGATGTCAACACACCGGGGCCGTCGGGTCCCGTCGTTGAGGGGGTCGAGCCAATGGGGCGCGGCCGGGCCAAGGCCAAGCAGACGAAGGTCGCCCGCCAGCTGAAGTACAACAGCGGCGTGACGGACCTCTCTCGTCTGGCCGAAGAGCTGGGTGCATCGAGCCAGGACCGCTCACCGAACGGTGAACGGTTCGAGGACAGCGACGAGCTGGACGAAGAGCTGGACGACGACGTGTACACGCGGTACGCGGAGATGTACAGCGACGAGGACGATGACGACGACGGAGAGCCATCGTCCGATTCCCCGGTGAAACGGCGCCGCGCCTGAGGCGTGCCGCGCCCCGGTCCTCACCGGCGGCTGCGTTCGATCGCACGCGCGACGGCGGACACGACGGTTGACCGCTCGACCCGGTCCGGGCCTCCCGGACCGGGTTCAGTGCTGTCTCCATGCCGCCGGTCAGGCGTAGTCACCCCTGAGGGAGGCGCCGCCGCCCGGCGCGCCGTCGCCGGCCGTGACGATCTCGCCCGCCACCCAGGCGGGGACGTTCCGGTCCGCCAGCGTGGCGAGCGCGGTGCCCACCGATTCCTGGGGGACGACGGCGATCATGCCGACGCCCATGTTGAGGGTCCTCTCCAGCTCGCCGCGCGCCACACCGCCCGCCCCGGCCACCGTGCCGAACACGGGTGCGGGTGACCAGGTGGCCCGGTCCACGCGCGCGTGCAGCCCGTCGGGGACGACGCGGGCCAGGTTGTTCGCCAGCCCGCCGCCCGTGACGTGGGCGAACGCGTGGACCTCCGTCGCGCGCAGCAGCGCCAGGCAGTCGAGCGAGTAGATGCGGGTGGGGGTCAGCAGCTCCTCGCCGAGCGTCCTGCCGAACTCGGGGACCTCCCGTTCGAGGGTCCAGCCGGCCAGCTCGAAGAAGACGTGGCGGACCAGCGAGTACCCGTTGGAGTGCAGGCCGGACGAGGCCATGGCCACGACCGCGTCACCCGCGCGTACGCGGTCCGCGCCCAGCACGGCGTCCGCCTCGACGACGCCGGTGCCCGCGCCCGCCACGTCGTACTCGTCCGGGCCGAGCAGCCCGGGGTGCTCGGCCGTCTCGCCGCCGACCAGGGCGCAGCCGGCGAGGACGCAGCCCTCGGCGATGCCCTTGACCACGGCGGCGACCCGCTCGGGGTTCACCTTGCCGACGCAGATGTAGTCCGTCATGAACAGCGGCTCGGCGCCGCACACCACCAGGTCGTCCACGACCATGGCGACCAGGTCGTGACCGATCGTGTCGTGCACGTCCATGCGCTGCGCGACGGCCACCTTGGTGCCGACGCCGTCCGTCGCGGAGGCGAGGAGAGGGCGGCGGTAGCGCAGCAGCGCCGAGGCGTCGAACAGGCCGGCGAAGCCGCCGATGCCGCCGACGCTCTCCGGGCGCTGGGCCTTGGCCACCCACTTCTTCATCAGCTCGACGGCGGTCTCGCCGGCCTCGATGTCGACGCCTGCCGCGGCATAGCTGACGCCGCCCGCCACGGGCGCGTTGTCGGTGCTCATCGGTACTTCCTGCTCGGATGGGCCCCCGGTCGTCCGGGGGCGGGTCGGCGGTCCGCCCGGGTCACGGGCGCCGCAGCGCGTCGGCCGCGCCGGGTCCTGTGAGGAGGGGCAGGGACGCGTCGGGCTGCTCCAGCACGTCCTTGCCGAGGACGGCGGGGTCGGGCAGCTCCATCGGGTACTCGCCGTCGAAGCAGGCGCGGCACAGGTCCGGCTTGTCGATGGTGGTGGCCTCGACCATGGCGTCCAGGGAGATGTACGCCAGGGAATCGACGCCGAGCGAACTGCCGATCTCCTCGACGGACAGGCCGTTGGCGATCAGCTCGGCGCGGGTGGCGAAGTCGATACCGAAGAAGCACGGCCACTTGATCGGCGGCGAGCTGATCCGGACGTGGACCTCGGCCGCGCCCGCCTCGCGGAGCATGCGCACCAGGGCACGCTGCGTGTTGCCGCGCACGATGGAGTCGTCCACGACCACGAGGCGCTTGCCCTGGATGACCTCTTTGAGGGGATTCAGCTTGAGGCGGATGCCGAGCTGCCTGATGGTCTGGCTCGGCTGGATGAAGGTGCGGCCGACGTAGGCGTTCTTGACGAGCCCCGAGCCGTACGGGATGCCGCTCGCCTCGGCGTAGCCGACGGCGGCGGGGGTGCCGGACTCGGGGGTCGCTATCACCAGGTCGGCGTCGGCCGGTGCCTCGGCGGCCAGCCTGCGGCCCATCTCCACCCGGGAGAGGTACACGTTGCGCCCGGCGATGTCGGTGTCGGGGCGGGCGAGGTAGACGTACTCGAACACGCAGCCCTTGGGCTTCGCTTCCGCGAAGCGTGTGGACCGCAGGCCGCGCTCGTCGATCGCGATCAGTTCGCCCGGCTCGACCTCGCGCACCACGGAGGCGCCGACGATGTCCAGGGCCGCCGTCTCGGAGGCGACCACCCAGCCGCGTTCGAGGCGGCCGAGGACCAGGGGGCGGATGCCCTGCGGGTCGCGGGCGGCGTAGAGCGTCTCCTCGTCCATGAAGACGAAGCTGAAGGCGCCCTTGACCTGCGGGAGGACGAGCGGGGCGGCCTCCTCAGGGGTGAGCGGCGCGCCCGTCTCCTCGTCGGTCTGTCCGGCGAGGAGGGCGGTGACCAGCTCGGTGTCGTTGGTCGCCGCGACACGGTGCCGCGGGCCCCGGCCGCCCGGGAGGGAGGCGACGAGGCGGGCCAGTTCGGCGGTGTTGACGAGATTGCCGTTGTGGCCGAGGGCGATCGATCCGTGCCCGGTGGCGCGGAACGTGGGCTGGGCGTTCTCCCAGGTGGGAGCGCCCGTGGTCGAGTAGCGGTTGTGCCCGACGGCGATATGGCCGGGCAGGGAACCCAGAGAGGTTTCGTCGAAGACCTGGGAGACCAGTCCCATGTCCTTGAACACCAGGATCTTGGAGCCGTCGCTCACCGCGATTCCCGCGGACTCCTGTCCGCGGTGCTGCAACGCGTACAGCCCGAAGAAGGTGAGCTTGGCGACCTCCTCGCCCGGGGCCCAGACTCCGAAGACGCCACAGGCGTCCTTCGGGCCCTTCCCACCGGGGTCGAGGTCGTGACTGAGTCGTCCGTCACCACGCACGACTCCGAGTCTAGGCCAGGTGGCGGGGGCGCGGAGAACCCCCGGAAGGTGAGACATGCCCCATAGGAGTCCCCCGCGCGCCCCCCGTGGGGACGGTTCGTGGTCAGACGAGCACGGGCAGTTCCGCCGCGAGGGCCGTGGCCCGCTCGCCGCTCGCGCGCAGCCGGCCGGCGGCGGTCGCGGCATCCCACGTGGTGCGGCCGGTGGCGAGGCGCAGCCAGGTGAGGGGATCGGTCTCCACGACGTTGGGCGGCGTGCCCCTGGTGTGGCGCGGCCCGGCGAGGCACTGGACGGCGGCGAACGGCGGGACGCGCAGCTCGGTGGAGGAGCCGGGCGCCTTCAGGGCCAGCGCGTCGGCGAGGACGCGCGTGGAGATGGCGAGGGCGGCGCGGTCCAGCTGGACCTGGCGGCCGGTGGCGCGGGAGAGGTCGTCGCTGTGCAGCGTCAGCTCGACCACGCGGGTGACGGTGAAGTCGACGGCCCGCATCGCCCCCAGGTGGTGCGGAACGAGGGCGTCCTCGCGCACGCCCGTCTCCAGGACGGCCTCCAGTTCCTCGGCCGCGGAGTCGATGGCGTCCACGGGGGCGGCGTCGCGCTCCTCGTGGACGGTCTCCAGCACCCAGGACGGGATGTCGAGCTGCGGCCTGACGGCCCGGGGCACCGGCTCCGCGAGCAGCCGGGGCAGTGCGTCGATCTGCCGGGCGAGGTGCCCCAGCAGTTCCCGGGCCTTCGCGCGCTGCTCGTCGTCGAGGTCGTGGGCTGCGAGCCGTACGAATTCCACCTGCGCGAGCACGGCGTCACGGACCCGGTCGGGGTGGTAGGCGCGGGGCTTGCGCCGGACGGGGCCAGACATAGCACGGAGCTTACGTCGAAGATCCTTCCCAAGGGGATGACCAGGGACCTTTCGAATCAGCACCGCATGCGGGGCGGGTCGGCGGGGCGGGGGACGAATCGGTGTGTACCGGTGCCGAACGCCTCGAATGGGCCGGGGAGGCGTCGGGTACCCCGTTCCACATGACCGCTATGGAACTGCGAAGCACCGCATTCGAGGACCGCGCGCCGGTCCCGGGGCGCCATGCCCGGGACGGTGAGAACGTGTCCCCGCCGCTGGACTGGTCGCGGCCCCCGCCCGGCACGCGCTCGATGGCGCTGCTGTGCGAGGACCCCGACGCGCCCTCCGGCGCGTTCCTGCACTGGCTGGTCACGGGGATCGACCCGACCAGTCCCGGTGTGGGGCCCGGCGAGCTGCCGGACGGCGGGGAGGAGCACACGAACGGTTTCGGCGAGCCCGGCTGGGGCGGCCCCGAGCCACCGCCGGGGGACCCGGCGCACCGTTACCGCTTCCGGCTCTACGCGCTGCCGGGGGGTGTGTCGCTGCCCGAACAGGTGTCGGCGGGCGACGCCCGCCGGATTCTGGACGCGGAAGGTCTGGCGACCGGCACGCTGACGGGTCTGTACCAGCGTTGAGGAGGTGACCCACGTGGGCAAGAAGGTCGAGGGCAACGAGGAACAGCGGCGGATGGCCGCGCGCGAGGCGGAGCGCTCCGGGGAGCGCCCGAGCGAGTGGAAGGCGACGACGGGAGCGTCCAAGCAGCGGGGCTCGGGCATCGGCCGCGGGAAGCAGCGCGAGATGGCCGCGGAGATCGCGGAGGACCGCGAGGCGCCGCCGCAGCCGCCGCCTGGGCGCACGTTCTCCGGGCGTGAGCACGGCGAGTACGGCGCGGACCACGCGCGGGTGTACGGCGCGCTGGGCGAGGCGGAGCGCCGCCACGGCGGCGAGGCCGTGTTCGCGACGGAGGTCGCGCGGACGGCGGGCCTGCCGGACGAGCGGACGCGGCTGGCGCTGCACGACCTGGTGACGGTGCACCGGCTGGTGACGGAGTTGCAAGGCACGGACCGCCCTGACATGGGCCCGCGCTACGAGACGAAACCTGGCCGCTGACCCACGGGCCGGCAGGCCGCATCCCGGGACGCCGTCGCGGCACGCCACGACGGCGTCCCGTTTGCACGCTGTGCCCCGCCCTGCCGAGGCCGGCCATTCAGAACGGCTGGACGCGAGTGAGAACGCAGTACGGCGGATCGGCGTCCGCGACGACGACATACTCCGCGACACCGAGCGCGCCACCCGCTCCCAGGGGAACACGTCGCTGCTCGGGCCATTTCCCGGATGCGGAGTGCCCCGGTACATCCCCCCTGTGCTCGTTGATCGCCACAGTCACGGCCAGGACAGCGGAGAAGCGACAGCAGCTGCTCAACGCCCGGTGCCAGATGGCAGAGCCATCGGTCTTCACCGTCATGCTCACTCAACAGGCAGGCCCCGGGCTTGGCGTCGGGCCAGGACGGATCGCACGCTCGCCAGCGGCAGTGTGCCGTCGAGCGTGGCCACGGTGATGCGGTCGCCGTCCGGGTCGGTGTCGAGCATCGCTTCGCACCACCAGTGCCGCAGAACCGCCTCGGCCTGTTCCAGCGGGGCGGTACCCAGTTGGCGGTAGAACTCCATGCGCCGGGAGGCGGTCAGCGCGCCGGCGATGCCGTCGATGGTGCGCGGCACGCGTTCGCCGTCTCCTGCTTGGTCACGATGAACCGGCTGTACGCTCATGGGCTCCGTTCTCGTTGTCTCCGCCCCATGCTGTCGAACCTTCGGACGGAGTCGGCAGGGAGGGCGGCCGTCACCGTCATGCCGCCTTCGGGGTGGGGGTGGGCGGTGAGGATGCCGTGGTGGCGGTGCACTGCCGTGGCGACGATCGACAGGCCCAGGCCGGGGCCCGAGGAGGAGCCGACGCGGTCGGGGGTGAGGCGGCGGAAGGGTTCGAAGAGTTCGGGGACCGTGTGCAGGGGTATCGGCGGGCCGCTGTTGCCGACCTCGATCTCGGCCCAGCCGTCCGGCGCCGTGCCGGTGCGCACGTGGACCCAGCCGTGGCCGTCCCGGGTGTTGTGCCGGACGGCGTTGGCCACGAGGTGGGTGACCAGGGCTTCGAGGTGTGAGAGGTCGCCCCGGGTCTGTGCCGGGGCGTTGGAGAGGTGGACGGTGACGCGTGAGGCGGCGGCCTCCCGTTCCGCGTGGGCCACGGCTCGGTCGGCGAGAGCCGCGAGATCGGCGGGGGCGTGCGGTGACGCCGGTTCGGCGAGCAGCAGGAGGCCGGCGAGGACGCGTTCCTGGCGGGCGGTGACGTCGAGGAGCCGTTCGCCCAGCTCGCGTATGCCGGTGGACGGCGGGGCCGCGCGCAGGACCGTCTCGATGCGGGCGCGGTGCTGGGCGACGGGGGCGGCCAGTTCGCGGACGGCGTGCGCCGCGAAGCGGTGCGGTGTGGCGGCGGACCGGGTGAGCCGTTCGGCCAGGATGTCCACCGCGGCGCAGAGGTCGTCCGTGCCGCCGGTCGCCGGAGAGGGTGTGCCCGCGCGGCGGGCCGATGCGGTGGCCCGGCGCAGCGGGCGCAGCACCTGGCCCGCGAGCATCCAGCCGAGGAGGGCGGCGGCGGCCACCGCCAGGCAGAGGATCAGCGCCCCCGGGAGCAGGACGGGGTGGGCGGAGGCGCTGGGCGCCTCGGTGGGCAGCGTGGTGACGGTGCTGCTCTCGCCGTCCAGCAGGGTGAGCCGCGCGCGGGTGCCCGGCTCGGACTCCGGGGCCGGTGGCTCGGGGGGCGGGCGGCGCAGCAGGGTGTGGGCGACGGCGAGCAGGGCGGCGCCGACGGCCAGGAAGAGGCCCGCGCCCAGGAGGGCGAAGCGGACGCGCATCCGCTGGAGGTGTGGGAACGCCGCCGTGTGTACCCCGTTCCGTCCGTCCACCGCTCCCCCGATCCGCCTTCGTGAACCCAGCATGAACGGCGCGCTGTTCGGTGGGCGTAAGAGCGTGCACACGACCGGCGGGGTTGTGTCATCGCTTCATGATGTAGTACTTCTTATACATGGCAGAGCAGGTGCACAACAGATTGTCCGTGGTGCGCGCGGAACGGAAAGTGACACGGCGGGAGTTGGCCGAGGCCGTGGGCGCGCACTACCAGACGATCGGGCACATCGAGCGGGGGCAGTACAACCCGAGCCTCGACCTGGCGCTGCGCATCGCCGCCCACTTCGGGCTGCCGGTGGAGGCGCTGTTCTCGCTGGAACCGTTCCGGCCGCTCACGGACGAGATGTACGGGAGGACGACACCATGACGCACGGCACGAACGCAGGTCTCAGCGCCCACGACCGCCGGATGACCCGGCTGATGAACCAGGACGCGGCGCGGCACTGGCACGCGCGCCGGTGGCAGCGGCGCACCTGGACGGCGGCGCACATCGCGCTGACGGCGGGCGCGTTCGCCCTCTTCGCCCTGGCGGGCGACAGCGGGGCGCTGCTGCTCGCCGTGCTCGTCCCGCTGCTGCTCGCCTGGTGCGTGTGCACGGGTGTGCTGAACACGGCCACGCGTGGCCTGTTCGAACTGCGTGCGCGCGCCCTGGACGAGCGGCAGTTGGCGGACCGCGCCCGCGCCCACACCGTCGCGCACCGCGTGCAGTTCGCCGTGCTGCTGGCCGTGCTCGCCGTCCTGCTGATCACGGACGGCCTGCCGGACGGCATGACGGCGGCGGGCGTGGTGGCCGCGCTCGCGGTGACGCACTGGCTGCTGCCGCTGTGGGTGGCCGTCCTGCGGACCGAGGACGAGACGGACGACGACGAGCTGCCGGCCACGACGGCCTGACCGGCGGGCCGGGCAGCGCCCGTCCGTCGCCCGAGGGACGGCTGCGACATCATGCGGAGCGCGGGTCAGCCGCTCCTCCGGCCGATCCCCGCACTTCCGGGCCTTGGGGCCACGCCCGGCGGAAGCGCGGAGGGCGCGCCTGGGTCGTGTCGTTCGGGTCCTGGCGGATCGGTCCGCGTCGTCGGACGCCGTGCCTCGCAAGGCACCGGATAGCCACCCGTACCGGGCGTACCCGGGCGACGCGGTGACGCGGTGACGCGGCGAGGCGGCGAGGCGCGGTGACCGGCGGCGCGCGCCAGGCACGACCCGAACGACACGGCCTAGGCGGGGCGGTGTGCGCAGGTCGCTCGCGCGGCACCTGGCTCCGGAACGGTGCCCGGGGCCTGGCGGCAGGCGGGTCACTCCCAGTCGCCGTAGACCGGCGGGCGGGAGCCGTCGCCGTCCGGGGAGGGGTGCGACTGCCGGTTCTGCTTCACCTGGTCGCGGGCGTCGTGTGCCGCGTCGGAGGCCGTTCCGCGGATGTCCTGGGCGGTGCGCCGCCCGGTGTCCGCCGCGTCGTCCTTCAGGTGACGGGCGGACTCGCGTGCCGCGTCGCGTACGGGCCCGGAGTGCCGGTTCGCCTGGTCGGCGAGGCGGCCGGTGGCGTCGCGTTCCGCCTGGGTGGGCGGCATGAGCGCCGCCGCGAGGAAGCCCGCGCCGAACGCGAGCAGCCCCGCCGCCAGCGGATTGCCCCGCGTGCGCTCGGCCGCAGCGCCGGGGGCCTGCCCGGCGCGCTCGCGCACCGTCTGCCCGGCCTCCTGGGCGCCGGCCGAGGCCGTGCCCGCCGTGCCGAACGCGCGGTCGCGCAGGTCGGAGGCACCGTCGAGCATCCGGCGGCCGCCGCGCTGCGCCATGCCGCGCGGGCTGACGCGGTCGGCGAGCCGGTCGAGGTCGTCGCCGAGCCGGTTGCGTGTCGCTTCGATCTCTGCCTTGATCTGCTCGGATGAGGTTGCCATCGGTCCGTCCTTCCGGTCAGCTGCGCTGGTCGGCGGCGGTGCCACCGGACGTGGCGGGGCCCGCGCGGCCCGCCCTGGCGAGGCGCCCGGCGGCGAAACCGGCAAGGGCCACGCCGCCGAGGAACATGGCGGGCCGCCGCGCGGCGAAGTCGCGCAGCTCGCCCGCCAGGCCCTCCACGCCGTTCTCGTCCAGGTAGTCGGCGGCACGCCGGCCGCTGTCGGCGGCGCGGGCGACGACGCCGCGCACCGGGGAGTCCTCCGGGGCGCGCTCGGCCATCGTCGCGAGGTCGTCGGCCCACTGGCGCACCGCGCCCGTCGCGGACCGCTCCTGGTCACGCGCCTCCTCGGCGACACGGTCGCCGAAGGCGCGGGCGGCCGACGCGGCCTGGTCGCCCGCCGTGCCCGCCGCCTCGGCGGCACGCTGCCTGACCTGCTCCGCCGTCGAGGATGTCTGCTGCTCGGCCGTCTCCGTCATGGCGTCGTCCATCTCTCCCGAAGTCGCGCGGAACGTGTGTCCCGGGTCGGGCACACGCCGGTCGGGTAGCCATCGCCTCGCGGAGCAAAACGCACCGGAACGGACAAAAAGGGGCCGCCCGCCGGATCGGCGGGCGGCCCCCTCGGGGACGTGCGCGGCTCAGGCGAACAGCTCGGGGAGCGTCCGCTCGTGCGCCTCGCGCAGCTCGTCCAGCGTGAGCGTGAACGCGCCCTGCACCTCGATCGCGTCCCCGTCGACCACGCCCACCCGCGCGGCGGGCAGCCCGCGCGCGGCGCACATGTCCGTGAAGCGGACCTCCTCGCTGCGCGGCACGGCCACGACCGCGCGGCCCTGGGACTCGGAGAAGAGGAACGTGAACGCGTCGAGCCCGTCCGGCACCACCAGGCGCGCGCCCTGCCCGCCCTTCAGGCACGACTCCACGACCGCCTGCACCAGGCCGCCGTCCGAGAGGTCGTGCGCCGCGTCGATCATCCCGTCACGCGACGCCGAGACGAGGATCTCGCCCAGCAGCCGCTCGCGCTCCAGGTCCACCTTCGGCGGCAGCCCGCCCAGGTGCCCGTGCACGACCTGCGACCAGGCGGAGCCGCCGAACTCGTCGGCCGTGTCGCCCAGCAGGTAGAGCAGCTGGCCCGCCTCGCGGAACGCCATCGGGGTGCGCCGCGCCACGTCGTCGATGACGCCCAGGACGCCCACCACCGGCGTGGGGTGGATGGCGGCCTCGCCGGTCTGGTTGTAGAGCGAGACGTTGCCGCCGGTCACGGGCGTGCCGAGGGTGCGGCAGGCGTCGGCGAGGCCGCGCGTGGCCTCGGCGAACTGCCACATGACGGCCGGGTCCTCGGGCGAGCCGAAGTTCAGGCAGTCGGTGACGGCCAGCGGCGTCGCGCCGGTCGCGGCGACGTTCCGGTACGCCTCGGCCAGCGCGAGCTGCGCGCCCGCGTACGGGTCGAGCTTGGCGTACCGGCCGTTGCCGTCCGTGGCGACGGCGACGCCGAGGCCGCTCTCCTCGTCCACGCGGATCATGCCGCTGTCCTCGGGCTGGGCGAGGACGGTGTTGCCGAGGACGTACCGGTCGTACTGCGCGGTGATCCACGACTTGGCCGCCTGGTTCGGCGACGAGACGAGCGCGATGACCTGCGCGCGCAGCTCGTCCGCGCCGGCCGGGCGCGCCAGGGCGGCGGGGTCGTCGGCGCGCAGCACGTCCAGCCACGCGGGGCGGGCCCGCGGCCGGTCGTACACCGGGCCCTCGTGCGCCACGGTGCGCGGCGGGACGTCCACGATCTGCTCGCCGTGCCAGAAGATCTCCAGGCGGTCCCCGTCCGTGACCTCGCCGATGACGGTCGCGATCACGTCCCACTTGGCGCAGATCTCCAGGAACCGGTCGACGTTCCCCGGCTCGACGACCGCGCACATCCGCTCCTGCGACTCGCTCATCAGGATCTCCTCGGGGGAGAGCGACGAGTCGCGCAGCGGCACGGTGTCCAGCTCGACGCGCATGCCGCCCGAGCCGTTGGACGCCAGCTCGGAGGTGGCGCAGGACAGGCCGGCCGCGCCGAGGTCCTGGATGCCGGTGACCAGGCCCTCGGCGAAGACCTCCAGGGTGCACTCGATGAGCAGCTTCTCCTGGAACGGGTCGCCGACCTGGACGGCGGGGCGCTTGGACGGCTTGGTGGAGTCGAACGACTCGGAGGCCAGGATGGAGGCGCCGCCGATGCCGTCGCCGCCGGTGCGGGCGCCGTAGAGGATGACCTTGTTGCCCGCGCCCGCCGCCTTGGCGAGGTGGATGTCCTCGTGCTTCATGACGCCGACGCACAGGGCGTTGACCAGCGGGTTGCCCTGGTAGCAGGCGTCGAAGACGACCTCGCCGCCGATGTTCGGCAGGCCGAGGCAGTTGCCGTAGCCGCCGATGCCGGCGACGACGCCCGGCAGGACGCGGCGGGTGTCGGGGTGGTCGGCGGCGCCGAAGCGCAGCGGGTCCATCACGGCGACCGGGCGGGCGCCCATGGCGATGATGTCGCGGACGATGCCGCCGATGCCCGTCGCGGCGCCCTGGTAGGGCTCGACGTACGACGGGTGGTTGTGCGACTCGATCTTGAACGTGACGGCGATGCCGCGGCCGACGTCCACGACGCCCGCCTGCTCGCCGATGCCGACGAGGAGCGCGTCGCTGTGCGGTGCCTGCTCGCCGAACTGCCGCAGGTGCACCTTGCTCGACTTGTACGAGCAGTGCTCGGACCACATGACCGAGTACATGGCCAGCTCGGCGCCGGTCGGGCGGCGGCCCAGGATCTCGCGGACCCGGTCGTACTCGTCGCGCTTGAGGCCCAGTTCGGCCCAGGGCTGCGGGGAGTCCGGGGTGTCGGCGGCGTGCTTGACGGTGTCCAGGGACATCAGGCGACCAGCTTCCTGAGAGCCGAGGTGAAGAACCCGAGGCCGTCCGTGGTGGGGCCGGTCAGGGCCTCCACGGCGTGCTCGGGGTGGGGCATGAGGCCGACGACGTTGCCCGCCTCGTTGGTGATCCCGGCGATGTCGCGGCGGGAGCCGTTCGGATTGCCGCCGAGGTAGCGGAAGACGACGCGGCCCTCGGCCTCCAGCTCGTCCAGCGTGCGCTCGTCGGCGATGTAGCCGCCCTCGCCGTTCTTCAGCGGGACGGTGATCTCCTGCCCGGCCGCGTAGTCGGCGGTCCAGGCCGTCGCCGCGTTCTCCACGCGCAGGCGCTGGTCGCGGCAGATGAAGTGGAGGTGGTCGTTGCGCGTCAGGGCACCGGGCAGCAGGTGGGACTCGCACAGGATCTGGAAGCCGTTGCAGATCCCGAGGACCGGCAGGCCCGCGCGGGCCTGCTCGATGATCGTTTCCATGACCGGCGAGAAACGGGCGATGGCGCCGCAGCGGAGATAGTCGCCGTAACTGAATCCGCCCGGGAGGATCACGGCATCGACCTGACGCAGATCTTTATCGCCGTGCCACAGGGCGACCGGCTCGCCGCCCGCCAGCTTTACCGCGCGCCGCGCGTCCCGGTCGTCGAGGGAACCGGGAAATGTGACGACTCCTACACGAGTGGTCACCGTGCCGCCCCGGCTTCCTCGATACGCGCTTCCACGCGGACGGTGAAGTCCTCGATCACGGTGTTGGCGAGAAAGGTGCGGGCCATCTCGCGGACCCGTTCCAGAACCGCCTCGTCCACCGGCTCGGCGACTTCGAGCTCGAATCGCTTCCCCTGGCGGACGTCGGTGATGCCCTCGAACCCCAGCCGCGGCAGGGCGCGCTGGACGGCTTGTCCCTGCGGGTCGAGGATCTCCGGCTTGAGCATGACGTCGACTACGACGCGAGCCACTGGTACTCCCGGTGGTGTGGTGCGGTGCTGTGTCGGTGCGTGCGCTTGAACGCACGGCAAGCCTACCGGGCGCGAGAATCTACGCGAGTAGCGGGAAGGGCGGCGGTCACGTTAAGGTATCGAGGACACAAACCCCTCCTGTAAACGGGAAAGAAAAAGTAGGGTTCCCGGTACGGCGTACCTGCGACGGAAATTCTCCCTTCGCATTACCGAGCCGAGCACGGTACAAATAAAAGAACCCCGACTCGCGATCAAGGGGAGCTCCAGCATCGCATCACGTGATTCCGCGGTGACCCTCCCGGCACCATCGATGTCACGGCTGCGATCCTCCCGGAAGGACCGATATCCCGTGGCACAGCGTGTAGTGGTGACCCTCGCCGACGACATCGACGGCGGCGAGGCGGCGGAGACGGTCGCCTTCGGACTCGACGGGAAGACGTACGAGATCGACCTCAGCGAGCACAACGCGGAGAAGCTCAGGTCGGCGCTGGCACCGTTCGTCGAGGCGGGCCGCAAGCGGTCGCGCTCCGGGCGCGCGTTCACCCACACCTCGGTGGCCCCCGACCCCCGGGCGGTGCGGGCCTGGGCCGAGTCGAACGGTTTCGGGGTGCCGGCGCGCGGGCGCATCCCCAAGCGGGTCTACGACGCGTTCAACGAGGCGCACGCCACCGTCGCTTGAGGCGTGCGCCGGGGGCGCCCGCCGGCCGTGCCCGCCTCGATTTGCCATCCACCCCGGGTGATCGGCTAGAGTCTGGAACACGCCGAAGGGCAAGGACCGGAAGGTCCGAACCCCGGGTCGCGCGGGTGTAGTTCAGTAGTAGAACACCCCCTTTCCAAGGGGGAGGCGCAGTGTGCAATTCCTGTCACCCGCTCCAGCCGCTGGACCGATCTGAGGGATCGGGTACAGTGGTGGCACTGCGGACGTGGCTCAGTTGGTAGAGCATCACCTTGCCAAGGTGAGGGTCGCGAGTTCGAATCTCGTCGTCCGCTCGGTTCGAAGGGACCGTCTCCTCCGGGAGACGGTCCCTTTGTCGTTTCCGTGTGGTCTTCGCCCGGGAAAGGCCGAGGGGCCGGGGCGCGCGGCCCCGGCCCGTTCCCGTTCCGTCAGTCCCAGGGCATGCCGGTCAGCAGGCGGAACGCCTCGGCGTACGTGGCGCGCGTCGCCTCGACCACCTCGGGGGGCAGCACGGGCGGCGGGGTGCTGCCGGACGGGTCCCAGCCCGACTCGTTCCGCAGCCAGTCGCGGAGGAACTGCTTGTCGTACGACCGCTGCGCGCGGCCCGGCTGCCACTCGTCCTTGCGCCAGAAGCGCGACGAGTCGGGCGTCAGCACCTCGTCGGCCAGGACGAGCGGCGCGTCGTCCCCGGCGCCCGGCGGGCGGCCGAACTCGAACTTCGTGTCCGCCAGGATGATGCCCCGGTCGCGGGCGATGTCGCGCGCGCGGCCGTAGACGGCCAGCGTCGCCTGGCGCAGCCGGACCGCCGTCTCGGCGCCGACCCGGCGGGCGACCTCCTCGTACGACACGTTCTCGTCGTGGTCGCCGACGGCCGCCTTGGTGGCCGGGGTGAAGATCGGCGCGGGCAGTTCCGAGCCGTCGGTGAGCCCCGGCGGGAGGGCGAGGCCGCAGACGGTGCGGTCGCGCGCGTACTCCGCGAGGCCCGAGCCGGTGAGGTAGCCGCGGGCGACGGCCTCGACGGGGATCATGTCGAGGTTGTGGCAGACGGTGGTGCGGCCCTCCCAGTCGGCGGGGGCGCCGGGCGGCAGCTCCGTGGAGACGACATGGCTCTCGACGAGGTCGGAGAGCTGGTCGAACCACCACAGCGACAGGCGCGTCAGGATGCGGCCCTTGTCCGGGATCTCCGTGGGCAGCACCCAGTCGTACGTGGAGACGCGGTCGCTGGCGACCATGACGAGACGGCCGGCCTCGTCGCGGTACAGGTCGCGGACCTTCCCGGTGTGCAGGTGCACAAGTCCCGGGACCCGCACGGGTTCCGGCTGCTCGACGAATCCAGGCACGGTGCCTCCTGGCGGCTCGGCGGTTGGGGCTGGCCCTCATTCTCCCGCAGGTCGCGGGGCGGCCCCGCCACCCGCGGGAGGGGGACGGGCCGCCACGGCGCGGTCAGTCCCGTTTGCAGACCCGGTCGAGGAGGTTGGCGGTCGCGCGCTGGATACGGGCGTCGGTGTGCCCGGGGCGCCCCAGCGCGGGGGACCAGGCGAAGGTGCCGGAGGCGAACACCCAGGCGCCGCTGGGCGCGCGGTAGAGGGACGTCTCCTGGTGGCGGCGGACGCCGGAGTCGTCCTGGTAGGGCGAGTGGGCCAGGAGGACCCGTTCGTCGTGCTCGGGCAGGGGCGTGCGGGGGTAGTAGCGGTCGGCCTCGCCCGCGACGAGCCCCGGGAGTTCCCCGGCCTCGGTGACGCCGGTGCCCTGCCACAGCCAGTGGCCGGTGTTGCGCGCGATCAGCGGCTGGGGACGGGGGACGCGGCCGGTGTACTGGATGCCCATCAGGGTCTGCTCGGGCGCGCCCTGGTCGCGCCACAGGACGGCGCGGCCGGGGCCCTGGCGTTTGCGGCAGGTGAGCAGCCGGTCCGGGTCCCCGGCGGGGAGCGGGCCGAGGGTGACCTGCCAGTACATGGTGTTGGCCGACAGGAAGACGAGGGAGGTGCCCTCGTCGCGGGCGCGTTCGGCGGCGCGGCGCATCGGTACGGACCAGTACTCGTCGTGGCCGGGGAAGACCATGCCGCGGTAGCGCGCGGGGTCCACACGGCCCGCGTGCAGGTCGCGGGCGGTGGCGTACGCGAGGTCGTATCCCTCGCGTTCGGCCCAGCGGATGACGTCGTAGGCGTGCCCGGCGTGCAGCGGGAGCCCGGCCCCGGCGTAGGGGCGGTCGAAGCAGACGGCGGTGGCCGCCTCGGACTCCCCCAGCAGCCTGCCGCCCGCGTCCCAGGCGTGGTAGAGGCTGGCGCCGTGGCGGCCGTCCTCGGGGAAGAGGTTGTACGCCTGCCAGGTCACGTCGGGGAGCAGCAGCAGGAGGTCGGCGGGGCGGTCGTCCCTGACGGTGAACGGCACATGGGACCGGAAACGGCCGTCCGCCGTCGTGAGTACGGCAACATACGCGCCCGGCTGCCAGTCGGCCGGTACCTGCGTGCGCCACGACAGCCACCAGTGGTGGCAGGACACGGCGCGGCCCGCGACCATCGGGGGTGGCTGGCGGATGCCCATCAGCTTGGGGCTGCGCAGGAGGAGGCGGGCACCGGCGCCGTCGAAGTGGCCGATGCGGTAGACGTCGATGGTGAACTCCTGCGGCGGGTTGACCGTCACGCGGAAGTCGAGGGGTTCGCCGGGCGCGACCGCGCCGTCCGAGACGAAGCCCTTGATCTGGCAGTTCACGTCGTCCGCCGTGTCGGGTCCCGCGGGCTGCCCGGGGACGGCGTGCGCGCTGGGGCGGTAGTGCCCGTTCCCCCTGAGCCAGGGCAGCGGCCCCTGGCCGTACGGATCGGAGACCGCGTGTCCGAACGCGCCCGACTCCCACCGCCGGATGCGTTCCGTGGCTTCTCTCAAGCTCCCCTCCCTGCACCTCCGCGTGGTCCGTGCCGTGGCTCAGCACATCACATCCGGCAAGCGCCCGGTCACCGTTCGTTCGCGTGGTTGACCGGAGTCGGTTGCCTGATAGTGGCGCCCAGCGTGAAGTGTGTCGAGCCCTCCCGAGACGGAAATCGGCCAGAAAAGCGGGCGCATGTGCCGTGTGTCCGGGGTCAGACGAGGCGGACGGGCTTGTCGGGGCGTACGCCCGTGGTGGCCAGCCAGGCGCGCAGGGGGCCGGGGTCGCCGTCCTCCAGGAGGCGCAGCACGGGGTCCGTGAGATCGGGGCCGCGGCGGCTCCCCTGGCCCTGGCCCGTGGTGAGCAGGACGGGGCCGTCGAGCCAGTCGAGTCCCGGGGTGGCGCCCGTGGTGTCGGCGGCGGCGCAGCAGACGGCGGCCGTGACGTGCTCGGCGAGCAGTTCGCGGTCGGCGCGGGGCGGTTGCCAGGGCAGGGGGGCGGCGGGCGCGGCGGTGTCCGGCGGGGGGTGCGGGCCGGTGTGGGCGGCCTCGGCGCGGGCGGTGTCGGCGCTGAGCCGGGCGGCGAGCGCGTCGGCGCCGTCGAGGGCGGCGGCGTCGGCGAGGCGCTGGAGCGCGCAGGAGAGGGTGGGGGTCTCGGTGGCGTCGAGGGCGAGGAAGAGGCGGGCGGCGCGGTCGCGCCAGATGCGGTCCACGACCTCGTCGGGGTAGCCGGCCCAGTCCACGGGGGTCCAGCCGCCGGACGCGGCGCGGGCGGGGGCGGGCGCCGGGCCGGGTATGCCGTGGAAGAGGCGGGCGGCCAGCAGCGACACGGCCTCGTCCATCGCGCCCGGCTCCTCCAGCAGGTCGCAGGCGGGGCGGTCGTCGAGGCGGGCGGCCCAGCCGTCGGCGAGGCGGTCGCGGCGTGACAGCTCGGTGAGGGCGGCGACGACCCCGGCGTCCAGCCGCCGCGGCCAGCGGCCGATGCGCCAGGCGGGCAGCGCGACGCGGGTGAGCAGCCGGTCCCAGCCCGCGTAGGCGAGGCCCACCTGCTCCTGGGCGGTCTGCCTGAGGGCCTGGTCCACGTCCTGCGCGCGGGCGGCGGCGGCCTGGGCGACGCCGCGTTCCATCTCGGCCGGGTGGGTGCCGGACAGGCGCAGCAGGCCGCGGGCGACGGAGGCCGCGTAGGCGCGCGCCGGGTGCCGCAGGGCGGGGGCGGTGTGGGCCGCGGCGGCGTCCCAGGCGCGGACGCAGCGGCGTGCGGCGGCGATGTCGGGGTGCGCGGCCGGGCCCGTCCCGGCGACGACGGGGGCGAGCAGCGCGTGCAGCTCGGCGACGCGCAGCCACCACAGGAACGGCGAGCCGATGACCAGGACGGGCGCCGACGGGGGGCCGCCGCGCGGGGGCTCCTCCAGCCAGCTGTCGCAGTCCGGGGTGAGGGCGATGCCGCCGGGGACCGGGACATCGAGCCGGGCGGCCAGCTCGCGTATCAGCCGGTGGAGGGCGGGGGCGGCGCGTTCCGGCACGTCCACGGTGGGGGTGACGGCGGGGCGGGCGCGGGCGATGAGGGCGCCGGTCAGCGCGCCGAGCGCGGCCGTCGCGGCGGCCAGGGCGACGACGACGGCGCGGACGGCGGGCGCGCCGGTGCCCGTGGTGAAGAGGACGACGGCGACGGCGGCGGGGATGAGGGCGACGGCGAGGGCGCCGTTCCGCACGCGGAGCACGGCCAGCGCGTGCTCCCGCGCGGAGCGGCCCGCCCGCGGCGTACGCGTCCGACGCTCCACCATGCCCTGCCCTCCGCCTTCCCGACCCGCCCCGAACCTGTGTCCCACTGTCGCACCGGCCACCGACATCGCAACGCGCGGTGATCCAATCGCCGCGGCGCGCGGTGGCCGGCGGCCGGGGAAAAGGTGAATAACGCTGCGCCGCACCCTAGTTGGGCACAGTGAACACGTCAGCCGGTCAGCGGAACGTCACTCGATGGTGGGGCTTTGGGGAAGGCCAGGTGTGCGGTTGACAGGGCTCCGGGGCCCGGCGGGGTCAGCCGGCGGCGCGCGCGGCGATGTCCGTGCGGTGGTGCGAGCCCGCCAGGCTTACGCGGCCGACCGCGCGGTAGGCACGGTCCCTGGCCTGCGCGAGGTCGGCGCCGGTGGCGGTGACGGACAGGACGCGGCCGCCCGCGCTGACCACCCGGCCGGTGTCGTCCAGGCGGGTGCCGGCGTGCAGGACGTACGCGTGGGGCGCGTCCTCGGCGGCGACGGCGTCGAGTCCCTCGATCGGGTCACCGGCGCGCGGCGCGTCGGGGTAGCCCTCGGCGGCGACCACGACCGTCACGGCGGCGCCGTCGCTCCAGCGCAGCGGCGGGAGGTCGGCGAGCGTGCCGGTGGCGGCGGCGAGCAGGACACCCGCCAGGGGGGTGCGCAGCCGGGCGAGGACGACCTGCGTCTCGGGGTCGCCGAAGCGCGCGTTGAACTCCACGACCCGCACGCCCCGCGAGGTCAGCGCCAGGCCCGCGTAGAGCAGCCCGGAGAACGGGGTGCCGCGGCGGCGCATCTCGTCCACGGTGGGCTGGAGGACCGTGTCCATGACCTCCTGGACGAGCTTCGGGTCGGCCCAGGGCAGCGGCGAGTAGGCGCCCATGCCGCCGGTGTTGGGGCCCTCGTCGCCGTCGTGGGCGCGCTTGAAGTCCTGCGCGGGCTGGAGGGGGACGACGGTCTCCCCGTCCGTGACGGCGAACAGCGAGACCTCGGGACCGTCCAGGTACTCCTCGACCACGACGCGGTCGCAGCCCCTGGCGTGCGCGCGGGCCACGGCGATGTCGCCCGTCACCACGACGCCCTTGCCCGCCGCGAGGCCGTCGTCCTTCACCACGTAGGGCGGGCCGAAGGCGGTGAGTGCGGCGTCGGACTCGGCGGCGGTGGCGCACACGTAACTGCGGGCGGTCGGGACGCCGGCTGCGGCCATGACCTCCTTGGCGAACGCCTTGCTGCCCTCCAGGTACGCGGCCTGGGCGGACGGCCCGAAGACCGGGATGCCCGCGGCGCGCACCGCGTCCGCGACGCCCGCGACCAGCGGGGCCTCGGGGCCGACGACGACGAGTCCGGCGTCGAGGCGGCGGGCGAGGGCGGCGACGGCGTTGCCGTCGAGGGCGTCCACCGGGTGGGTGGACGCGACGGCGGCGATCCCCGCGTTGCCGGGGGCGCAGTGGAGTTCGCCGACGGCCGGGTCGGCGGAGAGGGCGTGGCAGAGGGCGTGCTCGCGGGCGCCGCCGCCGATGACGAGGATGTTCACAGGGGCAGCCTAACGGCGGCGCGGCCGACGCCAGTCTTTCGGGTGAAGCCCGGGGAGTCGGCGCGCTGACGGCCCCGGCGGTGTGCGTGTGGCGTGCCCGCGGTGGCCTGAAGGGGTCGGCGGGGTGGCGGGCGGCGGGGGCCGTGCGGCCGTCCGGGGGAGGCGAAGTCAGGCCATCCGGCGCAGTGGTGGTCGCGGTGGGGGACGGTCAGCTGAAGACGATCATCGAGCCCTGGGCCAGGCTGCGCGTCGCCGCCGCGTGCAGGCCGAGCCAGACGTGGCGCTCCCGCGCGTACGGGCCGTCGGCGGCCGTCGGTCCCGCGGCGGGCTCGTCCAGTGTGGTGGGTCCCGCGGGCGGCGCGGGGGCGGGCGGGGGGTTGAGGGGGTCGATGTCGAGCAGCGGGGCGACCGTCTCCAGTTCGCGCAGCAGGCCGTGGCTCGATCCGAGCGGGCCGCCGCCCGACAGCAGCGACTCGTTCACCAGCGGGTGCGGGAAGTCGACGGGGACGTAGGCGCCCGCGTGGTCGAAGTGCCAGACGAGGTGCGACTGCTGGGCCGCGCTCTCGAACATCTCCAGCAACTGCTGGTAGTCGCCGTCGAGTTCCTTCACCGGGGTGACGGGCAGGCCGCTGAGGTGCAGGAGGTAGGCGCGGCGCAGGAGGTGGAGCGCGGCGTAGTCGAAGCCCGCGACGGGCGCGACCGTTCCCGACATGCCGGGGACGTAGCCGTACACCGGGACCGGCGGGGCGCCCGCCTCGGTCAGGGCCCGGTCGTACTCGGCGAGTTCCTCGGCGAAGGGGTTGTCGGGGCTGTGGCACAGCACGTCGACGAGGGGCACCAGCCACAGGTCACAGGCCATGTAACGGCTCGCTCTCGGTCGCGGAGACGCGGGCACGAACGGGTGCGCGCGGTTACCGCCAGCGTAGAGCCTGGCACCGCGCTCAGGGCCCCGGGTGCGCGGCGAGACGGGTGGCCAGCGCGAGGATGTGCGCGCGGTGGGCGGCGAGGAGGCGTTCGGTGGCGGCGCGGTCGCCGCGCTCGACGGCGTCGGCGAGTTCGAGGTGTCCGGCCCACAGGTGCGCGGTCAGCTCGGGCCTGCGGCGCAGGAAGAAGACGGTGAACGCCCAGCAGCGCACCCGCAGCCGGTCGAGGAACTCGCCGATGTGCGGATTGCCGGTGAGCGCGTCGAGTTCGCGCCAGTAGCGGAGGTCGTAGCCGATGAGGACGTCCAGGTCGCCCGCCGTGGCGGCCTGCCGGGCGGCGGCGGCGCGGCGGCGTACGGAGGTGAACGCGTCGTGGTGCGCGCGGTCGGGGTCGAGCACGCCGTCGGTGGCGAGGAGGCCGTCGGTGACGATGGCGAGCGCCCCGACCATGTGCCGGAAGTCGTCGAGCGTGAACCGGCGTATGCGGAAGCCGCGGTGCCGCTCCACGTCGAGCAGGCCCTGCGCGGACAGGTCGACCAGCGCCTCGCGGACGGGCGTCGCGGAGACGCCGTAGTGCTCGGCTATCTCGCGGACGGTGAACTCGCCCTCGGGACCGAGCCGTCCGGCCAGGATCTCTTCCCGCAGGGCGTCGGCGAGTTGCTCCCGCAAGGTGCTCCGTCGAATCACGGCAGCCCAGGGTACAGGGCAGGTAACTAATTGACCGTATACAGTCAATCGCGCCGATATCGGCGCGGCTCCGGCGGAGTCGGGGGCGAACGGCGCCCGCCCGTGCGCCCCCTCCCGTGCTCCCGCGCACTCCCGGGTTCCCGAGGCACCGGCAGGAGCGGTGTCGGCACCCACACCTATCCTCGGGAGGGTAAGCGCGCACTCAGCAACCGGGGGACAGCACCAGATGGACCGGCTCACGCCGCGTGACCCGCGCAGCATAGGACCGTACCGACTCCTCGCCCGGCTGGGCGCCGGCGGTATGGGGCAGGTCTACCTGGCCCGTTCCGAGCGCGGCCGTACCGTGGCGGTGAAGACGATCGTCCCGTCACTGGTGCAGGAGCCGGACTTCCGGGCCAGGTTCGAGCGCGAGATCAGCGCGGCGCGCCGGGTGGGCGGCCGGTGGACGGCGCCGGTCCTCGACGCGGACACCGAGGCGGAGATGCCCTGGGTCGCCACCGGGTACATCGCGGGGCCCTCCCTGCACGATGTCGTCACCCGCGACTTCGGGCCGCTGCCGGTGCGCAGCACGCTCCTGCTGGCCAACGGGCTGGTCCACGCGCTGCGCGACATCCACGGCGCGGGCCTCGTCCACCGCGACCTCAAGCCGTCCAACGTCCTGATGACCATCGACGGGCCGCGCGTCATCGACTTCGGCATCGCGCGCGCCCTCGACGTCGCGTCCGCCGGGCTGACGAGGACGGGCGTGACGGTCGGCTCGCCCGCGTTCATGTCCCCCGAGCAGGTGCGGGGCCGGCGGCTGACCCCCGCGAGCGACATCTTCTGCCTCGGCGCGCTGGTCGCGTACGCGGCGACCGGCGGCACGCCGTTCGGCGACCCGCAGTCGGGCGTGCACATCCTGATGTTCCGCATAGCGGAGGAGGAGCCCCGGCTCACCGACCTGCCCGACGCGCTGCTCGACGTCGTCGCGCGCTGCCTGGCCAAGGACCCGGCGGAGCGGCCGACGCTGGACGAGCTGGCGGGCATGACCGCGGTCGAGCCGTCGCGCGATCCCTGGCTCCCCGCGCCGCTGATAGCCCAACTCGGCCGTCAGGCAGTGGAGTTGCTGGACTCGGAGGCGCCGGCGAGCGTACCGGGACGGCGTGCGGTCGGCTTCGGCGGGCCCGTCACCCCGGCCGCGCCGGTCACCCCGGCGGCGCCGTCGGGCGCGTACACCACGGGCGCCCCGCCGCCCGCCTCGTCGCTGTCCTCGCCGTCGATCCCCTCGCCCTCCGGCCCCTACACCGGGCCCGTCGGCACGGGCGGCGCGTTCGGACCGGCGACGGGCGCGTTCGGCCCGACCGGCAGCGCCCCGTACGCCGTGCCGCCGACCGCGCCGCGCCGCAGGGGGAAGCGGATCGCCGTGCTGACCGGCGCCGCGGCGGCCGTCGTGGCACTGGTGACCGTGGGCGCCCTGCTGAGCCGCGGGGGCGGCGGGGGCGGAGGCGGCGACGGGCTGGACGACTACGTCGGCGCCTGGCACGGCGAGGAGGAGAACCCCGACACCGACCCGACGCTGCTGCGCTTCGACATCACCGAGGACGGCGACGACCTCTCCGGCACCGCCAGCGTCCTCACGCCGGAGACCCTGTGCACCTACGACCTGGTGATGACGCCGGAGAGCGACCCCGTCGAGTTCACCACGGCCGTCGAGTCGAGCGTGCCGGAGGACGCCCCCGGCTGCTCCGGCGGCGAGCGCGCGCAGACGCTGCGCCTCACCGACGACGGCGGGCTGGAGTGGACGGCGGGCAGCCGGCGCGCGACGCTCACCCCGACCACGGAAGCGACGCCAGGCGCCATGCCGGACGCGCTGGTCGGCTCGTACGGCGGGGCGTTCACCGACGAGGACGGGGACGGCACCGGCGAGATCACCATCGAGGAGGGCGACATCGGCGAGGTGCTGATGACGTACACCCAGGAGACCGCCGTCCAGCGCTGCACCTGGGAGAACTCGCTCGTCTCGGTCGACGGCGGCGTGGCCCTGATGAGCCCCGACGTGCTCACGGGCGACGACAACAGTGACGACTGCTTCATCAGCACCGCCTTCCGCATGTGGCTGACCCAGGACGGGAAGCTCGCGATCCGCTGGATCAACGAACCGGACGAGGACCCCAACCTCTACTCGGCGACATGAGCACGACACGCGGAGTGGCGGCACGCCCGTTCCCCGCGGGGGCGAATGTCACGAGTTGACACCGGACCCAAACACACGATCGGATCGGGAACCGGCGGCGGTTGTGCCGTTGTCCTCCCTTGTGTGGAGGGGCCCCCGTATTCTCATGAGGCCTTACCGGAGCGAAGAGGAGTAACACAGCATGAAACCGCTCGGGCCGACAGATCCTCAACGCGTGGGCCAGTACCGGCTCCTGGGGAAATTGGGTGCCGGCGGGATGGGCAGCGTCTACCTCGCGCGCTCGGACCGCGGACGCACCGTGGCCGTGAAACTCGTCCAGCCGGAGCTGGCGGCGCAGCCGGAGTTCCGCCAGCGCTTCCAGCACGAGGTCGAGGCCGCGCGCCGCGTCGGGGGTGAGTGGACCGCGCCCGTCCTCGGCTGCGACACCGAGGCGGAGACGCCGTGGGTCGCCACCGGTTACGTCGCGGGCCCGTCGCTCCACGAGGTGGTCAGCACCACGTACGGCCCCCTGCCGGAGCGCACCCTCTTCATCCTGGCCAACGGCCTGGTGCGGGCGCTGCGCGACATCCACGCCGCGGGCCTCATCCACCGGGACCTCAAGCCGTCCAACGTGATGATCACGATCGACGGCCCGCGCGTCATCGACTTCGGCATCGCCCGCGCCCTGGAGTCGAACGGCGAGGGGCTGACCCGTACGGGCTCGGCGGTCGGTTCGCCCGGTTTCATGTCGCCCGAGCAGTGCCGCGGCGAGACGCTGACGGCGGCGAGCGACGTCTTCTGCCTCGGCTCGGTGCTGACCTTCGCGGCGACGGGCAACACCCCGTTCGGCGACGTCAACAGCGCCATGACCGCGCTGATGCTCCGCATCGTGCAGGGCCAGCAGAGCCTGGACGGCGTGCCGGACGCCGTGCGCCCGCTGATCGAGAGCTGCCTCGCGCAGGACCCGGCGGAGCGGCCCTCGCTCGACCAGCTGCTTCAGTTCACGGACATACCCGGGGACGAGGACGAACCCTGGCTGCCCGGCGCCCTCGTGGCGCGGCTCGGACGGCACGCGGTCGAGCTGCTCGACTCCGAGGACCCGCTCCAGACGCCGCCGCTCCCGCAGTCCTCGCCGCCGCCCGCGATGCCCGACGCGCCGCCGGTGACGCCGCTGCCGCAGTCGGCGCCGCTCCAGCAGTCCACCCCGCCGCCGCCGTTCACCCCGCCGGCCGCCGCGGCGACACCGCCGCCGGACGCGACGCCCCCGCCGCCGGCGGCCGGGCAGATGGACGCGATGGCGACCCAGACCTCGGCGGTCCCGCCGCCCGGGTACGGCACCCCGCCCCCGGCCGGGTACGGGACACCGCCGCCCGCCGGTTACGGCTACCCGCAGCAGCAGCAACCGCAGGCGTACGGCTACCCGCAGGGGCCCAACCCGACGAACCCGTACGGCGCCACCGCCTACCCGGGCGGCCCCGGCGGCCCCGGCGCGGGGAACGGCAACAAGAACCGCAACGTCCTGATCGCCGCCATCGCGGCCGTGGTCGCCGTGGCCATCATCGTGGGCGGCGTCGTCCTCGCCGGCGGCGGCGACGACGACCCCGACGACGACCCGACGACCAGGCCGACCGCCGACCCGACGGTGACCGAGGACCCGACCGACGAGCCGACGGACGACCCCACCGACGACCCGGCGCCGCCGAACACGGACGGCTCGGTGCCGTACGCCATGACCGGCGCCTGGGAGGGCTCGACGTCCAACGGCCTGCTGGTCCGCGTCGAACTGTCCGAGGGCGACACGGGCGAGACCGTCGCCACCGCGTACACCCTCCAGGCGGCCTTCGAGGACGAGAACGGCGACCAGCAGCCCGGCCTGCTGTGCGTCGAGACCGCGACGCTCGTCTCGGCCTCGGACTACGAGATCACGCTGGAGGCCGAGGAGACCACGGCCACCTACCCCGACGACATCTCCTGCCGCCCCTACGACGAGCAGACCATCACGGCGTCGGGCGGTTCGCTGGAGTGGACCGGGTCGAACGGCACCGAGTACAACTGGTCGGCGACGCTGGAGATGGCCGACATGGGCATCGGCTCCGACGGCATGCCGGTGGCCGTCTACACCAACACCTACGCCAACTCCGACATCTCCGCGACGCTCGGCAACCGCGTGGCCTCGGGTGAGACCGCCATCACCTGGAGCGACGGCACCTGTGAGTGGGACGCCCCGATGGTCTCCGGCGGCATCAGCGGGACCCACCTCGTCGTCGGTCCCGGCGTCTCCGCCGACGCGTCGTGCGAGCCGCTGCCGCCCTACGAGGTGGACTGGTCGGCGGCCGCCGGCTCGCTCGACGACGCCCCGGCGATCGAGCTGACCGAGTTCGGCAACCCGTCCAACTCGTTCACGCTGAACCTCAGCTGAGCACGGCGCACGGCGCACGACGGGCAAGGGCCGGGTCCTGGAGGTGTACGCACCTCAAGGGCCCGGCCCGTCCGGCGTTTCCGTCCGGGTCAGGACAGGAACGAGTTGATCTGGATCGTCTCCTCGCGCCCCGGGCCGACGCCGATCGCGGAGACCGGCGCGCCGGACAGCTCCTCCAGGGTGCGGACGTAACTCCGGGCGGTGGCCGGGAGTTCGTCGAAGCTGCGGGCCTTGGAGATGTCCTCGCTCCAGCCGGGCAGGTACTCGTAGACCGGCTTCGCGTGGTGGAAGTCGGTCTGGCTGGCCGGGAGTTCCTCGACGCGGCGGCCGTCGATCTCGTACGCCACGCAGACGGGGACGCGCTCCCAGCCGGTGAGGGTGTCGAGCTTGGTGAGGAAGAAGTCGGTGAGGCCGTTGACCCGCGTCGCGTAGCGGGCGATGACGGCGTCGAACCAGCCGCAGCGCCGGTCGCGGCCGGTCGTCACGCCGTACTCGTGGCCGATCCTGCGCAGCCGCTCGCCGTCCTCGTCGAACAGCTCGGTCGGGAACGGCCCGGCGCCGACGCGCGTCGTGTACGCCTTGAGGATGCCGATGACGCGCGTGATCTTCGTCGGCCCGACGCCGGTGCCCGTGCAGGCACCGCCGGCCGTCGGGTTGGAGGAGGTGACGAACGGGTACGTGCCGTGGTCCACGTCGAGCAGCGTGCCCTGGCCGCCCTCGAAGAGGACGACCTTGCCCTCGTCGATGGCGTCGTTGAGGACGAGCGCGGTGTCGCGGACATAGCCCTTGAGCTGCCCGGCGTAGCCCAGCAGTTCCTCGACGACCTGCTCGGCGGCGATGGCGCGGCGGTTGTAGAGCTTGGCGAGCAGCTGGTTCTTCTGGTCGAGCGCGGCCTCGACCTTCTGGCGCAGAATCGATTCGTCGAACAAGTCCTGGACGCGGATGCCCTGCCGGTTGATCTTGTCCGCGTACGCCGGGCCGATACCGCGCCCCGTCGTGCCGATCTTCCGCTTGCCGAGGAAGCGCTCGGAGACCTTGTCGAGCGTCTGGTGGTACGGGGTGATCAGGTGCGCGTTGGCGCTGATCAGCAGGCGTGAGGTGTCCACGCCGCGCTCGTTCAGCCCGGCCAGCTCGGACAGCAGGACGCTCGGGTCGATCACCACGCCGTTGCCGATCACGGGGGTGCAGCCCGGCGAGAGGATGCCGGACGGCAGCAGGTGGAGCGCGTACTTCTGGTCGCCGACGACGACGGTGTGGCCCGCGTTGTTGCCGCCCTGGTAACGCACCACGTAGTCCACCGACCCGCCGAGCAGATCGGTCGCCTTGCCTTTGCCTTCGTCACCCCACTGGGCACCGAGCAGCACAAGTGCGGGCACAGGCGTACACCCCTTCCGAGCGGGGCATCTACGCAAGGGCTGCCCCGGATCGACGAAACCCCTGACGCAATCGCGGCAGGGGCTCTTGCAAAGAGAGCTTACGGGAGACGCAGCCGGGAGGCGAACAGTCAGGTGCTCATCGTCATCGACCCGACAGCCCGGCGGACGGACGGGGAATCGGTGCGGATCGCCAGGGATGTGCTGTGCGCGGGGGCGAGCGTGGTGAAGGTCTGCGTGCTCGACCAGCCGCAGGCCATGAAGCGGGTGCTGGCCAGGCGGGGCAGTCACCGGGTGGTGATCGTGGGGGACGACCGTACGCTGCTGGCGGCGCTCGCGCTGCTGCTGCGGGACGGTGACGGCGCGGGCCCGGCGGTGGCGGGCGGGCCGCTGGCGATGGTGCCGGTGGGGCCCGTGCCGCTGCTCGCGGTGGCGCGGACGCTGGGGGTGCCGACCGATCCGGTGGCGGCGTCGCGCGCGGTGCTGCGCGGGGGTGAACGGCGCGTGGACCTGCTGCTCGACGACGCCGGCGGCGTGGTACCGGGCCCGCTGGGCATCCCGGCGCGGCGGCCCCGGCTGTGGCAGCGCGGCACGCGCCCCGGGCGGCACCGGCTGCGGGTGGAGGCGGACGGGCGGGTGCTCGCGGACCTGGACCGGCCGGTCGCGGGGGTGTCGGTGCGTCCGGCGGACGGCCTGGCGGAGGTGGTGGTCCGGCCGTGCCGCGGTCAGGCGGCGGACGTACGGGTGCGGGTGCGGTCGGTGACGGTGTCGGGGGCCGCGTTCAGCTACCGCGCGGGGGCGGTGGACCTGGGGCCGACCGAGGCGCGGACCTGGACCGTCCGGCCGAAGGCGCTGCGGCTCACGGTCCCGGCACCGGCGGCCGAGGGGGCGCTGTCGGGCTGACGCACGCCGCCCGTCCGGGCGTCACACTCCATCACACTCCGTTACGCCCCGTCACGCCCCGCCGCGCTCCGCCTGGCGTACGCGCCAGCGCTCCAGGACGCCGCGCAGCTCGTCCATGAGGAACTGGAGGAACTCCGCCGTCTCCGTCAGCCGCTGCCCCGCCGGGCCGTCCTCGCCCGCCGTGCGCGCGCCCTCCTTGAGGGTGCCGACCCAGCGCAGCAGATCGGTGTCCCGGCTGGCGATGGCCTCGTACCAGACGTCGGGAAGCAGCCGGTAGCGCTCGCGGCGCGACCCCGGCTCGCGCTCGCGGCTGACCATGCGGACCTGCGCGAGGTAGCGGATCGCGCCCGAGACGGCGGCCGGGGAGATACGCAGCCGCTGCGCCAGGTCGGCCGAGCTGAGCGCGCCGTCCCGCGAGACGAGCAGGCAGGCGAAGACGCGGGAGGGCATGCGGGGCATCCCGGCCTCGGTGAGATCCGCCGCGAAGCGCTCCACGAACGCGGCGACGGCCGCCGGGTACGCGTCCTCGCCGGGATGCGGCCCGGCGTCGCCTGACGGCGTCGGGTGAGGATCGATCACCCGTTCATCCTGCCACCCTCCGGAGCGTCCGGCACACTTGTCATTTTCTTAACTTCAGAAATCTGTGAACGAAGCCTAGGCTTGTCGCATGACAGAGGCACCCCCCGCCATCGCCGTCTCCGGCCTGGTGAAGACCTTCGGCCGCACCCGCGCCCTCGACGGGCTCGACCTCACCGTCCGCACCGGCGAGGTCCACGGCTTCCTCGGCCCCAACGGCGCCGGGAAGTCCACCACCATCCGCGTCCTCCTCGGCCTGCTGCGCGCCGACGCGGGCTCCGTCTCCCTGCTGGGCGGCGACCCGTGGCACGACGCCGTCACGCTGCACCGGCGGCTGGCCTACGTGCCGGGCGACGTCGAACTGTGGCCGAACCTCACCGGCGGCGAGGCCATCGACCTCCTCGGGCGGCTGCGCGGCGGCCTCGACCGGGCCAGGCGCGACGCACTGGTCGAGCGCTTCGGCCTCGACCCCGGCAAGAAGGGCCGCACCTACTCCAAGGGCAACCGGCAGAAGGTCGCCATCGTCGCCGCCCTGGCCTCCGACGCCGAACTGCTCCTGCTCGACGAGCCGACCGCCGGGCTCGACCCGCTGATGGAGGTCGTCTTCCAGGACGTCATCACCGAGGCGAAGGCGGCGGGCAGGACGGTCCTGCTGTCCAGCCACATCCTGGCCCAGGTCGAGAAGCTGTGCGACCGGGTCAGCATCGTCCGCCTCGGCCGCACCGTGCAGTCCGGCACGCTCCAGGACCTCCGCCACCTCACCCGCACCACCGTCGAGGCCGAGACCGAGCGCCCGGCCGACGGGCTCGGGGACCTCCCCGGCGTGCACGACGTACGGGCCGGACACGGCCGCGTGCGCCTCACCGTGGACGGGGCCCACCTCGACGGCGTCGTCCGGGCGCTGTCCGCCCTCGGCATCCGCAGCCTCGTCAGCCACCCGCCGACGCTGGAGGAACTGATGCTGCGGCACTACGGCGACGACCTGCGCGAACCGGCGGAGGCCGCCCGATGACCGCCGCCACCACCCCCGCCACCGCGCCACGGCCCACCGTCGCCGCCCCGCCACGGCGCGCGGGCGGCGCACTCGCGGGCACCGGCGTCCTCCTGCGCTTCGCGCTGCGCCGCGACCGCGTGCGGCTGCCCGTGTGGATCGCCGCGCTGTGGGCCGTGAACAGCCTCACGCTGTCCAGCCTGACCACCGAGTACGCGGACGCCGGGGCCCGCGCCGGGCTCGCCGAGACCATGGGCGGCGCGGCCGGACTCGCCATGACCGGGCCCGAGCGCTACCTGGCCGGGGACTACACGTACGGCCCCATGATGGGCCAGCAGATGCTCGGCTACCTCGCGCTCGCCGTGGGCGTGCTGAGCGTGCTGACCGTCGTCCGGCACACCCGTGCCGAGGAGGAGACGGGCCGCGCGGAACTGCTGCGCGCCGCCGCCGTCGGCCGTCACGCCCACCTGACGGCGGCGCTGACGGTCGCGGTCGGCGCGTCGCTCGCCGTGGGCGCGCTGCTCGCGGCGGGGATGGCCGGGGCGGACGCCGAGGGCGTCACGGCGGGCGGCTCGCTGCTGTACGGCGCGGCCTGCGCGGCGTCCGGGGTGGTCTTCGCGGGGCTGGCCGCCGTGGGGGCGCAGATCAGCCCGTTCGCGCGCGGCGCGAGCGGGCTCGGGCTCGGCGCGCTCGGCCTGGCGTTCGCCCTGCGGGCGGTGGGCGACGTGGGGGCGGACGCGTTCTCCTGGCTGTCCCCGATCGGCTGGGCGCAGCGGACGTACGTGTACGTGGACGACCGGTGGTGGCCGCTGCTGCCCGCCGTGGCGCTCGCCGTCGCGGCGGCGGCGGGGGCGTACGCGCTGAGCACCCGCCGCGACGTCGGCGCGGGCCTGCGCCCGCCGCGCCCGGGGCGGCCCGAGGCGTCCGCCGGGCTGCTGCGGCCCGTCGGCTTCGCGCTGCGGCTCCAGCGGGGCGTGCTCGCCGGATTCGCCGCGGGCGCGCTGCTGTTCAGCCTGATGTACGGCTCGGTGCTCGGCGACGCGGACGACCTGCTGGCGGAGAACGAGCGGCTGCGCGAGTCGGTGCTGCGGCTCGGCGGCTCCGGCCTGCTGGAGGCGTTCGCGTCCGTCGTGATGAGCGTCCTCGCGATCGTGGCGTCGCTGTACGTCGTGCAGGCCGTGCTGCGGCTGCGCGGCGAGGAGGGCGCGGGGCGGGCGGAACCCGTTCTCGCCACCGGGCTGTCCCGCGCGCGGTGGGCCGGGTCGCACCTGGCGGTCGCGCTGACGGGCGGCACGCTCGTGATGCTGCTCGCGGGCGCCGGTTTCGGGCTGTCGGGGGCGGCGTCGGCGGACGACTGGTCGCTGTTCGGCGAACTGACGCTGGCCTCGCTCGCGTACGCGCCCGCGCTGTGGGTGACGGCGGGTGCGGCGCTGGTGCTGTACGGCTGGCTGCCGAAGGCGTCGGCGGCGGCCTGGGCCGTACCGGCGTACGCGTTCTTCGCCGTCTACCTGGGCGAGCTGCTGAGCCTGCCCGACGTGCTGGGCGACCTGTCGCCGATCGGCCATGTGCCGCAGGTGCCGGCCGCCGAGTGGCGCTGGCTGCCGCTGACGCTGCTGACCGCCGTCGCCGCGTGCCTGATCGCCGCGGGACTGGCCGGACTGCGGCGCAGGGACGTGGACATGAAGTGACGCCGGGGGCGGGCGCCGCGCCCGCGCGCCGGACCGTCCGATGCTCCAGGAGGGCGGTCCGGCACCCGCAGGGACGCACTCCGGATGCGCTCCCGGTCACACGCTGTTCGCATAGGTCACAGGCCGTCACGCCTTCTCGCGTGCGGCAGACGACCCGGAGGAACAGCGTCCATGAAGACGTCCATCAGGAACCCGCGTTCCCGTGGCGCGCGCAGGCTCGCCGCCGCCACCGCCACCGCCCTGCTCGCGCTGGGACCGGCGGCCCCCGCCCTCGCCCACGACGACGACAAGCCGTCCTGGAACACGTCCCCGATCTCGATCTCGCCCAGCTCGGGCGGCCCGAACACCTCGGTCACCGTGCGGGTCACCTGCCAGCCGAGCGGCTCGGCCACCTCCGACGCGTTCCAGCAGAAGATCACCCTGCGGCAGACCAGCGGCAACCAGTGGACGGGCACGGGCCGCATCAAGTCCAGCGGCCTCCAGACCGGCCGCAGCTACCCCGTCACCGTGCGCTGCAACGACGGCACGACGCTGACGACCAACTTCACCTTCACCTCGGCCACGCCCAGCGGTGGCGCCGCCGCCGGCTTCGGCGGGTCGAACCAGGGCTCCGGCACCTCGGGCGGCACGCAGGCCACGGCGCTCGCGGTCGGTGGCGCGGTCGCCATCGCGGGCTCGGCGGGCTACGTCTTCCTGGCGCGCCGCCGCCGCTCCACCGGAAACCACTACTGAGGAGCAGCGACGTGCCTGAGTTCCTGCGGCTCTTGCGGAGGCCGCGAGCGCTGCGGGTGCCGCGGAACATGCGGAACGGTGCCCCCGGGGACACCCCGGGGCGCCGGTCCCGCCTGTCATTCGGGCCGCGCAGAGACCCCGAGCCCCTCACCGGGGGGCAGCTCCTCCCGGACGCGGGGAAGCGCCCGCGCCGCGCCCGGCGCCTGACACCGCCCCCGGCGCCGACACCCCTGCCGGGACGGCGGACGGCGACGCCCGCCGCCGACGCGGCACGGGCGCGGAGCGCCGACGGCGGGCAGGGCCCCGACGACGCGCGGAAGGCCTCCCAGCCCCGGCGCACGCAGCGCACCGGGGCGCCGGACACGGCGAAGACACCACACGCCGCACGCAGGACGCGCCCCGGCCCGGCATCCCGTGCGGACGGTGCGGCGGGTGCGGACAAGCCGCGAGGCGGCGCGCCCGACACGCCTCCTGCGGGAGGTGCGGCGGACGCCGACGCGGCACCGGCACGGCGCGCCGGAGACGGACAGGGCCCGGACGTGGAGAAGACCTCCCGGCCCCGACGCCCGAAGCGCGCCGGTGCGGACGAACCGCGAGGCGGCGGGCCCGACACGCCTCCTGCGGGAGGTGCGGCGGACGCCGACGCGGCACCGGCACGGAACGCCGAAGGCTGCCGGAACTCCGACGTGCACGAGACCGGTGCGGACACGCCCCCGAGCGGCGCGGCGAGGACGCCCCGCTCCGCGCGCGGGTCCAGCGACGCCACGGGCCCGGCGGCAGACGCCGACACCGGTCGGGCGCAGCACGCCGAAGACCCCCAGGGCTCCGGCACGCGAGAAGCCGGTGCGGACAAGCCGCGCGGCAGCGCTTCCGCCGCGCCTCCCCCCGGGCGTGCGGCAGGAACGAGCGACCGTGCGAAGACGCCTGGCACCGCGCCGTCGGAGCGCGGCGGGAAGCGGGCCGTCACGCCACCGGCCGGGCGCGCGGCGGACGCGGCGAAGGCCGAGAAGGCCGAGAAGGCCGACGACGGCGGGAAGCGCCGGTGGCTCAGGCGCCGCAAGGGCGGCGAGGCGGCGCCCGTTCCGCTGGCGCCGTCCGCTGCTCCCCAGGCGGCGCCCACCGTTCCCGCCTCGGCGGGGGAGAAGCCCGGGTCGCGGAGCGACGGCGCCGTGCCCGTCCTCGCGCCGCCGCCCGGCACGTCCCCGAAGCCGCGCGGCAGGAGCCGGTTCGGCCTGCGGCGCGCGGCCGTCCCCGAGGCGGCGGCCCCGGCGAAGCGCGGGCCCCGGCACGCGGCCGGGCCGGGCAAGAAGCCCACCGGCGCGGCCGAACGGCCGGGACGCCACCGCAAGGCGGGCGGCCCCGCCGCACCGGCCCCGGCGGGACGGCACGCCCCGGCGCCCGGTGCCGGCCGTCACCGCAAGGCCGGGCCGGAGGCCCAGGCCACCCCCGCGAAGCCCACGCCCGCCACGCCCCAGGCCCCCGCCCAGACCGAGAACACGCAGCCTGCCAAGCCCCGGACCGCCGAGGCGCCCGTCCCCGCGCAGGCCGGGGCGGCGCGCAGGCGGCGCGTCCCCGCGCCCCTGTTCATCGCCCTCCAGATCCTCCTCCTCGGCCTCCCCGGCATCGGCAGCCGCCTCGGCCGCCGCGTCGCCTTCCGCGTCGCGCCCCGCCTGGCGGGCCGCCTCGGCTGGATCGCGGTCGCCGTCCGCGCCGTACGCCTGGCACGCCGCCACGGCCCCGCCGTCCGCGCCCGCGCCAAGGCGGCGGCCAAGGCACGCCGTGCCCGCAAGGCGAAGCGCAGCGGCAGACGCGCCACGCGCCACCAGCGCCTCGCCCTGCGCACCCGCCGCTGGGAGACACTCGCCGCCGTCGCGACGGTCACCGCGACCGTGGTGGCCGGGCTGCTCGCGACCGGCCCGGACGACGCGGGCGTGCGGGAGGCGCGTTCGTCCAGCGACATCGCGGACGGCGTGTCCAGGCCGGGCGCGGTGGACGCGCCGGGCGCCGCGCCCGACGCGGGCTCGACGGCCGACCTCGGGGCGGTCGGGCAGCCGTCCGCCTTCGTCGCCCCGCCGCTGGCCAGGTCGGTGCCGGAGCGCATCCACATCCCGCAGCTCGGCACGGACGTGGAGGTCTTCGGCGCGGCGCTCGGCACGGACGGCGGCCCGCCGTCGCCCGCCGAGGAGGACGCGATGCGCGCCGCCTGGTACTCGGGCGGTGTCTCGCCCGGCGAGCAGGGCGCGGCCATCGTCGTCGGCCACCTGGACACCTACACGGGCCCCGCCGCGTTCGCCGGGCTCGGGCAGCTCAGGCCGGGCGAGAACATCGAGATCGAACGCGAGGACGGCCAGACCGCCGTGTTCACCGTGGACTCGGTCGAGCAGTACCCGAAGAGCGACTTCCCCGACGAGCGCGTGTACGGCGCGGTCGGCACGCCGCAGCTGCGCCTGATCACCTGCGGCGGCCGGTGGACGCAGGACGGCGGCTACGACTCGAACATCGTCGCCTACGCCCGGCTGACCGGCACGCTCCCGCCGCCCATGACCTCCGACAGCAGCCAGGAGCAGGCCGGTGTGCCGGGGGTGAACGGCGCGTAGTGCCCGACGTCCGGCAGCCGTACGAGTCGGGCGTCGTGGCGCAGCGCGTACGACTCGGACAGGTGCGGCGGCACCTGTCCGTCCGCCGTGCCGTGGACCAGCAGGACGGGCGCGGGCGGCCGTGGCAGGGCCATCGGGTCGGCGAGGGGCAGGAGTGCGGCCGTGCGGTCGCCGAGCAGTTCCGCGACCGCGCCCCGGCTGAGCCGCAGTTCGTGCGCGCGGGCCAGGTCGGCGACGGGTGCGACGGCCACGGTCCGCGCCACCCGCCCGGTGTCCCGGGCGGCGGCCCACAGGGCGAGGTGGCCGCCCGCCGAGTGCCCGGCGAGGACGGCGGGGCGGGCGCCGGGGAGCGCGGCGAGCGCGTCGAGGGCGGCCGTCACGTCGTCGGGCGTCGCGGGCCAGCCGCCGCCCCCGCCCACGCGGCGGTACTCCACGAGCGCCACCCCGGTGCCCCGCCCGGCCAGCGCGCGGGCGAACGGGACGAGGTGCGTCCGGTCGTACGCCTCCCGCCAGAAGCCGCCGTGCAGCAGGACGACGCCGGGCGCGCCGGGGCCGCCGTACAGGTCCACGACCTGTGAGGGGTGCGGCCCGTAGCGCAGCGTGCGGTCGGGCGCGCCGGTGCCGCCGGGCGGCGGGGTCAGCAGCTCGGCCAGCTCCAGGTCGTCCTGCGGCACGCCCCCGGCCGTCACCCCTCCGCGCCCAGGGTGACGCGCCGCAGGACGCGGACGGCGCGCAGGACGTCGGCGAACGAGGTGTACAGCGGCGTGAAGCCGAAGCGCAGCAGGTCAGGCGGCCTGAAGTCGCCGACGACGCCGGCCGCGATCAGGCGTTGCGTCACGGCCGCCGCGTCCGGGTGGCGCAGGGCGATCTGGCTGCCGCGCCGCGCGTGGTCTGCGGGGGTGACGGACGGGGCGGTGCCGGGCGGCAGTTCGGCGGCGACGCGGTCGAGGAAGAAGTCGGTGAGGGCGAGGCTCTTGGCGCGGACGGCGGCGATGTCCACGCCGTCCCAGACGTCGAGGGCGGCGTCGAGCGCGAGCAGCGACAGGATGTCGGGCGTGCCGACGCGGCCGCGCGCCGCGCCGTCCGCCGGGGTGTGGTCGGCGGCCATGGCGAACGGGTCGGCGTGCGAGTTCCAGCCGGGCAGCGGTGAGTCGAACGCGGCGAGGCGGTCGGGGCGCACGGCGAGGAACGCGGGGGCGCCGGGGCCGCCGTTGAGGTACTTGTAGGTGCAGCCCACGGCGTAGTCCACGCGGTGCGCGTCGAGCCCGACGGGGACGGCGCCCGCGCTGTGGCACAGGTCCCAGACGACGGGGGCGCCCGCCGCGTGGACGGCGGCGGTGATGCCGGGCAGGTCGTGCAGCTCGCCGGTGCGGTAGTCGACGTGGTTGACCAGCGCCACCGCCGTACGCGGGCCGGCCGCCGCCGCGATCCCCCCGGCGGGGACGGGGCGGAGGGCGCGGCCGGTGAGGCGGGCGGCGGACCGGGCGAGGTAGCCGTCCGTGGGGAAGGACGCGGCGTCCACGAGGATCTCGTCCCGGTCGTCGGGCACCGTGCGCACGGCCGCGACCAGGGCCTTGAACAGGTTGACGCTGGTCGAGTCGCCGACGACGACCTGCCCCGGGCCGCTGCCGACGAGCGGCGCGATGCGGTCGCCGACCCGTTCGGGCGCGGTCCACCAGCCGGACTCCGTCCAGGAGCGGATGCGCAGCCGCCCCCACTCGTGCGTGACGACCTCGGCGAGGCGCCCGGGGACGGCGCGGGGCAGGGCGCCGAGCGAGTTGCCGTCGAGGTAGACGGTGTCGTCGTCCAGGACGAACGCGGCGCGCCGGTCGCGCAGCGGATCGGCGGCGTCGAGCGCGGCGGCCCGCGCGTCGGGTGTCGGGTCGGGCGCTGTCGGGTCGGGCGCAGTCGGTTCGGGAGCTGTCGGTTCAGCCATGGGAACCGATGGGATCAGACGAGGCCACGCGCCGTCCACAGTTCGGGGAAGACCGGCTGGCGCGCCCGTTTCTCCAGCCAGGCGACCCCGGCCGAGCCGCCGGTGCCCTGCTTGCCGCCCATCGCGCGGCGGGTGGCGGCCAGGTGGTCGTTGCGCCAGCGCCAGACCAGTTCCGCCACCTCGGTGAGCGCCTCGCCGAGCGGCAGCAGCGGCGGGGTCTCCTCGGCGTAGACGCGCTGCCAGGCGGCCTCGACGGCGGGGTGCGGCTCGTACCGCGCGGTGCGGTCGCGTTCCAGCACCTCGGGCGGGATGGCGAGGCCGTGGCGGGCGAGGACGGCGAGCGCCTCGTCGTAGAGGCTCGGCTCGTGCAGCGCCTCGGTCAGCTCGGCGTGCACGCGGGGGCTGCCCCGGTGCGGCACGAGCAGGGACGCGGACTTCTCGCCGAGCAGGAACTCCACGCGCCGGTACATCGCGGACTGGAAGCCGGAGCCGTCGCCGAGCGCGGGGCGGAAGGCGTTGAACTGGCGGGGCGTGAGGCGTGCCAGGGGCTCCCAGGACGCGTTGAGCGCCCGCAGCTCGTGCGCGGACCGGTCGAGTGCCGCGAGCGCGGTGGGCATGTCACCGGCGCGCAGCGCGGCACAGGCGGTGCGCCACTCGTGGACGAGCAGCGTGAACCACAGCTCCATCACCTGTGTGGTGATGAGGAACGCGGGCTCGCCCGGGTCGTCGGTGAGCGTCTGCTGGAGGTGGGTCAGGGTCTCGGCGTGGACGTAGTCCTCGTAGGGCGTGGCGTCCGCTCCGAAGTCGAGCGTGGGCCCGGTGGTGTCCGGGCGCGGGGCATCGGGGTGTGCGTCGGGGTGCGACATCGTTGTTGCCTCCTCCCCCGCCAGCGTACGGTCCCGCACGCGACAAGGCGCCCCGCCCGACGGGGGGCGGGGCGCCTCGAACGGCCGTGGTGTGCGTCAGGACAGCGTGTCGGCCGCGGTGGGCGAGCTGTCGCGGAGGAACTGCGCGCAGCGCTTGAACTCCTCCTCCTCGCCGATCGCCTGCGCGGCGCGGGCGAGGGCGTGCAGGGCGCGCAGGAAGCCGCGGTTCGGCTCGTGCTCCCACGGGATGGGGCCGGTGCCGCGCCAGCCGCTGCGCCGGAGCGCGTCCAGGCCGCGGTGGTAGCCGGTCCGCGCGTAGGCGTACGACTCGACGGTGCGGCCGTCCGCGAACGCGTCGTCGGCCAGCTGCGCCCAGGCCAGGGAGGACGCCGGGTGGGCGGCGGCCACCTCGGCCGGGGCCGTGCCGGCGGCGAGCAGGCCCCGCGGCTCCGGGTCGTCGGGCAGATGGGTCGGGGGCGGGCCCCCGAGCAGGTTCTCGTGAATGGCCATGCCGTCCAGTCTGCCCCACGTCCCGGACCGCGGCGGCGGCGTCCCGGACCCGCGGCGGGCGTGCCTACTTCAGGCGGGTGCCGGTGGAGCGGAGGTGGGCGCACGCCTGGGTGACGCGCTCGGCCATGCCCGCCTCGGCCAGCTTGCCCCAGCTGCGCGGGTCGTAGGCCTTCTTGTTGCCGACCTCGCCGTCCACCTTGAGGACGCCGTCGTAGTTACGGAAGGCGTGGTCCACGATCGGGCGGGTGAACGCGTACTGGGTGTCGGTGTCCAGGTTCATCTTGACCACGCCGTTCCCCAGGGCGGTGGCGATCTCCTCCTCGGAGGAGCCGGAGCCGCCGTGGAAGACGAAGTCGAACGGGGACTGCTTGCCGAAGCGCTCGGCCACGCCCTCCTGGAGGTCCTTCAGCAGGTCGGGGCGGAGGACGACGTTGCCCGGCTTGTAGACGCCGTGGACGTTGCCGAAGGACGCGGCCAGCAGGTAGCGGCCCCTCTCGCCCAGGCCCAGGGCCTCGGCGGTGCGGACGGCGTCGTCGACGGTGGTGTAGAGCTTGTCGTTGATCTCGTGGGTGACGCCGTCCTCCTCGCCGCCGGTCGGGGTAATCTCGACCTCAAGGACGATGCGGGCGGCGGCGGCGAGGGCGAGCAGCTCCTCGGCGATCTCCAGGTTGTGCTGGAGGGTCTCCGCCGAGCCGTCCCACATGTGGGACTGGAACAGCGGGTTCTCCCCGCGGTCCACCCGCTCCTTGGAGAGGGCGAGCAGCGGCCGGACATAGCCGTCCAGCTTGTCCTTGGGGCAGTGGTCGGTGTGCAGCGCGACGTTGACGGGGTACTTCTCGGCCACGATGTGCGCGAACTCGGCGAGCGCCGACGCCCCGGAGACCATGTCCTTGCTGTACTGGCCGCCGAGGAACTCGGCGCCGCCGGTGGAGATCTGGACGATGCCGTCGCTCTCCGCCTCGGCGAAGCCGCGCAGGGCGGCGTGCAGGGTCTGCGTCGAGGTGACGTTGATGGCCGGGTAGGCGAACTGGCCTGCCTTCGCCCGGTCGAGCATCTCGTTGTAGACCTCGGGGGTCGCGATGGGCATCTGTCCGCTCCTTGATGTGTACGGTGCGACGGCTCTGGAGATCAGGGGAGCCTGGAGAACGACGTCATCGTCGCGCTTATCCTCCCAGACGGCCGGTCGCGACCCGGGCGCCCCGGGAGCCGTTTCACGTGAAACAACTACCGTCCGTGATCACCGCAGGTGGGTACCGGCGCGTCGCGCCCCCGGGGACGGTGGGCCGGCTGGGGTCACGCCCGGCCGAGGTCGGCGAGGTCGTAGGCCCGGTAGTAGGGCAGCCCGGCCTGCTCGACGGCCGGGGCGGCGCCGCGTTCCACGATCACCGCGACGCCCACGACCTCGGCGCCCGCCTCCCGCAGCGCGGTGACGGCGGTCAGGACCGAGCCGCCGGTGGTGGAGGTGTCCTCCACGGCCAGCACCCGGCGGCCCGCGACGTCGGGGCCCTCGATCCGGCGCTGGAGGCCGTGCGTCTTCTCGGTCTTGCGCACGACGAACGAGTCCAGCCGGCGTCCGCGCGCCGCCGCCGCGTGCAGCATGGCCGCGGCGACCGGGTCGGCGCCCAGCGTCAGACCGCCCACCGCCTCGTAGTCCAGATCGGCGGTGAGGTCGAGCATCACCCGGCCGACCAGCGGCGCGGCCTCGCCGTCCAGCGTGATCCGGCGCAGATCCACGTACCAGTCGGCCTCGCGGCCCGAGGAGAGCACGACCCTGCCCTCGACGACGGCCTTCTCCTTGATCTGCTCAAGCAGCTCATCACGCACGCTCATGGCACGAGACCCTATGCCAGGCCGTCCGGCGCGGGACGCCGTCCCCCGTCAGGGCGCCAGGGAGCGCCATGTCCAGGTGGTGGAGATCTCCAGCGGCTCCAGCTCGGTGACCCGGCGCGGCGCGCTGTTGAGCCCGTCCGGCGGCCCGGACTGCGGCTCGACGCAGACGGCCTCGGCCATCTCGTCGTAGACCACGGCCCAGGGGGCGCGGCTGGCGACCTTCAGCTCCAGCAGTTCCGGCCAGGTGAGGGTGACGTCCACGCCGTCCGGCATGCCGAAGCAGTCGTCCCACGGGCCGGGTTCCGGGGCGATCCGCCGACCGGTCGGCAGATGGTCCTCGCCGCGCTCCTCCTGCCACGCGGCGTCGAAGCCGATCTCCACGTCACGGCCGCCGGGGGCGAGCGCCCGCAGGAACCAGGGGTGCCAGCCCGCCTGGGCGGGGAACGAGTCGCCCAGCGTCTCGACGCCGAGGGTGAGCGTCAGCCCGCCGCCGTCCGGGGCCAGCTCCACGAGCTGGGTGACGCGTCCCGGCCAGGGCCAGGGGTCGGTGAGGTCGCACAGGAAGGCGGCCGAGCCGGCGTCGGCGCGCACGGTGCGCCAGGCGCGGCGCCTGACCGTGCCGTGGATGGCGTGCGGGCCCGCGTCGCGCGGCAGCTGGTGGACGGTGCCGCCGTCGGTGAACCGGCCGTCCCGCGTCCGGCCGCACCAGGGGGCCATCACGAACGAGCCGTACCGGTCGCCCTGGCGCAGCACCTCGGTCCCGGCGATCCGCAGGGACGAGAGCCGGGCGCCCTGGTCGGGGCGGACGGTCAGCTCGGTGTCCCCGGCGCGCAGCACGATCTCCCCGGCGGACGCGGCACTGTCCTGTGCGGCGCCGGCCTGTCCTGCGGCGCCGTGGCGCTGGGTGTCATGGGTGGTCACTCCATGACGATAACGATCCGCTGTAGGTAAATCCTAGACAGGCCGGTTCCGGTCGTCCGGACACGGCCTCAGGGGCCCGCCGTGTACCGGCGGCGCAGGACCCCGACGAGGACCGCGCCCGCCACGGCCACGGCCGCCGCGGGCGCCGCCCAGCGCAGCACGGCGGACGGGCCCGCGACCCGGCCGGGCGCGGGCTCGGGGGCGTACCGGCCGCGCGGCGGGGCGTGGTCCACTTCCTCGGCGCTGCGGCCGATCATGGTGCGCCGCGCGAAGTCCGCCTCGGGTTCGGGGGCGTCGGCGCCGACGGCGGCCGGGTCGCCGTCCTCCACGAGGGCGAGTTCCTCGGGCGTCAGCTCGTCGTCGGCCAGTTCGTCGATCAGCTCGTCCTCGCCGTGGACGGCGGCCGGGTCGCCGTCGGGGCCGCTGCCGTTGAGCGGTCCGCGGTCCGCCGCGCCGCCGAGCGGGCGGGCGAGCGGGTCGGACGGGCGCAGCTCCTCGTCGGGCGCCTCCTGCGGCGCGGCCGCCTCCGGCTCGACGGCGGACGGGGTGTGCCCCGGCTCCGGTTCGGGTCCGCTCGCGGCCGGGATGCCGGGGATGGCCCGTTCGTTGTCGTCCGGCTCGCCGATGCCGCCGGGGGGCGGCGTCACGGACTCGTGCAGCAGTTCGTCGGCCAGCGTCTCGGCGAAACGGTCCAGCACGCGGCGGCCGACCGATTCCAGCCGGTCGGGCTCCACCTCGGCCAGCCGCCCGGCGGCGTCCACGGTGGCGCCGAACGCGAGCGTCGTCCCCGAGCCGTCCGCCACCGGGCGCGGGACCACGGTCAGGACCAGATGGACCGAGCCGTCACCCCTGGCCTCCTCGCCCTTGCCCTCGACCGCGACGCCCTCGCCACGCTCCGTGACGGTGAGCGTCCCGCGGTAGGTGATCGTGGAGGAGCCGACGCGCAGCCGCAGCCTGCCGCGCAGCAGGGACGGCGCGTCGGGTCCCGGCGTGTCCGGCGGCGGCTTCTCCCCGGCGGCCAGCTGAAGCCCGGGGACGCAGCGGGCCACCCGCACCGGGTCCGTGAACGCGCGGCGCACGACGGTGGCGGACAGGGGGACGTAGACCTCGTGCTCCATGGCCATGGCGCGGAGCCTACCCACACACGGTGATCGGATCACTTATCTGTCGATCGCACGCCGCGCCCTCCACGCCGGTGCCGGCGTCCCGGCGCTCCTCCAGCGCCCGCTCGGCGGCCCGCTCCAGCGGGCCGACGAAGGCGGCCCCGGCCAGCAGCGCGACGATCACCGCCGCGTTCAGCGCGAGCAGCGTCCGGCGGGCGCGGCGGGACAGGTCGTCCCGGAAGAGCCAGAGCACCAGCAGGGCACCCGCCAGCGCGTTCACCACACCCGTGAAGAGCGCGGCGCTCAACTGGCCGAAAATCGGCAGGAGAAGAAAGGGGAAGGCGAGGCCGCCCAGCAGCGCCCCCACGTAGTCGGCCGCCGACAGGTCGGCGACGGCGCGCCCGGCGTCCTGCCGGCGGACGCGCTGGATGAGCGTCATCAGCAGTGGCATCTCGGCACCGATGAGCACGCCCATCGCCAGCGAGAGGCAGACGATGGCCGGCCGCGCCTCGCCGAAGAGCAGGAAGCACAGGTAGAGGGTGATCGCGGAGCAGCCGCCGATGAGCGCGAGCCCCGCCTCGATGAGGCCGAAACCGGCCGACGCGCGGGCCCGCAGCCGCTTCGCGCCGAGGGAGCCCATGCCCATCGCGAAGACCATCAGGGAGAGCACGACGGAGGTGTGCGTCACGGTGTCGCCGACGAAGTAGTCGGCGAGGGCGATCAGCTCCAGTTCGTAGACCAGGCCGCACGCTGCGCAGACGAAGACGGCCGCCAGGACCACACAGCGTCCCGCCCCCGCCGACACGGGCAGCACGGCCGCCGCAGAGCGGTCCGCCGCGGGCCGCTCGGTGTCGTACGTGTCGATCATGAACCGAACGTTACGTCACACCTCGGGTTCGCCTTGTCACCCACAGGAGTGGAATCCGGCTCATCTGTCGCGCCGGTCACGCGTGTTCGGGTCGCGACGAGGCACTGCTCCTGCGGGTACGCGTGCCAGGTCCGCCAGTGCACCTGCCCGCCGCGCCGCTGCGCGAGCAGGGCCGTGAAGGCGTTCGGATCGCCGGGGAACATCGCCGCGAGCCCGTGCGGATGCTCCGCGACCAGCGCGAGCAACTCCTGCGCCCGCCCGGCGAACGACCCGGGGCTGAGGCTCTCGACCCGCGCCGCGAACTCGTACTCGAAGTTGTCCAGCCGCCGGGACACCCCCAGGGGCAGCGGCGTGTTGCTGCCCGGCATGCACGCGACGGTCTCCGAGAACCGCCCCCCGCCGCCCTCCAGCAGGACCTGGTGCGACGCCCCCAGCACCCGCAGTTCCACGCGGACGCCCGCGAGCCGCAGCTCCAGGGTCGCGAGCGAGGGGAGCGGTTCCCGGCCGAGCGCCCAGGCGAGGTCGCCGGCCCGGGTGTCGGTGAACGTGGTGGTGATCGTGGTGAGCATGGGTCGGCCCCCGCGTGCGCGCAGTAGAGGGTGTGCGGCGGCGAGACCCGCCCCCCGGAGACAACGACTCCACCGAACCACGGATGAGAGGGGGTCCACAGGCTTTTGGCCCAACTTCACCAGGTTTCCATCCCCTCGGGGGCAGGGTGGCTCACCTGTTCACCCGCCGCCCGCACGCATAGCGAACAGATATGCAAAGTCAACGCGCGGAGACTCCCGAAGCCACATGCCGAATGCCCGACTTTTTACGGATATCCACCATTTTGCAGATAACAGGTCAGCGTGCTTCACATCTCGGCTGCACAACGGTCACCCGGGCGCACTTGTTCGCGCCCAGTTCTGTGAGGAAGCTCAGCCCAACTTCACACCAGAAGGCATGACACCGTGGAAGGCCCGAAGATGACCCGATTCGGCAGAACGTCGAAGCTCGTCGCGGCTGCGCTGGGAGGAGCCCTCGCCCTCTCCGCTTGCAGCAGCAGCGACGACGACAGCGGAGGCGACGACGAGAGCACCGGCGCGTCCGGCGGCCCCAGTGGCACCGTGACCTACGCCATGGCGCAGCCGTGGCAGAGCTGGAACAACGCCACCGCGGGCGCGAACAGCGTCGCGAACGGCCAGGTCATGGAGCAGGTGATCTCCGGCTTCTGGACGTACGGCAACGAAGACGGTCAGCCGGTCCCCAACGAGGACTTCGGCACCTTCGAGAAGGTCTCCGACGACCCGCTGACCGTGAACTACACGATCAACGACGCCGCCGTGTGGTCCGACGGCACGGCGATCGACTGCGACGACATCCTCCTGTGGTGGACCGTCCAGTCCGGCGCGTTCGACGGCATCTTCTCCGCGGTGGGCACGCAGGGCATCGAGGACACCGTCCGTCCCGAGTGCGCGCCCGGCGAGAAGTCGTTCACCCTGGAGTACACCGAGCCGTTCGCCGACTGGCTGACCGCCGGTCCGGGCCACGGCAACAACGCGATCATGCCCGCACACGTCGTGTCCGAGCAGGGTGGCTTCTCCTCCGAGGAGGACTTCATCGCCGCCCTCCAGGGCGACGACGCGTCCGCCCTGGAGGCCGCCGCCGAGTTCTACAACAACGGCTGGCTCGTCTCCGGCGCCCTGCCGGACGCGGCCCTCATACCGTCCTCGGGCCCGTACATCGTCTCCGAGTACGTGCCGGACCAGTCCGTCACGCTGACCGTGAACCCCGAGTGGTGGGGCGAGGCGCCGGCCTCCGAGTCGATCGTCTTCCGGACGATCCCGGACGAGGAGCAGGTCCAGGCGCTGCAGAACGGCGAGGTGGACATCATCGAGCCGCAGCCGACGGTGGACATCGCCCAGCAGATCCAGGCCGCGTCCAACGTGGCCAGCGAGGTCGCGGACGAGTACACCTACGAGCACCTCGACTTCAACTTCAACGACGGTGTCTTCGCGGACAACCTGGCGCTGCGCCAGGCGTTCTCGCTCTGCGTGCCGCGTGAGCAGCTCGTCGAGAACCTGATCCGCCCGGTCGTCCCGGACAGCACGGTCAAGGAAGTCCGGAACGTCGCGCCCTGGGACCCGGGCTACCAGGAGGCGGTCGACGCCTCGCAGGCCACGATCGACGAGTACGGCGTGCAGGACATCGAGCGCGCCCGCGAGATCCTTGAGGAGGAGGACGCGGTCGGCACCACGGTCGTCCTCGGCACCCTGGAGAACCAGCGCCGCGTCGACGCCGGTGCGCTGATCAAGTCCGCGTGTGACGAGGCCGGCTTCGACGTCGACTTCCAGCCCGCCGCCGACTTCTTCGACACCAACGGCGCCCTGGCCCAGAACCGTTTCGACGTCGCCATGTTCGCGTGGGCCGGTTCCTCGGACCGCGCCGGCTGGAACTCGACGTTCCGCACGGTCAACGAGTGCTCCCCCGAGGGCAAGGGCAACAACAACGGCTGCTACTCCTCGCCGGAGATGGACGAGCTGCTCGACCAGGTCCTGCGCACCTCCGACGAGGCCGAGGCCGTCGAGCTGACCGCCCAGGTCGAGGCGCTGCTGTGGGAGGACATGGTCACCATCCCGCTGTACCAGCACCCGGGCATCACCGCCTGGGGCCAGAGCGTGGAGAACGTGATCCCCAACCCGTCCCAGAACGGCATCACCTGGAACGCGGACCAGTGGAGCAAGTCCTGATCGACGCCTAGCGCACCGTCCGGTGCGGCCGGCCCGCCGGCCCGCCGCACCGGACACCGCGTGACGCGTACGCCATCAGCACCCGGCACGTGCAGCACCATCCACACGCCGGGCGGGGCCGGGGGGCCTGAGTCCTCCGGCCCCGCTCCGCGTCCGGCGGCTCCTCCACCGCCATGTCCGCCCCCCGCCCCCTGAACAACCTGGAGTCAGCGCACCATGCTCGTCTTCATTGCGCGGCGGCTCTTCGTCTCGATCTGGGTCTTCCTCGCCGCCTCGGTGTTGGTCTTCATCCTCTCGACCAACGTCAGGGACCCGCTCGCCGAAGCACGCCAGCTTCCCGATTCGTCGCGCGAGAGCGCCATCCGCGCCATCACCGAGCGCATGAGCCTCGATGATCCGATCCTCCTGCGGTACCTGCGCTGGCTCGGCGACGCCCTCACCGGAAACCTCGGCGTGAACCGCCAGGGGCAAGAAGTCAATTCCATGCTGGAGAACGCGTTCTCCGCGACCATCCAGCTCATCACCGGCGCCACGGTCCTCGCCATCGTGATCGGCATCACGATCGGCGTCATATCCGCGCTGCGGCAGTACTCGGCGCTCGACCAGACCGTGACGTTCATCGCGTTCATCTGCTTCTCGCTGCCCCTGTTCTGGGTCGGCACGCTGCTGAAGCAGTTCCTCGCCCTCGACTTCAACGACTGGCTGGCCGATCCGCAGATCTCACCGCTGTTCATCGGCGGGATCGCGTTGATCACCGGCCTGTTCTGCGGCGGCGTCGTCGTCGGCGACCGCCGCTCCCGCATCACCGCCTTCGTGAGCTCCACCGCCGCGATGGCGGTTCTGCTGTGGGTGCTGTCGGCCACCGAGTGGTTCTCCGACCCCGGCCTCGGCCCCATCGTCGTCGCGCTCACCGCGATCGGCGGTGCCATCGGCTTCACGACGCTGGTCAGCGGCCTCGAATGGAAGCCGCCGCTCCAGGCGTCCCTGGCCGCCGCGGTCCTCGGCATCATCGCGTACTTCGCGCTCGACCCGGTCCTCGACGACCCGCAGCTGATCACGATCGTCCTGCTCGCGCTGGTGACGATCGGCGTCTGCTTCGCCCTCGGCTGGTTCCTCGGCGGCGACCTGTACCGGCGCAACGCCATCCCGGCGGCGATCCTCACCGGCCTGTTCGCGGGCGCCGTGATCTTCACGGACCGGATGCTCCAGTCGTTCAAGAGCTACAGCGACTCGGTCGGCAACCGGCCGATCTCCACGGTGGGCGCCGAGACGCCGAACTACGACGGCTCGTTCTGGGAGAGCGGCCTCGACTCGTTCGGCCACCTCGCGCTGCCGACCCTGGCGCTGGTCCTGATCTCCCTCGCCACGTACTCGCGCTACACCCGCGCGAGCATGCTGGAGGTCATGAACCAGGACTACGTGCGCACCGGCCGGGCCAAGGGCCTGAGCGAGCGCGCCGTGGTCACCCGCCACGTCCTGCGCAACGGCCTGATCCCCATCACCACGCTGGTCGCCTACGACATCGGCACGATCGTCGGCGGCGCCGTCGTCACCGAGCAGGTCTTCGGCTGGTCGGCGATGGGCAACCTGCTGTTCACGGGCATCGCCCAGGGCGACCCGATGCCGATCATGGCGTTCTACGTCGTGAGCGGTGGCGCGATCGTCGTGTTCAACATGGTCGCGGACATCGCGTACGCCTTCCTCGACCCCCGTATCCGCCTGTCGTAAAGGAGACTGGCCATGACGCGCAACGCGCAGCCGGCCGGGGCGGAAACGGCCCCGGCGGCACCGGGTGCGGCGGACGCCGCCGCGCTCGGACTCACCATCGTCGCCCGATCCCAGGGCCAGCTGATCAGGCGCCGGTTCTTCCGGCACCGCGGCGCCCTGTTCGGGATGTTCCTCTTCCTCCTGGTCGTCGTGCTGTCCGTCAGCTCGATCGGCATGGGGCCGATCCCCGGCTGGTGGGACAAGTCCCCGACCGCCACCGGCTCCGTGAGCGGCGACGCGGGCCCGACGCTGTCGGTCCTGCCGTCGTTCCTCGGCGGCGGCGGCGTGCACCTGGGCGAGCACCCGTTCGGCCAGGACAACATCGGCCGCGACTACTTCGCGCTCACCATGCGCGGCACGCAGGTGTCGCTGATGATCGCGGTCATCGTCGGCCTGGTCTCGACGCTCGTCGGTACGGTCATCGGTGCCGCCGCCGGGTACTTCCGGGGCTGGATCGAGTCGGTCCTGATGCGGGTCACGGACGTCGTGATCGCCATCCCGACGCTGCTGATCGCCGGTCTGATCGGCTCCATCGTGGCGGGCAAGGGCGTCGTGCTCTTCGCGCTCTTCCTCGGCCTGTGCCTGTGGACGCAGATCGCGCGCCTGGTGCGCGGCGAGGTGCTGTCGCTGCGGGAGAAGGAGTACGTGGAGGCGGCCCGTTCGGTCGGCACCCCGGCCCGGCGGATCATCTTCAAGCACATCCTGCCCAACACCATGGGCATCATCATCGTGTCGGCGACGCTGGCGATCGCGAGCGCCGTGCTGACCGAGTCGGCGCTGTCGTTCCTCGACCTGGGCGTCCAGCCGCCGGACACCTCGCTCGGCCGCCAGATCAACGACTACCGCACGGCTCTGACCGTCCGCCCCTGGCTGTTCTACTGGCCGGGCGCGTTCATCATCGCCATCGCGCTGTCGGTCAACTTCATCGGCGACGGCCTGCGTGACGCCTTCGATCCCCGACAGACCCGGGTGCGTGACTGATGTCTTCCATGATCCCCCCCGTGAACACCCCGGCGCCCGCGCCGGACGCCGACACCCCGGTGACCGACGCCGCCGAGGAGGTGCACAACGCCCGCACGCTCGCGGAGGCCAAGCCGCCGTCGGACGAGGCGATCCTCACCGTCGAGAACCTGACGGTGGAGTTCCCCACGGACGACGGCCTGGTGCGCGCCGTGCGCGGCATCGACTACACGCTGCACGCCCGCGAGGTGCTCGGCATCGTCGGCGAGTCGGGCTCGGGCAAGTCGGTGTCGTCGATGGCCGTCATGGGCCTGCTGCCGAAGAACGCCCGGGTGCGCGGCAGCATCAGGTACCGCGGCCAGGACCTGCTGGCGCTGCGCCCCAAGGAGCAGCGCTCGCTGCGCGGCCGGAAGATCGCCATGATCTTCCAGGACCCGATGACGTCGCTGAACCCGGTGCGCACCGTCGGCGACCAGCTGGCCGAGGCCGTGCTCGCGCACCACCTCGTGCCGCGCAAGCAGGCGCTCGCGCGGGCCAGGGAGATGCTCGACCTGGTCGGCATCCCGCAGGCCGACAAGCGGCTGAAGGCGTACCCGCACGAGTTCTCCGGCGGCATGCGGCAGCGCGTGATGATCGCGATGGCGATCATCAACGACCCGGACGTGATCATCGCCGACGAGCCGACGACGGCCCTCGACGTGACCGTCCAGGCGCAGATCCTGGAGAAGCTCCTTGAGGTCAAGGACGAGGTCAACGCGGCGATCCTGATGATCACCCACGACCTCGGCGTGATCGCGGGCATGGCGCACCGGACGCTCGTGATGTACGCGGGCAAGCCGGTCGAGGTCGGCTCGACGGACCAGGTGTTCTACGAGCCGCACATGCCGTACACCGCCGGTCTGCTGGGCTCCATCCCGTCCCTGGAGGGCGAACGCGCCGGGCGGCTGCGTCCCATCAAGGGCACGCCGCCGTCGCTGATCAGCCTGCCCAAGGGCTGCCCGTTCTCGCCCCGCTGCCCGCTGGCCACCGACGTGTGCCGCGAGAGCGAGCCCGAGCTGACCGAGACGCAGGACGGCCACCTGGCCGCCTGCCACCACAGCGACCGACTGGCCGCCGCGGAGGACGCGACGGCGTTCTTCCGCTCTCCCGAGGAGGGCCGATGACCACCCTGACGAAGACGAAGGAACTGCTGAACGTCACCGATCTGGTGGTGAACTTCCCCGTGCGCGGCGGCGGTCTGATCCGCCGTGTCGTGGGGCAGGTCCAGGCGGTCAGCGGCGTGTCCCTGTCGGTGAACGAGGGCGAGACGCTGGGCGTCGTCGGCGAGTCCGGCTGCGGCAAGTCCACGACGGGCCGCGCCCTGCTCCAGCTGATCAAGCCGACGTCGGGCTCGGTCACGTTCGACGGCCAGGAGATCACCGGTCTTTCGGCGAGCCAGCTGCGCCCGGTGCAGCGCAAGGCGGGCATGGTCTTCCAGGACCCGTACGCCTCGCTGAACCCCCGGCTGCCGGTGAACGACATCATCGCCGAGCCGCTGAAGGTGCAGGGCCTGTACCGGGACGGCGGCAAGGAGCGCGTGGCCGAGCTGCTGTCGCTCGTCGGCCTGAGCCCTGAGCACGGCAACCGCTATCCGCACGAGTTCTCCGGCGGCCAGCGCCAGCGCATCGGCATCGCCCGCGCGCTCGCGCTGAACCCGAAGCTGCTGGTGCTGGACGAGCCGGTGTCGGCGCTGGACGTGTCGGTGCAGGCGGGTGTGGTGAACCTGCTGGAGGACCTCCAGGACCGCCTGGGCGTGGCGTACGTGTTCATCGCGCACGACCTGTCCGTGGTGCGGCACATCTCGGACCGCGTCGCGGTGATGTACCTCGGCAAGGTCGTGGAGACGGGGACGCGCGAGGACGTGTACGAGCGCCCGTCGCACCCGTACACGCAGGCGCTGCTGTCGGCGGCTCCGCTGGCGGATCCGAAGAAGGAGCGCAAGCGGCGCCGTACGGTCCTCACCGGCGACGTGCCCAGCCCGCTCGACCCGCCGAGCGGCTGCCGTTTCCGGACGCGCTGCTGGAAGGCGCAGGACATCTGCGCCACGGAGGAACCGGTCCTGAAGGACCGGGGCCAGGGTCACCCGGTCGCCTGCCACTTCGCGGAGGAGGCGGCGCCGGTCACGGTCGCGGCCGTCTGAGGAACGGCGCGCGGAGTCTTCCACGGGCTCCAGGGGAACGCCTCCCGCACCCGGTCACGAGCCGGGGCGGGGGGCGTTTCCGCTTGTGTGCGGTCAGGTGGCCGGGGTGCCGCCGGTGTTGCGGATCATGCGCTGGAGGACGCGGACGGTGGTGACGTAGTCGGCGTCGTCGATGCCCGCGTGGATGAGGTCGCGTATCCGCGGGGTGTGCTCCTTGAGGCGGGCGCGCGCCGCCTCGCCGTCGTCGGTGATCCACAGCCGCCCGTCGCCGTCGCGGGTGAGCCAGCCGCGGCCGAGCAGGACCTCCGCCTCGGCGGCGAGGTCGTCCTCGGGGCGGAGGTAGGTGCGCATGGCGTCGTGGAGTGCGGCGAGGGTCATGCCGTGGCCGTCGGGCGAGATGTCGTGCGGGGAGAGGTTGCGGAGCAGCCAGTACTGGGGCTGGGTGAAGCCGAGTCGTGCCTGTTCGGCGCGGATGAACGCGATGGTGGCCTCGTACGCGAGTCCGGTCCAGTAGGCGACGGGCTGGGCTGCGGTCTCGGCGTCGGTCTCGGCGGTGTGCTGGTCGGTCATGGGACAGACCGTAGGAGTTCAAGCTCGCTTGAGGTCAAGCGCCGCGCGCCGCGACGAGGGCGACGGTCGCGTACCGCATGGTGAACGAGCCGCCCGCCGCGTCGATCGCCGCCCCGACGCCGTCGAGCACCGCCGCCAGCGCGTCCGGCGGGAGCCGGGTGAACGCGCCCTGCGTCGGCAGCTGGTCGAGCCAGGCGTCGCGGGTGTAGGTCCACTCCCAGTCGTGGCGCCACAGCTCGGGCTCGCCGAACGCGCCGCTCGCCCGTACGCCCGCGGCCGCCGCGTCCGTCAGCGCGCCGTACGCGCCGAGGTCGCCCCGGCCCATCGCCCCGGCGTCGAACGGGGCGCCGGGCAGCGCGCGGCGGCAGACGTCCGCCACGGCGTCGCCGAGCGCGGCGGGGAAGGTGAAGACGTTCCAGAACGGCGCGAGCAGCCCGCCGGGGCGCAGCGCCCGCGCGGCGCGGGCCGCCCCTGCCGCGGGGTCGATCCAGTGCCACGCCTGGCCGGCCACCACGGCGTCGAAGACGCGTCCGCGCGGCTCCCACTCCTCGAACGCCGCCACCTCCACCTCCGCCCCGAGGCGCCGGGCGACGCCGGCCATGCGCGGGTCGGGTTCGACGCCGAGGACGCGGCAGCCGGCGGCGCGGAACTGGCGGGCGGCGATGCCGGTGCCCGTTCCGACGTCGAGCACGGCCGGTCCTGCGGCGGCGATCCGTTCGACGAGGGCCTGGGGGTAGCGGGGGCGGGCGCGGTCGTAGCGCGCGGCGTCCGTGCCGAACGACTCGGCGACGGCGCGCAGTTCATGGGAGCGGCGGGAGGGTTCCGACGGTAGGGTGGGCATGCGCCCACTATGAATGGGCGCGCGCCCACTCGTCAACCGGAAGGACCCCGCGATGCCGACCGGAGTGGCCCTGCGCGACGCGCGACGCCAGCTCTTCGACGCCGCGGAGCGCCTCCTGCTCCGCGCCGGCCCGCACGCGCTGACCAGCCGCGCCGTCACCACCGAGGCGGGCTGCGCCAAGGGCGTGCTGCACCGGCACTTCGCCGACTTCGACGCGTTCCTCGCCGCCCTCGTCCAGGAACGCGCCGCCGCCCCCGCCGAGGCCGCCGCCACCGCCCTGCGCGCCCGCGCCGGGACGGACACCGTCGCCGGCAACGTCACGGACGCCCTCACCGGCTTCTTCACCCCGGTGACGGTCGCGCTCGTCGCCCTGATCACCTTCCGCGACGACCTGCGCGCCCGCCTGCGCGCCACCACCCCGGCCGGCATCCCCGTGCTCACCGAGGCGACGGCCGCCCTCGCCGCGTACCTCGCCGACGAACGCGACCGCGGCCGCCTCCCCGCCGACGCGGCCGTGGACGTCCTGGCCCCCACCCTGACCGGCACGGCCCACCTCCTCCACGCCGACCGCACCACCCCGCCGCCCACCCGGGAGGAGCTGCGCCGGACGGTGGCGACGCTCCTCCCCTGACGGCGTTCCAAGGGCGTTCCCGCGTTCGCCGCGTCCCGTCCCGGCATTCGAGGCGGGGCCGTTCACGCAGGTCAGGGCCGTGGAACCGTCCCAGCGACCCGAACCGGCGGCGCCCGCTGGATGGTGGGACGGGAACGGGCACAAGCTGCGGTCGTCCGGCCAGCCAGGCCCGGTCCGACCGACGAGAGAGCAGACATCGTGACCACCAGCGCCCCCCGCCGCCGTACCCGTCTCCGCGCCGTCGCCGCCGCCCTCGGCGCCACCCTCGCACTGACGCTCACCGCCTGCCAGGACGACGAGGAGACGGGCGGCATCGGCGGGACCGCGCCGCAGTCGCCCAGCGTGCAGATGCCGGCGGACCCGGAGAGTGACGACGAGGCGACGGCGGACGGCGCCGAGGGCGACGGCGCGGAGGAGAACCCCGGCGCGCGCACCCCGGGCGACGGCACGCTCGAAGGCGGCGCCGGCGAGTCCGCCGAGGACACCGTCCCCTGCACCGACGCGAACACCCAGCTGACCGTCACGCCGGTCGAGCGCCCGATCAACCACGTCCTGCTCACCGCGACCAACACCGGCACCGAGACGTGCTTCGCCTGGTACGCGCCCTACCTCCGCTTCGACGACGCCCAGGCCCCCACGCCCCGCATCGAGGACAGCACGCCGCAGGCCGTCGTCGGCCTGGCGCCCGGCGAGTCCGCGTACGCCGCGATCCTCACCTCCGACCCGACGGGCGAGGCGCCGGACACCCGCATCGCGACCAGCCTGGGCGTCCAGTTCTCCGGCCCCGACGACCAGGGCACGGGCGACCTGACGGAGGTCGCGCTCCCCGACGGCGAGCAGTACATGGACTCCTCCGCGCAGGTCACCTACTGGCAGTCGTCGCCGGATCTGGCCCTCATCTGGTGACATCCCCCGCACCGCGCCGCCGCCGGGTCCCTGCGCCGGGACGCGTGACGCTCAGCCCGCCGCGTACGCGCCCGCGTCGATGTCCTCGACCAGCGTCGGCCCGGTGGGCGTCCAGTCGAGCAGCTCCCGGGTGGCGGCGCTGCTCGCCGACAGGTCGCGGCCGAAGAACGCGCCGATCCACCCGAAGTGGTCCTGCACGTCGTCCGGCGCGATCGAGGCCACGGGCAGGTCGAACGCGCGGCCGATCGCCGCGGCGATCGCGCGGGTCGGGACGCCCTCCTCGGCCACGGCGTGCAGACGGCTGCCCGCCGGGGCCTTCTCCAGGCCGAGCGCGACCATGCGGGCGGCGTCGCCGCGGTGGACGGCGGCCCAGCGGTTGGTCCCGTCGCCCGGGTAGCCGGAGACGCCCTTCTCGCGGGCGACGGCGGCGACGGCGGCGATGAACCCATGGTCGCCCATGCCGTGGACGGTGGGCGAGAAGCGCAGGCTCACGGTGTGCACGCCGCGGTCGACGTACTCCAGCGCGAGGTTCTCGCTGCCGCCGCGCGGCGAGTCGGGGCCGTGCGCCGGGGACGCGTCGGCCTCGGTGGCCGGCTTCCCGCCCTGCCCGAGCCCGGCGACGCCCGACGCGAGCAGGAACCGGCGCCCGCTGCCCTCCAGCGTGTCCGCGATGGTCTGTACGGCGGCGCGCTCGGCGGCGTTCGACACGGCGGGGTCGGACCAGTCGTGCTTGTTGGCGAGGTGGATGACGGCCTCGGCGGTCTCGGCGCCGGCGCGGATGCCGTCGAGGTCGTCGAGATCGCCGCGGCGGACCGCGGCCCCGGCCCGCCGGAGCGCGTCGGCCGAGGCGTCGGACCGTGCCAGGCCGGTGACCTCGTGCCCGGCGGCGAGCAGCTCGCCGACGACGGGGTAGCCGATCCAGCCGGAGGCGCCTGTGACGAAGACATGCATCGGGGTGACTCCTTCGCGTGGTGATGTCGGTGACTGACGTCAGCCACCGACATCACCGTACCTCTCCACGTCAGTCACTGCCATCACTACACTCTTCGGTATGGCGCGCTGGGAACCGGGAACCGCGGAGCGGCTGCAAGAGGCCGCGCTCGAACTGTTCGCCGCGCGCGGCTTCGAGCAGACCACCGTCACGGACATCGCCAGGGCCGTCGGCCTGACCGAGCGCACGTTCTTCCGCCACTTCAGCGACAAGCGCGAGGCGCTCTTCCACGGGCAGCGGCTGCTCGCCGACGCGTTCCTCTCCGGCGTGGCGGCGGCGCCGGACGGCGCGGCACCGGTCGAGCTCGTCACCCGCGCGCTGCGCTCGGCCGCCGCGTTCTTCCCGGAGGAACGCCGCCCCCACTCCCGCACACGGCAGTCCGTGATCGACCGGAACCCGGCACTTCAGGAACGCGAACTGCTCAAACTCGCCGGCCTCGCCGCCACACTCGCCGACGCCCTGCGCGCACGCGGCATCGGCGACCTCCCGGCGTCCCTGGCGGCGCAGTCGGGCATCACCGTCTTCGGCCTGGCCTTCACCCAGTGGATCGCCGACGACGAACACCGCCCCTTCACGGAGATCGCCGAGTCCGTACTCCACGAACTACGCGCCCTGACCGCCGCCCCGGCGCCCCCGGAGTAGGCCCGGCTCAGCCCAGCGGGTCCCCGGCCTCCGGCCAGGCCTCCGGGGGCGGGCCGAAGGCGCGGCGAGCCGCACGCACGGTCGCGGCGGCGAGGGCTGCGTTGGCACTCCCGCCGATCACCGCGCCGATGCCGAACGGCGCCACGCGGCCGAGGACGATGATCCCCTGCCTGGTGCCGTACTTCGTGACGAAGTGCCTGCCCAGGGCCCTGTTGATCCGCCGCAACGCCTCGGCGGGCACCCGGCCGACGACCTGGCGCCCCCAGTGCCGCCCCGTACGCCCGGCGACCTTGGCGACGGTGGCGGAGCCGGTCTCGCCGAGCATGATGCCCATCACGATCGTCCGGCGGCGTTCGAGTTCGTCCACGGGAACGCCGTGGACCTCGGCGAGGGACAGCACGAAGAGGGTGCTCATGCCGAGGGACGTGAGGGCCTCGCCCGCCGACAGCGACAGGGCGACACCGGTGCCGACGCCGGGCACGGCCGCCGTCCCGCCGACCGCGGCGCCCGTGCCGGTGAAGGCACTGACGTACATGCGCTCCAGGCTGCGAATCGCCTGGGCCGGTGTCGCGTCCGGGTTCCGCTGACGGGCACGGGCGATGTTCCTGCGCACCAGGGGGGCCTGGACGCCGATCGCCTTGTCCAGGAGGTCGAGAACACGCTGTCCGGGGACATCCGTCGCCACGTCTCGCTCCCTCCCGGATGCTCGTGTGCGTGAGGGCGGGCCCCGCCCTCACGCCGACACTATCCGGTGGCGCCGTCGTCTGGCCCGCAGAGCGCGGAAGTCACAACTCCCCGCCCAGGCACGTCGGTTACGGGCGTCCACCGCTCACCGGGAACCGGTGTCGTCGCACAGCGCCCGGTCCACGAGGGCGCCCATCGCCTCCTGGGTGGCCTCGCCGCCGTCGCTGGTGGCGTACACGACGGCGCTGCGGCTGCCGTCCTGAGTGGCGCCGGCCCAGGTGCGGTAGCCGAGCAGTTCGCCGGGATGGCCGTAGTAACTGCCGCCGCAGGACAGCGGGATCTCGCCGATGCCGAGCCCGTAGCGCGCGCCGAGTTCGGGCGCGTCCACGGTGTCCGTCATGGCGGCGAGCTGCGCGGGGGCGAGCAGGTCGCCGCCGAACAGGGCGGTCCAGAAGCGGTTCAGGTCGTGCGCGGTGCTGATGACCGAGCCGGAGCCGACGGCCATGCTCGCGTCGAGCACCGTGACATCCGTACCGGCGCCCGTGCCGGTGTCGGCGTCGAAGCCGGTGTAACTCCGGGCGTGCGGGCCGGGGATGAGCGGGAACGTGCCGGGCGTGCTCGTGTCGCGCAGGCCCAGCGGGCGGATGACGCGGTCACCCACCTCGCGTTCCCAGCTGTGGCCGGTGACCTTCTCGACGATCATCGCGGCGAGCGTGTAGTTGGTGTTGGAGTACGACCAGTCCTCGCCCGGGGTGAAGTCGTCGGGCGGCGGGTACCGCATGGCCAGGTCCACCAGTTCCTCGGGGCTGTAGCTGCGGAACCGTTCCGCCCGGTACCCGTCCGCGCTGGTCAGCGAGGGGATGTCCGGCACGATCTCGTGGATACCGCTGGTGTGCTGGAGGAGGTTCCGCACGGTGACGGCGCGGCCGTCGTTCCCGTTGCCCCGGACCACTCCCGGCAGCCACCGTTCGACGGTGTCGTCCAGCGACAGCCGCCCCTCGCCGACGAGTTGGAGCACCACGACGGCGGTGAACGTCTTGGTGGCGCTGCCGATCCTGAACCGGCCGTCGCGCGGCATCGGCAGCCCGGTGCCCGCCACGGACGTACCGGCGCGGGCGCTGTCGCGCGTTCCCGGCCCTGTCGTCTCGGCGGCCACCCCGACCACCCCGGTGGCGTGGACCGCGTCCACCTGGTCCTGGAGCGGATCGGCCGCCCGTGGACTCGCGGCGGCCGTCAGCCCGGTGGACGCGGTGACGACGACGGCGGCCAGACCGACCAGGGCGGCTCTGCCCCGCGGCCTCCTCGCTGCACGCATGGTGATGTCCCTTCTCCCGTACCGGGCCCCGCCCGTGCGCGGCCCACGGCCATCCCACCAACGGCGCCGGCCCCGATCCATCCGGCATCCCCCTGACGCGCCCCCCGCGCCACGGTAGGGAAGTCCCGGGGGGCACCCCGACACACAACCCCGAGACGCCCGGCGCGTACGACGTAGCGCGCACCCCCGGACGAGCGCGGGCCGTGCTCCCGGCGCGCCTCCCGTGCGCCCGCGCGCTACACGTAGATTGTGCTCGAATGCGACAGAGGAGGGGGTTTCGTATGGCGGGCAAGCACGCCGGTGGCGACGAGGGTTCTGAGGACGACCGGCTGCCGGGCCAGCCGTGGGTCCCGGACGCCGAGCCGACCAGCGACGGCAACACACCGTCGGGCACCGGAAAGCGCCGCGAGTCGGAACAGGACGAGGACGGCCGGTAGATGCCCTCCGCGTTCCCCGTGCCGCCCGGCTGGGAGCGGGCGTTCGCCGAACTGCCGCGCGCCCGGTTCCTGCCCGACGTGTTCTGGCCGCACGATCTGGCGACGGACAGCTTCACGGTGGCCGATCGCGCGGCGGACCCGCGGGCCTGGCGGCGCGCGGCGGACGCGGACGTGCCGGCCGTCGTCCAGTGGGACGACGGCCGGCACACCGGCCCTGGCCCCGGGCGCGACGCGACCAGCTCCGCGTCCCGCCCGTCGCTGGTGGCCGCGATGCTGGGCGCCCTCGAAGTGACGCCGGGCATGCGCGTGTTGGAGATCGGCACGGGAACGGGCTGGAACGCCGCGCTGCTCGCCCACCGCCTGGGCGAACGGAACGTCACGACGGTCGAGATCGATCCACGGGTGGCCGCCGACGCCGCGACGGCACTCGCCCGCGCGGGCCTCCGCCCGGACCTCGTCGTCGGCGACGGCGCGGAAGGCGCCCCCGACGCCGCCCCGTTCGACCGGATCATCGCCACGGCCGGGCTGAGCCGCGTACCCCCCGCCTGGACACGCCAGGTCAGGCCCGGCGGGCTGATCCTCACCCCCTGGGGCACGCCGTACAGCAGGTGGGAGGGGCTGGCGCGCCTGACGGTGGGGCCGGGCGGCGGCGCGAGCGGGCCGTTCGTGGACCTGGTGGCGTTCATGAAGCTGCGGGCCCAGCGCCGCGCCGTCCCGCGCTACCCGGACGGCCTGCCGTTCACGGACAGCACGGGCGACGTGTGGCCGCCGCACGAACTGTGGCACCCGTTCCGCTTCCTCGCCGGGCTGCGCCTGCCGGACGTGACCCACGCGGTCCAGGCCCACGGCGACGGGCACACGCAGTGGCTCTACAGCCTCACCGACGCCAGCTGGACGGCCGCCGTCCGCCGCGGCGGCGGCCCGGTGGAGATCCGCCAGGCGGGCACCCGCCGCCTGTGGGACGAACTGCTCGACGCGTACGCCTGGTGGACCACCGCAGGCGAACCACCCCTCACCCACTTCGGCCTGACCATCACCCCGGACGGAACCCACACCCCCTGGCTCCACACCCCGGCCACCCCGGTCCGCCCCTGAAGCGGTCGCATCCGATCAGAGCGGACCGCTCCCTTTCCCGAGACGAGGAGCAAGACGCCATGACGAGCTTGACAGCGAGCGAGCGGCCCTTCGGGCTGAGCCGCGTAACAGTTCTCCCGGACGAGGGGGCGGCGGCACTGCCGGCCAATCTGGTGTACGACCCGGTGGGACAGGTCAACCTCTGCCCGTGCGGGGCGCCTCGCATGGGCAACAAGCAGGAACACGAGGAAGACCACGACCACAGTGGGGAGAACCCCGGCACCACGCACGTCAACACGCAGCACGACCACCAGTGGTCCACGGACACCGACTGACGTGACGGCCACCGTGGTGGTGATCACGAGGGACCAGGATCTCACCGCGGACCTGGTGATCCTGGAACTGGCCGAGCGGGACGTCCGGGTGGCGCGGCTCGACCTGGCCGACGTGCCGGAGAGGGTTGTGCAGGACGCGCGCTTGGCGGGCGGCTCCTGGTCGGGTGCGTGGACGAACGGGTACTGGACGGTCGCGCTGGAGGAGGTGACGTCCGTGTGGTGGCGCAAGCCGGCCGCCCACCAGCCGCACCCCGCGCTCGACGCCACGGAACGGCGGTGGGCCGCCGCCGAAGCCGAGGCGGGCTTCGGCGGCGTCCTGGCGGCCCTGCCCGGGGTGCGGTGGGTGAACGATCCGCTCCGCAACAAGGCCGCCGACCACAAACCGGCCCAACTGGCCGTCGCCGCCCGGTGCGGAGTGGCCGTACCGGAGACCCTGCTGACGAACGACCCACAGCGGGCACGGGAGTTCTGCCACTCCCACCCGGAAGGCGTCATCTCCAAACCGCTGCGCGGCGGCCCGGGACGTCTCACCGGTGAACGGGTCGCTCTGTGGGCGGATACCGTGACGGCCGAGGACATCACGCCGGGTGTCGCGCGGACGATCCACCAGTTCCAGGCGCGTGTGCCGTGCGCCTACCCCGTGCGGATGACGGTGGTCGGCCGGCGGCTCTTCGCGGCACGTGTCCGTACACCGCCCGGCGCTCCCATCGACTGGCGGGCAGCGCACGACGCGCTGTCGTACTCACCGGTGGACGTGCCGCCGGACGTGGCCGACGGCGTCCACAGGATGATGGACCACTTCGGCCTCGTCTACGCCGCGCCGGACTGGATCGTGACCCCGGACGGGAGGTTGGACGTTCACAGGGGACCTGAATCCCAACGGCCAGTGGGGCTGGCTGCACGAGATGTTTCCCATCGCCGCCGCACTGGCGGACGAACTCGCCCCGGAGCACCCATGATCCGCATCCCCACCGCCTCCCAGGACGCGCGCCGCTGTCTCGTCGAGGACCTGACCGAGCGCGGCTTCCTGCATGATTCCGCGTGGCGGGAGGCCTTCTGTGCCGTCCCCCGTGAGGCGTTCCTCCGCCGCTTCGCCATCCCCTCTCCGGACGGGAACCACCGCACCTGGGACCTGGACGAGTGCGACGCGCGCGACGCGCGCGACGAGGCCCTGGCCGCCGTCTACCAGGACGCCCCGCTGCTCACACAGACCGGCGCCAACGGCACGGCGACATCTTCGTCCACGGCCCCGAGCCTCATGGGCCTGATGCTGGAGGCGCTCGAAGTCCGTGACGGCATGAGGGTGCTTGAGGTCGGAACCGGCACGGGCTACAACGCGGCACTGCTGTGCCACCGGCTCGGCAGCGAACTCGTCACCACCGTCGATCTGGACCCACGCCTGGTCGCGGCGGCACGGAAGTCCCTCGAACAGGTGGGCCACCAGCCGGTCGTGGTGTGCGGCGACGGCCTGGAAGGCTGCCCTGGGCGGGCACCGTACGACCGGCTGATCGCCACGTGTGGTGTGGCACGGGTGCCGACTGCGTGGCTACGGCAGGTGCGGCCACGCGGCGTCATCCTGGCGAGCGTGGGATTCGGCCTGGCGCGGCTGACCGTGCGGCCGGACGGCACGGCGTCGGGGCCGTTCATCGATTACGCGAGCTTCATGCCCGCGCGCCGCGCGCCGGACGAACTACAGCCCACCCCGAGGGAGACCCTCGCCCTGGCGGGGGGAGGCGGGCACCGGGAGGTGACGCCGTTCGCTTGCTGGGACGACCTCGAAGAGAGGATGCCGGTGTTCCTCCGGTCGCTGATGCTGCCGGACGTGCACCAGGTGACGCTCGTCGCCGGAAAGCGGACGGAGTACGTGCTGGCCGATCACGCCTCCGGTTCCTGGGCAAGGGCGCAGCGGCGCGAGCCCGGTACGGTGAGCGTCGTCCAGCACGGACCGCGCCGTCTGTGGGACGAACTGCACGTCACGTTGCAGACGTGGATCGACCACAGCCGGCCCCCGCTGACCTCCTGCGGCCTGCACGTCGACACCGAGGGGCGCCACGAGCTGTGGCTGACGGCCCCGGACGGGGCGCGCCTGCCGATGGAGCAGCGGCGACCGTTGAACGGCTCCTGACCGGCTGCACCGCGGGCGAGCGACCGGCGGCGATCGTGTACCCCCGGAGCCGAACCACCCCGCGGAGCCGGCGGAGGGTGGCTGCTTATCCTTGCGGCATGACCGTCGAGCCCCCGGAACCCTCTCCGCGTCCCGCTTCCCCCGCACCGCTCCGTGCCTCGCACGACGACCGGGAAGCGGTGGTGGAGCAGTTGCGCGACGCGGCGGCCGAGGGGCGCATCGACCTCGACGAGCTGGGCGAACGCGTGGAGAAGGCGCTCCGGTCCAGGACGTTCGGCGAACTGGCCGTCCTGACCGCCGACCTGCCGCAGCCGGAGTCCCCGGTGAGCCGCCCGCCGCTGGTGCTGAAGGGCGGCATGTCCGGGGCGTCACGCGGCCCCGCGCGCTGGGAGGTCCCCGGGCATGTGATCGCCCACGGCGGCCTGGGCGGCGTGAAGATCGACTTCACCCGGGTCGAGTCGCGCCTCAAGGAGGTCGCGGTGGAGGCGTACGGGGAGACGTCCGGCGTCACGATCGTCATCCCCGACGGCTGGGCCGCTGAGACCGGCGGCATGGACCCGAGCTTCGGCGGCTTCAAGGACGAGACCACGCCCGACCGGCTCCCCGGAACCCCCCTGATCCGCCTCACCGGCTCCGGCGGCATGGGCGGCGTCACCATCCGCCACCCCAACCGCCGCGAACGCCGCAAGCTGGCCTGAGGCCCGTCTTCCGGATCATCCCGGTCACGGCCGTCAACGACTGGCCGTGACCGGGAACTTCCGGTCATACGCCCTCACCGGCCGCCTCCCGCATCCCGGTCAGAAAGCTCCTGATCGCGGCGAGCTCCCGCTCGTCGTACCCCCGCAGCAGGCCCAACGCCCGCTCGATGAGCGGTCCGAAGTGGCTCCAGCCCAGGGCGACCGCCTGTTCGTCCACTTCGACGGTGACCTTGCGACGGTCCCGTGGATCGCGCACCCGGCGCACATGCCCGGCCCGTTCCAGCCGGTCGACCAGCGCTGTGCTTCCTGCCGAGTTGAGCCCGAGCGCCGAGCCGAGGCGCCCCGCCGTGGTCTGCTCGCCGGCGCGGGCGGCGTCCATCAGGGCGATCAGCGCACGCACGTCTGTGGGGTGCATGCCGTTGCGCTGGGCGAACCGCGCACTGTGCCTGCCCAGATCGACGGCGACCGCGCGCAGCAGGTGGACGATCTCCATCTCGGGCCCCGGTGCGGCTGGTTCGACGAGTTCCTCACCCTCCAGGCCGGGCACGGACCACCTCCACACATCATCTCGTTCAGCAGGTATCTTGCTGAGCGAGATAATAGGGGAGTCGCCCGTACATGAACGCTCGCGAGACATACGACGCCGACAACTTCCTCGTGGCCTACGACAAGGTCATGGCCAAATGGCCTGCCGCTCGCGAGACGGCGACCGTTCCCACCCCCTTCGGCACGACACACGTCAACGTGTGCGGCCCGGCCGGCAGACCCCCGCTCGTCCTCCTGCCAGGCGGCGGGGGTGCGACCTCCGCGTCCTGGTACGCCCAGGCCGCGGCACTGTCCCGCACCCACCGGGTGTTCGCCGTCGACCTGATCGGCGCCCCAGGACGCAGCGTCCCCGACCGGGACCGCCGCGCCCGTACGGTCGCCGACCTGTCGGCCTGGCTGGACGCGCTCCTCGACGGCCTCGGCTTGACCGAGACCGACCTCGGCGGACACTCGTACGGAGCCTGGATCGCACTGCATCACGCCGTACGCGCACCCAACCGGGTACGCCGCCTGGCTCTTCTGGACCCGACCCAGTGCTTCACCGGGCTCAGTCCGGCCTACCTGACGCACGCACTGCCGTCACTGTTGCGGCCCACACCCCGCCGGGTCCGCGCCTTCCTGGAGTGGGAGACCAGGGGTTGCACCCTCGATCCCGACTGGCTCGCCCTGCAAGAGGCGGCCGCCGGGTTCCCCGCTCTCCGGCCCGTCACCGGACCCCGCCCGGCACCGGACGCCCTGCGCGGCCTGAACCTGCCGGTCCTGTTGCTCCTCGCCGAAAACAGCAGGACCCACAACTCCTCCAAGGCGGCGGCTCGCGCCGCAGCACTGCTCCCACACGTCGTGACGACCGTGCTGGAGGGGGTGTCCCACCACGCACTACCGCACGCCATCCCGCCCGGGACCGACCGTCATCTCTCCGACTTTCTGGAACGGCCGGCCGGCTGACCCCCGGCCCTCGGCACCTCCACGCGTTCCCCTCACCCGTTGCCGTGACTGGACTTCCGCCAGTCGGGCTCGATGTTCATCAGCCGCTGCCGAACGGGCCGCGCGGCGACGCATACGGGGAAGGGAGTTCGAGCGGTCAGGCCGACCGCTCCGCGAACTCACCCGGCACGACTCAGCGGTACCGTCGAGACGTCGGTACCGGTCGTGGCACGAGGAGTCACACCCATGGCGGTCCAGCCTGCGACGCCCGTGGAGGGCGTCGGGAGCCGCATCGAGGCGCTGCGCGTCCTGCGCGGTTACTCCCTGCGGGAGTTGAGTGCGCGCGCCCATGTGTCCGCCGCGCAGATCTCCCGGGTCGAGAAGGGGAAGCGGTACGCGAGCCCGACCATCGTCGCGGCCCTCGCCCGCGCGTTGAGCGTCAGTACCTCGGTGCTGTACGGCCAGCCGTACGTCCACATGATCCAGCGCGACCAGCTCGACGCCCTCCTCGCGCCGATCGGCAGCGCGCTGGACGACTGGGACATCCCCCCGGCCGACGACGAGCCGCCGCCCCGCGCACTCGCCGAACTGGCCGCCGACGTGCGGCGGCTGAGCCTCGGCCGCGCCCAGGCCAGGTCGCTCGACATGGCGGGGGAACTGCCTGCGCTGATCGCCGAGGTGAACGCCGCCGCGCTGCTGCACGACCGGCCAGGTGCCGACCGCGAGCGCGCCCACTGGCTGCAAGCCGAACTCGGCCGCACCACCTATGTGGTGGCCCACAGGCTGGGCTACGTGGACCTCGCCCGCCACGCCCTCGGCCGGATGGCGGCCGCCGCCCCGCACTCCGGCGACCCGCGCCAGGTCGCCATCGAACGCTGGGACCGCGCCCGCCTGTTCGCCGACGCCGCACGCCACGACAAGGGGCTCCGCCTCGTGCAGCAGGCGCTGCGGGACCTGGAGGACGACGGCACGCCCCCGACGTACGCCGTGCGCGGCGCGCTCCACCTCCAGGCCGCCGTCATGGCCCGCCACAGCGGCGACGGCTCGACGGCCGACGACTGGCTCGCCGAGGCCCGGGGCCTCGCCTCCCGGACCGGTGAACTGCCCGACTACGGACTCGTCTTCGGCCCGGCGAACGTCGTCATTCACGCCATGTCCGCCAGCGCCGACATGGACCGGCACGCCAGAGCGCTGCGGGACGCCAAGCAGTTGCGACTTCCGGAGGGCTACCCGGCCGCCCGTGCCTGCGTGTACTGGGCCTCGCGCGCCCGCGCCGAGGCATGGACCGCCAGGCCCGACGACGCGCTGCGCTCACTGGAGGAGGCCCGGCGCATCGCGCCGCAGCAGACCCGTTACCACCCGGGCGTCCACGAGACGGTGGGCACGCTCCTCCGCGCACACCGCACCGCCCCCGCCCGCCTGCGCGACCTGGCGAACTGGTGCGGCATCTGACTCAGGGCTCCGCGCCGCACCACCGTCTCAGCCCTGGCCGATCCCCCGACTCACCGAGCCGACGAACGCCGCCCAACTGCCGGGGCATACCCAGAGCTCAGGACCGCGACCGGCAAGTTTTGTGTCACGCGCACCTACGGCGGTAGCACTGCGTGCCACCTCGACACACTGGACGTCACCGTTGCTGTAGCTGGACTTCTGCCAGTTGGGCGTGGTCTGCACGGGCATTACCGCTTCCCTCGGCGCGGTTACATCCTTCCCCGGGAATCTGCCCCACCGATCGGCGGCCACAAACGGGGAAAACGAACAGCGCCCCCGGGTGCAGGCCCAGGGGCGCCTTGCTCAGCGCGATCAGCCTTCGAGGGTCCCCCGGCTCACCGAGCCGACGAACGCCGCCCAACTGCCGGGGCGCATCCACAGCTCAGGACCGCGACCGGCGTCCTTCGTGTCGCGCGCGCCCACGGCGGTTACGGCACGCGCCACCTCCACACACTGCACATCACCGTTACTGTAGGTGGACTTCCGCCACCGGATACCATCACTGAACTTGCTCATATTTCCTCGCCAACTCAGCGATCAAAGAGATTGACTCCTGATCGTCCAGTGCTGCGCCCCAGACTTTCTGGAACACCGTGTCGTACTGCTCGATCTCTTCGGGCTTGTCCAGGAACAGCCCGCCCGTAAAGCCTTCCACATAGACAGTCGGCAGCTCGGCCATACGCCCCTCCGGAAATCGGAGAATGGTGAACGTACCGGCGAGACCTCCTGGGTTGCACACGCCGAAAGGTACAACACGAAGTCGGATGTTCGCATTCGCCGCTACATACGCCAGATGCGCAAGCTGCCCGGCCATCAAGCGAGGGGTGCCGACGAGCTGACGCAGTACGCCCTCGCTCAGAACAACCCGCAGCTCCGGAGCGCCGACAGGACGCCTCAGTATGGCCTGGCGATCCATGCGCAGCTGGGTCCGCCGATCAACCGCCGCTTCCGACAGGTCTGGTCGATGAGCGCGGATGATGTCGGCCGTGTAGTCCGGGGTTTGCAGCAATCCCGGGATGAGCTTGTCCTCGTACCAGAGGAGTTCGGACGCCGCTTCCTCCAGTCCTGCGTAAAGGTCGAAGCCATCCGGCAGCGCGTCGCTGTACGCGTGCCACCAGCCGCGTGCCTTGGTCTCGCGGGCGAGGCCCTTCAGGGCTTCGGTCATGTCCGGCGACGCACCGTACATCTCGCACAAGGCCCGCACATCCAGAACTCGCATCGACACCTGGCCGGTCTCAATGCGCCAAATCTTCTGCTCGGACCACTCCAGTTCCCGGGCCGCCGCACGCACCGTCACACTCGCCTGCATCCGCAGATCCCGCAGATACCGCCCCAACTGCCTGCGCGGAACGGTCGATCCCGTCATGTGCTCCGCAATCAAACGATCACCCCTCCATCTGCCGTGGAATACTCGGCGTCCAACAAACGGAAGTGTCGAGTACTCCAATCTGCAACGGCAGTCAACGAGCTGGTGTCTACAGGGATGGAATTCCCGCCCCGACTGTTGCACCAACTCTGGCTGCGCCGTCAGGGTGATCGTACGTCGCCGAGCGCACCTAACTCATCACGCTTGGTCTTTCTGAAATTCCTTCCGGAGATCACTCCGGGACGTTGCGGAGTAAGTCATGAGCACGCCACACCCCGACGAACCGACCCCCGACACCACCGACGAGACCACGGCGCCGAACGACGCGGCCGACGAGGCGCAGAGGCCGGACGATTCAGCTCAACTCACCGCCCGCTGAGTCGAATTGAACGAGGCCATCACGGCGCATCTGCGACTGCTGAAGGGGATGTGACGCACCCGTGCACCGCCTCTTGCGGGCCTTTCGGCAGTTCTTCCTCCCCTGCGGCCGTCACCGTGCCGTCACTACTCTGCGTACATATTCACTGCACCACCTCACAATGTTCGTAATCACTACGACTCCCCCCGATTCCGCTACCGCTCGAACGCATGCGCGCCTGGCGAGGCCCCGCCGCATCGCCGGTGAGGAGACGGCCGCATGAGCCTGCTTCCCCGTTGCATGTACTGCGGGGCCGTCGACGGGGCGCTCGTCGCCGTGGCCGCCGTCGCCGCCGGGTCGGGGGCGGGGTGGACGTACCACGCCTGCGAGCCCTGCCGCGTCGCCGCGCGGATCGTGCCGCTCGGGGCCCAGCCGTGGACCAGCTGGGGCGAGGCGCACTACTGGCCGCGCCTCGTCCCCGACGTGCTCGTCGCGCGGATCGCCGGGCTGGGCACGGCGGAGCTGCGGGCGGTGAGCGACCGGTTGTTCCCCGCGCTGGCGCGCGCCGCCGACGACCGGGTGACGGCGGCGGAGCGCGAGGCCGCGCGCGCCGAGGCGGATGCCGCCGTGGCGGACCTGTGGGCGCTCGCCCGGCGGGGCGACGTCGGGCCGTAAATCGGGCTGCCGTAACTCTCCCAGGCAGCAATGCCGTTGACTCAGCGACGGCAGGACCGACGTGCAAGGAGTGCCATGTTCCTCTCCCGCCTGCTCGCGACCGTGGGCTGCGCCCTGGTCATCGGGGCGCCGCTCTTCGCCATGGCGAGCTGCGCCGTGGCCCGGTGACCCACGACGGCCCGCGCCCCACCCGGGGACGCGGGCCGTACTCACACCGTCGCACTGGGTTCACGCAAGTCCCGCCAGGAAAGAACTGCGCCGTGTCCCGCGGCGTCCTTCTCCTGAGAACGCGCGCTTCCCTCCCACCCCGCAGGAGAGAACATGGCCCGCCCCGCCGACTGGTCGCCCGTGGACATGGAGTCCGATCCGACACCGGGTGATCCAGAGGAAGTCCGCGAGCTGGCGGACGAGTTGCAGGCATTCTCCGACGATGTCGCCGAAGCGCTGGGGAAGATCCGGGATCTCGCCTCCGACCGCGCGGTGCGGGACTGGGCCGGCCTGTCCGCCGAAGCCTTCCGCAGCGAGTTCGACAGTGTCCCCGGCAACCTGGAGAAGCTGCGGGACTCCTACGACCTGTGCGCCCAGGCATTACAGACGTACTGGCCGAAACTCCAGACCGCCCAAGGCCAGGCCGACCGCGCGCTGGACCGCGCGATCGCCGCGCAGGCCGATCTCACCGCCGCGCAGGGCTCGTTGGGCAGCGCGCAGGACTGGGTCGGCAGAGCGGGGGACGAGGCCGAACGCCTCCAGCGCGAAGGCGAACGCGCGGGCGCCCCACCACCGGACGAGGCGGAGGTACGTGCGGCCACCCGCGACCGCCAGGCCGCGAACGACGCCCGCGACGCGGCGCAGGCCCGCGTGGACACCGCCCAGGACTCCCTGAACGCCGCACGCGAACTCGCCCGCCAGGCCAAGGAGATGCGGGAAGAAGCCGCACAGCAGGCGGCCCGTGACATCGACGAGGCGTCCGACGCCGGTATCCACAACCGCAAGTGGTGGCAGCGGGCCGTGCACTGGGTCACGGAAAACTGGGACACCATCGTCAACGTCTGCAAGGTCATCGTCGCGGTCCTCGGCGTCGTCGTCATGATCATCGGCGGACCCCTCGCCTGGGTCGTCCTCGCCGCCGCACTCGTCGTCCTCGCCGACACCCTCATCAAATACGCCAGAGGCGAAGCAGGCCTCCTCGACATCGCCTTCGCCACACTCGACTGCATCCCCGGCATGAAAGGCCTCACCACCCTCGGCGGCCTCGCCCGCGGCATGCGCGGCCTCGCGGCCACCGGCCTGCGCGGCATCCGCCAAGGCGCGCTGCGCCTCGGACGCCGTACACGCGCCGAGGGTGTGCCGATGAACGGCCGCAACGCCTGCGGCGATCCCGTGGACGTCGCCACCGGCGAACTGCTGATGTCCGCCACCGACGTCGAACTCCCCGGCGTCCTCCCTCTCATCATCGAGCGGCACCACATCTCCAGCTACCGCCACGGCCGCCGCTTCGGCACCTCCTGGGCCTCCACCCTCGACCAGCGCCTCCTCCTCGACGCACACGGCGCACGCCTCCTCACCGCCGACGGGATGACCCTGCTCTACCCCCGCCCCCTCCCCGGCGAGCCCGTCCTCCCCGTCGAAGGCCCCCGCTGGACCCTCGCCTGGGACGGCCGGCCCCAGGCGCCCCTGACCGTCCACCAGCGCGAGACCGGCCACACCCTCCACTTCGCCCCGATCCCCGGCCGCCCCGGCGCCGAGCTGCCCCTCATCGCGATCACCGACCGCAACAACAACCGCATCCACCTCGCCTACGACAACTCCGGCGACCCCACCGACATCCACCACTCCGGCGGCTACCACATCGGCGTCACGACCAGCCAAGGCCATGTCACAGAACTCCGCCTGCTCAACCACCCCGAGCAGCCGACCCTCGTGCGCTACGGCCACAACGGCGCCGGAGACCTCACCGAGATCATCAACTCGTCGGGCCTGCCCCTGAAGTTCGCCTACGACGACGACCACCGTATGACCCGCTGGGAAGACCGCAACGGCTACTGGTACTCCTACGAGTACGACCCCGAAGGCCGCTGCGTCTTCACCACCGGCACCGACCGCGCACTCGAATACCGCTACACCTACGACACGGACAACAACCGCACCACCGTCACGAACTCACTCGGCCACGACACCACCTACCAGTTCAACGACAGCTACCAACTCACCGCACAGACCGACCCCCTGGGCAACACCACCACCCACACCTGGGACCGCTACGACCACACCCTCACCACCACCGACCCCCTCGGCAACACCACACGCCACGAGTACGACGAACACGGCAGCTTGACCGACGTGGTCCACCCCGACATGTCACGGACGACGGCCGAGTACGACAGCCACGGGCGGATCGTCGCACTCAGGAAGGCGGACGGAGCGCTCTGGCGGCAGACGTATGACGGTGACGCCCTGGCATCCCTCACCGATCCCATGGGCAACCGCACTTCCTACATCCTCGACAGCCGAGGCGCCCTGATCGCCGTCACCGATCCGACGGGCGCCACGACCCGTGTGGAGCGCAATCCGGCCGGGCTGGCCATCGCCGTCACGGACACGGCGGGCCGGCGTCACGTGTTTGCGCATGACGCGTTCGGGCGGGTGGTGGAGCACACGGACCCCCTCGGGGGAACACGCCGCATCGAGCGGGATACCGACGGGCGGCCATTGCGGTTCATGGACCCCTCGGGGGGCGTGCGGACGTACGAGTGGGATGCCGAGGGCAATCTCCTCGCCTGCACCGACGAGATGGGCGGTGTCGCCCGCTTCACCTACGGCGCGTTCGACCTCCCCCTCACCCGTACCGAAACCGATGGCACAAAGCACACGTTCCTCAGGGACACAGAACTTCGGGTGACCCAGGTACGCAACGACAAAGGCGGGACCTGGGCCTATCAGTACGACCCTGTCGGCCGGCTCGTGTCCGAGACGGATTTCGACGGACGGACCGTCTCCTACGTCCTCGACGCCTCAGGGTCTCTCGTGCAGCGGGTCAACGCCCTGGGTGAAACGGTCACGTTCACGCGTGATCAGAGGGGCAACATCACCGAAAAGCGCGTAGAAAACACGCTCACCCGCTACGCCTACGACCCGGTCGGCCGTCTCCTGAGCGCGCGGAGCACAGACAGTGAACTGGTCATCGACAGGGACGCCTCAGGCCGTGTACTGCGCGAAACCGTGGACGGACAGGCCGTCGAGCACAGTTACAACCCCATGGGGCGCCCGCTCACGCGGACGACGCCGAGTGGCCTGACGAGTTCCTGGGCCTATGACGACCAGGGGCGCCTCGCCTCGCTCACGACGGCCGGGCACGTCATCTCCTTCCGCCACGACGCGCTGGGGCGTGAGGTCGAAAGGCGCGTGGACGAGCACCTGTCCATCGGCCACACATGGGATCTGTCCGGTCGCCCCACGGCCCAGACATCGACTTTCCGGACGCACCGGCTCCTGCGGCGAGAGTACGACTACCAGCCGGACAACCTCATCGCTTCCGTGCGGGAGGACACACGCACCACCTCCTATGGGCTTGACGCGACCGGTCGGGTGTCCCGCGTGACCGGTCCGGCGCACCGGGAGGAGTACCGGTACGACGGCGACGGAAATCAACTGTCCGCCCTGTGGACCGGAGGGCGAGCCGCTGAGGCGGTAGGACGGCGCGACTACGAGGGGACGAGGATCACGCGAGCTGGACGCGTCCGGTATTCCTACGACGCCGCTGGACGCACTGTCACCCGCCGGGTCTCCTACCTGTCGAAGAAGCCCTCCCTCTGGCGCTACTCGTGGGATGCCGAGGACCGTCTCGCCTCCGTCACCACACCGGACGGCACGGTGTGGCGCTACCGGTATGACCCGCTGGGGCGCCGCTCGGCCAAAGAACGTGTAGGCACCGAGGGTTCGGTGGAGGAGTCCGTCCGCTTCGTCTGGTCGGGGCAGACCCTGATCGAGCAGGAAACGAGGTATGCGGAGCGCCCCGGGGACAGGGCGGCGACGGCCTGGGCACACGACGGCCTGCGCCCGATCGCACAGATCGAACAGGACGCGCTCGGCGAACGGTTCTTCAGCATCGTCACGGACGTGGTGGGTGCCCCGAGCGAACTGATCGACGAGTCAGGAGCGGTGGCGTGGCGGCGGGAAGCGACCCTCTGGGGAGCTGACCGGAGCACCTCCCGGAACGGGACAGTGACACCGCTGAGGTTTCCCGGTCAGTACGCGGACGCGGAAACGGGCTGGTACTACAACGTTCACAGGCACTACGACCCGGCCATCGCCCGCTACTCCTCACCTGATCCCCTCGGTCTCGGCCCTGCGCCGAACCCTTACGGCTATGTCAGTGACCCCCGGGCATGGGTAGATCCGCTCGGCCTGGCCGCGCATCCAGGAGTCGATTCGCCCGCCGGCCCCGGCCCCTGGGACCTGCGCGGACGCGATCCCATGTCGGTCGTGCCGGACAGCGCGGAAGTCCGCGAGCTGACGCCTCATCCCAACGGCGGATCGCAGTACGGCCTTGAGTTCAAATGGGTGGACTCCCAGAGCAGGACCGTCCGCATGAGAATTCATGGCCCGGACGGTACGGCACCGCCCGGCTCGAATTCCGCGTCAGGCGAGACTTTCCGCATTCAGTTCGGACAGAAATACCAGGACGAGACAGGAAACCTTTATCCTCCCGGAGTCCACAAACCGGAAAGCTCCAACTACAATCCGACTGCCGCGAACGACACACACATTCCCTGGCCGTCTGGATTCGTCGGCCTGTGATGCCCTGGAGGTGCCCGTATGGCTGTAGGCAGTCCGGCGCTGCTGGCGCTGATCCGTGGCCTGACCTCGTCGTCACCCGTTGAACGGGATGAAGCCTGTGGAACCGTGACCGACTGGGTAACGGCCTTCGGACCCGGCGAATTGCTGACCGTGGCGGGGGTACTGGCCGCGGCAGCGGCGACCGAGAGCGACACCACATGCCGCGAGAGCGAGTTGCACGCCCTGAGCGAGCTGGATTCGACCGGAGGCTTGCAGGGCGTCGTACTGGCGGCTCTCACCGGTGTGGACGAGAGTTCGCTGACCAGTTCCGAGGCCGAGTATCTGGACTATCTCAAACAGGAATACGCGCTCGACTCGGAAACGTGAAGGAGGAGCCGTCCGGCCAAGAATGGAACGGCCCAGCACGGCGACGCGTGCTGGTTCGGCGACGTTTCCATGACCCGCGCGACAGGCGTGCGGGCGGCGTGGTATCCAGCACGGGATTCCGGAGGCCCCGACCGTGCAATGCCCAGGAGGCCGCAGATGACCACCATCGTCTCGCTGTGGAGGGAAGGGACCGTCCCCATCAAGGATGGGCCGTACCTCGCCACCGGAGTCTCGTACGCGGCCCGGCCGGCGCCCGGGACGCCGACGGGGGTCGAGATCCTCGAACCGTTCGACCTGCGGGCCCACCTCAGCGCCGACCCCGGATGGGTGACCGAGATCGACACCACCCGCCGGCTCGCCCTGGAGTCCGAGGGACGCGTCCTGTGCTGCGGCGACGGCGGCGACGGTTCCTGGAATGGGTGCTGTACGTCGAGAACGCGAACCCGTTCATGGACATCGCCTGGGACGCCGCCCGGGAGCAGGCCACGTTCACCTCGACCTCGGAGGTGCGGATCACGGTCAACGCTCTGGCTCCGTGGTGGAGGACGGCAGTTCCCGACTCCTGAGCAGGACGAGGCAGGGAACCTCTGTCCTCCCGGCGTCCACGGCGACGCGTGCTGCTCTCTCCGGGACCGGGACGGCCCGCGCCCCCGGTGGGGGTGCGGGCCGGGTGGGTGGGGGGTGGGGTCAGGAGAGGAGGGATTCCACGCGGGTGACCTTGCTGGTCAGGCCGTCCGTGACGCCCTGGCGGATGTCGGCCTTCAGGACCAGGCTCACCCGGCCGGCGCGTGCCTCCACGGCCTGCACGGCCCGTTTCACCACGTCCATCACCTCGTCCCACTCGCCTTCGAGCGACGTGAACATGGCGTCGGTGCGGTTCGGCAGGCCCGAGGCGCGGACGACGCGGACCGCCTCCGCGACCGCCTCGCCCACGTCCTCCCCCGTGCCGATCGGGGTGACCGAGAACGCGACGATCACGGCGCGTCCCCCTCCGCGGCGGGACCGTCGCCGCCGTCCGACTCGATGTCCTTCTCCAGGCCGAGCCGCTCCACGAGCCACTTGTCGAACTCGATCCCGGCCCGCACCCAGCTCGCCACGCTGGCGATGAAGTGGTCGAAGCCGACACCGGCGCCGATCAGCATCGGGATCTCGCCGATCAGCCGGACGGTGCCGTCGTCGTTGGTGTGCGTGGAGACCTTGGGCCACAGCGTGGTGTGGTTCCACTCGTCCACGGTCTCCAGCAGCAGCGGCTTGTCGTCGATGCTGTGCTTGCGGTCGTAGAAGGTGCGGACGGACAGAATCCGCTGCGCCTTCTCGCCCCGGAACATGAAGTACGTCCTGAAGTCCTTCCAGGGCGCGACGACGTCGCCCTGCTTGTCCACGACGTACTTCAGCTTCATGCGTTCGAGGAGCTGCTTGACCAGCTCGGCGTTCGGCATGATCGGGGCGGTCGGCTTGCGCGCCGCGGGCTGGTCACCCGGCTTCCGTTCCGGTTGGCCACCGAAATTCGGGATCGCGGACGGATCGACAGACACGGATGAGGTCCCTTCGTACGGCGGCGGGGGCGTTTTCCATACTCCCTCACGCCTCCCCGTCCGCCGCAAGCAGGACCAGGCCGCCGTCCGGGCCCGCGTCCACCCGTACGGTGTCCCCGTCGCGCGCCTCGCCGGCCAGGATCATGCGGGCCAGCGGGTCGCCGATGGCGGTCTGCACGAGGCGGCGCAGCGGCCGGGCGCCGTACGCGGGGTCGAGGCCCTCGTCGGCGAGCCAGCGCAGGGCCGGTTCGGTGACGTCGAGGGTGAGGCGGCGGTCGGTGAGGCGGCGCTGGAGGGCGTCCACCTGGAGGCGGGCGATGCGGCTCAGCTCGTCGCCGGTCAGCGCGTCGAAGATCACCAGCTCGTCCAGCCGGTTCAGGAACTCGGGGCGGAACGCGGCGCGCACCGCCGCCAGGACCTCCTCGCGCCGCTGGTCGGGCTTGGCCAGCGGGTCGATCAGGTGCTGCGAGCCGAGGTTGGAGGTCAGGATCAGCAGCGTGTTGCGGAAGTCCACCGTCCGGCCCTGGCCGTCCGTGAGCCGCCCGTCGTCCAGGACCTGGAGGAGGACGTCGAAGACCTCGTGGTGCGCCTTCTCCACCTCGTCCAGCAGGACGACGGAGTACGGGCGCCGCCGCACGGCCTCCGTGAGCTGGCCGCCCTCCTCGTACCCCACGTAGCCGGGGGGCGCGCCGACGAGCCGGGCGACGGAGTGCTTCTCGCCGTACTCGCTCATGTCGATGCGGACGATGGCCCGCTCGTCGTCGAAGAGGAAGTCGGCGAGCGCCTTGGCCAGCTCGGTCTTGCCGACGCCGGTCGGGCCGAGGAAGAGGAACGAGCCGGTGGGCCGGTCGGGGTCGGCGACCCCGGCGCGGCTGCGGCGCACCGCGTCCGACACGGCGCGCACGGCCTCGGGCTGGCCGATCAGGCGGCGGCCGAGCTCGTCCTCCATGCGCAGCAGCTTCTCGGTCTCGCCCGCGAGGAGCCGTCCGGCGGGGATGCCGGTCCAGGACGAGACGACGTCGGCGATGTCGTCGGAGGCGACCTCCTCCTTGACCATGGTGGCGGTCGCGGCCTCCGCCTCGGCCTCGGAGGCGGCGGCCAGCTCGCGTTCCAGGGCGGGGATCTCGCCGTAGAGCAGCTTGGAGGCGGCCTCGAAGTCGCCGTCGCGCTGGGCGCGCTCGGCCAGGCCGCGCGTCTCGTCGAGGCGCTCCTTCAGCTCGCCGACGCGGTTGAGGCCCTCCTTCTCCTTCTCCCAGCGCGCGGTGAGGCCGCGCAGGTCCTCCTCGCGGTCGGCCAGCTCGCGGCGCAGCCGCTCCAGGCGCTCGCGGGAGGACGCGTCGGACTCGCTGGCGAGCGCCAGCTCCTCCATGCGCAGCCGGTCCACGGCGCGCTGGAGCTCGTCGATCTCGACGGGCGAGGAGTCGATCTCCATGCGGAGGCGGGACGCGGCCTCGTCCACGAGGTCGATGGCCTTGTCCGGGAGGAAGCGTGCGGTGATGTAGCGGTCGGAGAGGGTCGCGGCGGCGACGAGCGCGGAGTCGGCGATCTGCACCTTGTGGTGCGCCTCGTAGCGCCCCTTGAGGCCGCGCAGGATGGCGATGCTGTCCTCGACGGTCGGCTCGGCGACCAGGACCTGCTGGAAGCGGCGCTCCAGCGCGGCGTCCTTCTCGATGCGCTCGCGGTACTCGTCGAGCGTCGTCGCGCCGACGAGCCGCAGCTCGCCGCGCGCCAGCATGGGCTTGAGCATGTTGCCCGCGTCCATGGCGGAGTCGCCGCCCGCCCCGGCGCCGACGACGGTGTGCAGCTCGTCGATGAACGTGATGACGTGCCCGTCGCTGTCCTTGATCTCGGCCAGGACGGACTTCAGCCGCTCCTCGAACTCGCCCCGGTACTTCGCGCCCGCCAGCATCGCGCCGAGGTCGAGCGAGACGAGGCGCTTGTTCTTCAGCGACTCGGGCACGTCGCCCTTCACGATGCGCTGCGCCAGGCCCTCCACGACGGCGGTCTTGCCGACGCCGGGCTCGCCGATCAGGACGGGGTTGTTCTTGGTGCGGCGGGAGAGGACCTGGACGACGCGGCGGATCTCGTGGTCACGGCCGATGACCGGGTCGAGCTTGCCCTCGCGGGCGGCCTGCGTGAAGTCGGTGCCGAACTTCTCCAGCGCCTTGTACGTGCCCTCCGGGTCGGGGCTCGTCACGCGCTGCCCGCCGCGCCCCGCCTGGAACGCGTCGAGCAGCTTCCTCCCCGTCGCGCCCTGGCCCTTCATCAGCTCGGCGACCTGCCCGCCCCTGGCCGCCAGGCCCATCAGCAGGTGCTCGGTGGAAATGTACGCGTCGCCCAGCTCCTGCGCGCGCTGGGCGGCGTCGGACAGGACGGCGAGCAGCTCGCGGTTCGGCTGCGGCTTGGCGACGGAGGCGCCCTGCACGCTGGGCAGGGCGCCGAGGAGCCGCTCGGCGCCGGAGCGCAGCGCCGCCTGGTCGGCCTCGACGGTGGCCAGGAGGTCCTGGATGTTCTCGTTGTCCCGGCCGGAGAGCAGGGCGAGCAGCAGATGGGCCGGGGTGATGTCGGGGTGGCCGTCGGTGAGCGCGCGGTCGTTGGCCGCGCTTATCGCGTCCCGGCTCCTGTTGGTCAGCTCGGCGTTCACGGGGCGGTACTCCTCCATGCAGAAGATCCGTAGGCGGTTGGGTCTGCCAGATCCAACGTGCGATAAGTTGAGTCTATTCCACTCAACCAGGTTCTCGCCAAGCCTTCCCCGGTGAAAACCGGTGGGCGGCGGGACGGCGCCGGGGGCAGGGTGGGGGGATGGATGTGTCGGGGCTGCGGGCGGACGGGACGATCGCGCGGGAGGGCTCGGTGGAGCGGGTGCCCGCCGCGTTCGCGCCGGTCGTGGCGGCGGCGCGCGAACGGCTGGCCGCCGCGTTCGGCGGGCGCCTGCACAGTGCGTACCTCTACGGGAGCGTCCCGCGCGGCACCGCCGTCCCCGGCGTGTCCGACCTCGACCTGCTGGCCGCCCTGCGCGACGCGCCCACCGGCGCCGACCACACCGCGGCCCGCGCCGTGGAGGCGGCGCTCGACCGCGCGTTCCCGCAGGTGGACGGCGTGGGGATCGTGACGGTCGGCGCGGCGGCCGTGCTGAGCGATCGGGAACGGCACGACCTCGGCTTCTTCGTCGCCTGCCTGTGCACGCCGCTCCTCGGCCCCGACCTGGCGCGCGACCTGCCCGCCTACCGCCCGACCACCCTGCTCGCCTGCGAGACGAACGGCGACCTCGCGCTCGCCCTCCCCCGCTGGCGCGCCCGCGCCGCCGAGGCCGTGACGGACGACGAGCGGCGGCGCCTGTGCCGGGGCGTGGCGCGGCGGCTCGTACGGACGGGGTTCACGCTCGTGATGCCCCGCTGGGGCGGCTGGACGAGCGACCTGGCGCTGTCCGCCGACCTCTTCGCCGCCCACCACCCGGCCCGCGCCGCGCAGATGCGGCAGGCCGCCGCCCTGGCCCGTACGCCGTCGGCCGACCCGGCGGTCCTGCGCGCGTTCACCGAGGACCTCGGCCCCTGGCTGGCCGCCGAGTACACCGCGACGCACGGCGTGAAGGCACCGCGCGGCGCGTGAACGCGGCGGGCCGGGCCGTACGCCGCCACCCGCCCGAGGTGTCGGGGGAGGGTCCGGTGCTGGTCCTGCACCCCGGCATGTTCCAGACCGGCGCGCACTGGGATGCCACCGGGTACGCGGCGCGGCTGCGCGCGGACCACACCGTCGTCGCCGTCGATCCGCTGGGGCTCGGCGCCGGCGACGCGCCCCACGACCCGGCCGCGTACGCCCTGGAGCGGCGCGTCGGGCACGTCACCGCCGTCCTCGGCATGGCCCTGCACGCGCCCGAGCGGTGCACGGCCGTCGTCGCGGGCGCCTGGGACCCGGCGGACGGCTTGGCCTCGGCGCTGGCGGCCACGCTGCGGCAGCTCGGACTGCCCGCCGACACCGACGCGTTCGCGCTGCTGCGGCAGGGCGCGTACGCCGATCCAGCCCAGGCGGCGGTGATCGACGCGGCCGGTCCGGCGGCCCTGCGCGCCGACTACGCGGCGTTCTGGCGCGACCGCGGCCTGGACGCGGGGCTCGCGGCCGGCGGGGTGCCGACGCTGATGTACCGCGGCACGGCCGACCCGTGGCACGGGCCGATGCGGGCGGCCGCAGCGCGCGTCCGGGCGGCGTTCTTCTCCGTGCCGGACGCCGGCCACCGCGCGGGGTGGGAGCGGTCCGCGGACGTGCTGCCGGGGGTGCTCCCGTTCCTCGCGGCGCGCGTGCCGGGGCAGGTCAGGGGGCGGCGCCCGCCGTCGCGAGGAGGTCGGCGGCCTCGGCGGGGAAGGGGCGGCCGACGACCTGGCCCTCGCCGCTGCCGACCGACATGACGGCGACCAGCGCGCCGCTGCCCGTCTCCGCGTCCCAGTCCTGGAGCCAGGGGCCGCCGCTCGACCCGGCGGTGAGGTCGCAGCCGTCCAGCATCAGCCCGCCGACGTTCGCCTCGTCCGCCTCGGCGGCGTCCAGCACGTCCGTGGGGCCCGCGCACCAGTGCAGGGACTCGCCGTCGTACGGGGCGACGGCCGGGTAGCCGAGGGCGGCGACGTCGCGGTCCTCGGGGACGGGCTCGAAGACGGGCCGGTTCGCGCCGTGGGCGGCCTGCACGGTGACGCCGTCCTTCTCGGCGAGGGTGAGGAAGGCGTAGTCGTGGTGGAGGATCTCCGTCGTGTCGCGGGAGGTGTCCCAGCCGTCGGGGGTGTGGAAGCCGGTGACGCGCCAGCCGTCCCGCTGGTACGTGTCCTTGCCGTGGTCGTAGCCGGGCACGAACCAGACCTCGGCGGGCGGTTCGGGGTTCTCGCGCGTGCGGACGCAGTGGGCGGCGGTCGCGACGACGCTGCCGTTGGGGGCGTCCACGACCGAGCCTGAGCACATGCCGAGCTGTCCTCCCCCGGCGTCCCAGACGAGCTTGCCGACCGTCCCCACCGGGCCCTCCTCCCAGGGCGCGGCCTCGGCGAGCGCGGGCGGCGCGGTCAGGCCGAGGGCGGCCGTGGCGGCTATCAGCGGGAGCGCGCGCTTCAGCGCGGCACCCTGGCGCAGGCGGTTCATAGGGACACCCTGTGATCACCGTGCGTCCGTGTCCAGCGACGGTCCGCTGAACGAATGACGGGGCGACGCGCGTTGACGGCGGGTCAACGGGGTGACGCGGGTAAAGATCGGGCAAAGGCGCGGCGTGTCCCCCATCGGGCCACTGGTCCACACCACTGCCGGGGCGCAGGCGGCGGACACGGCCCCGCGAAACCGTGGCGTACCACCCGTGACGTGCAACGCCCGTGTATCACGGGTCCATTGACGTCCCGTCCGTCCGCCATGAGCATGCACATGCCTTCCCCGACCGCCCCGCCGCACCGACCGCCCCACCCGATGGAGGCCGCCTTGCGAGGACCCGTCCGCCCCCACCGCCTGCTCGGCGCCGCCACCGCCGCGGCCCTGGCCATCCCCCTGCTGACCACCGGACCGCCCGCGGGCGCCGCGTCGGACGACGGCGCGCTCCAGGACGCATTCCGCGCCGCCGCGCAGCGCCACGACGTGCCGGAGAGCGTGCTGCTCGGCGTCTCCTACCTCCAGTCGCGCTGGGACGCGCACGCGGGCGCGGCCAGTGTCTCCGGGGGTTACGGGCCGATGCACCTGACCGACGTGCGCACCGCGCTCGCGGCGCAGGACGCGCACCACGGCGACGGCGCCGAGGACCCGCGCGGCGACACGTCCCGGCCGCTGGCCCCAGCCGCCGACGCGCACACCACCACCGCCGCCACCACCACCGCCGCCACCGCCGCCACCACCGCCACCACGGCCACGCCCGGCACCCTCGCGCGCGCCGCCGAACTGACCGGCCTCGCCCCCGCCGAGCTGCGCACCAGCGCCGCCGCCAACGTCGAGGGCGGCGCCGCCCTCCTCGCCGCCGCGCAGCGCGACCTCGGCGCCCCGGCGAGCGACGACCCGGCCGACTGGTACGGCGCGGTCGCCGCGTACGCGGGCGCGGACACCCAGGACGCCGCCGAGGTCTTCGCGGACGACGTGTACGCCGTCATCGCGGCGGGCGAGGAACGCGTCACCGACAGCGGCCAGCGCGTCGTCCTCACCCCCCGGGACGTCACCCCCGACACCGCCGGCGCCGACGCCCTCGGCCTGCCGCACGCGCCGCGCGACCCAAACGTCGAGTGCCCCCGCACCGTCTCCTGCGAGTGGCTGCCCGCCCCCTACGAGGACCTGGGCGGCGGCGACTACGGCAACTACGACCTCGCCGACCGCGAGGACTCGCAGGAGATCGAGTACATCGTCATCCACGACACCGAGGCGACCTGGGAGACGACGCTCGACCTCGTCCAGGACCCCACCTACGTCTCCTGGCACTACAGCCTCCGCTCCTCGGACGGCCACATCGCGCAGCACCTCGCGACCAAGGACGTCGGCTGGCACGCGGGCAACTGGTTCGTGAACGCCAAGTCGATCGGCCTGGAGCACGAGGGCTTCCTGACCGCGCCGGACGCCTGGTACACGGAGGCGATGTACCGCACGTCCGCCCGCCTCGTCCGTTACCTGGCCCGCACGTACGACATCCCGCTGGACCGGCAGCACATCCTCGGCCACGACAACGTCCAGGGCACCACGACCGGCGGCATCCCCGGCATGCACACCGACCCCGGCCCGTACTGGGACTGGTCGCACTACTTCGCGCTGCTCGGCGCGCCCTTCCACCCCACGGCGGGCCCGCGCGGCGGCCTCGTCACCATCGCGCCGGAGTACGACGAGCACACGCCGGAGTTCACCGGCTGCGCGGGCGCGGGCAGCGCGTGCGCCCCCCACGGCTCGGCCGCCGTGCGCCTGCACACCGCGCCGAGCGCCGACGCGCCCCTCGTCGCCGACCCCGGCACGCACCCGGGCGGCGGCGCGTCGTCCACCGGCGTCAACGACATCGGCGCGCGGGCGACGGCGGGCCAGCGCTTCGCCGTGGCCGAGCGGCGGGGCGACTGGACGGCCATCTGGTACCTGGGCGCGAAGGCGTGGTTCCACGACCCGGCGCGCGACCGCACCGCGTACGACGCGCAGGGCTGGGTCGTCACCGGCAGGGACGGCGCGGAGACGATCCCGGTGTACGGCCGCGCGTACCCCGAGGCCGCCGCGTACCCGCCGGGCGTGCCGGTGCAGGCGGTGAGCCCCCTGTCGTACCGCGTCCCGGCGGACCAGGCGTACGCGGTCGGACTGCGGACGCCGAGCGAGTACTACCGGGCCGTGACGTACGACCCGGCCGGGCACCAGGTGGTGCGCGGCGAGGACTACTTCCAGATCCAGCTCGGGCACCGCGTCGCGTACGTGCGGGCCGCCGATGTCGAGCTGCGCTGGTCGTCGTCGCCGGGCCGCTGACGCGGCGTCCCCCGGGCGGTGATAGGAACGCCCGGGGGACCGTACGACGAAAGGCAGCACGCCCATGACCAGCAGGCCCGGCTTCCATCTGGCGATCCCCGTGGACGACCTCGCGCGGGCACGCGCGTTCTACGGCGGCGTGCTCGGCCTGCCCGAGGGCCGCTCCACGGACGGCTGGGTGGACTGGGACCTGCGCGGCCACCAGGTGGTGACGCACGTCGTGCCGGGCCCGCCGCGCGGGCCGGCCGGGCACGGCACGGTCGGCGAACACCACGTTCCCGTCCCGCACTTCGGGCTGCTGCTCGCGGTGGACGACTTCCACGCGTTCGCCGAGCGGCTGCGCGCGGCGGGCACCGAGTTCGTCATCGAACCGGTCCTGCGCTTCGCCGGGGAACCGGCCGAGCAGTGGACGATGTTCTTCCTCGACCCGGCGGGCAACGCGCTGGAGTTCAAGGCGTTCTCGGACGAGGCGCAGGTGTTCGCGCGATGACGCGCGGCGTGCTCGTCACGGGCGCCTCGCGCGGCATCGGCCGGGCCGTCGCGGCGGCCTTCGCGGCGGACGGCGACCGCGTGGCCGTGCACTACGGGACGCGCCGCGCCGACGCCGAGGAGACCGTGCGCTCCCTGCCGGGCGAGGGCCACACCGCGCTCGGCGCCGACCTGACCGACCCCGAGGCCGTGCGCCGCCTCGTCGCCGACGCGGCCGAGGCGCTCGGCGGCATCGACGTGCTGGTCAACAACGCCGCCGAGATGCGCGCCCACCCGCCTGCCACCACCGGCTGGGACGACTGGGTCGCCGCCTGGCGCACGACCCTGGACGTCAACCTGACGGGCGCCGCGCACGCCTCCTACTGCGCCGCGCGCCACATGATCGCGCGCGGCGCCGGCGGGCGGATCGTCAACGTCGGCTCGCGCGGCGCCTTCCGCGGCGAGCCCGACCACCCGGCGTACGGGGCGAGCAAGGCCGGGCTGCACGCGCTCGGGCAGTCCCTGGCCGTCGCGCTGGCGCCGCACGGGATCGCTGTCGCGTCCGTGGCGCCCGGTTTCGTGGACACCGAACGGGTCGCGGACCGGCTGGGCGGCGCGGAGGGCGCGGCGATCCGGGCGCAGAGCCCGTTCGGGCGGGTCGCGGCGCCGGAGGAGGTCGCGGCGGCGGTGCGGTGGCTGGCGTCGCCCGATGCGGTGTGGTCGTCGGGCGCGGTGCTCGACGTGAACGGTGCCTCCTACCTGCGGACCTGACCGTTCCTTTACCTTCTCGGCCGCCTTCCCCGGGGGCGGTGGCTGCCCTAGGCTTGCCGAGCATGACCCGATCACGCCGTGTCACCGTGACCGTCGCCACCGTGGCCGCCGCCCTGCTGGCTGCGCTGATGATCACGGTCGCGGTGCGCGACGGGGCGCCTTTCCCCGTGGACGACGCGCTGCACGACGCGGCGGTGGAACGGCGCACCGGCGGCTGGAACGAGTTCTGGCGCGCCGTGACCAGCACCGGCAGCGGTGTGCCGCCCCTCGTCGTCGCCGCGCTCGCCGGGGCGCTGTCCATGCCGCGCGCCCGGTGGCTGGGCGCGCTGGCCGGCGCGGCGGCGCTGCTGGCGGCGCAGTCCGTACGGCTGCTGCTCGTCACGACGCTCGCCCGGCCCCGCCCGCCGGTCGCGGACTGGCTGATCCACGTGAACAACCCGGCGATGCCGTCGGGGCACGCCGCGACGTCCGCCATGGTCGCGTTCGGGGTGGCGGCGGTGCTGGCGCGGCGCACCCGGCTGCCGTGCGCGGTGGCGTACGGCGTCCCGGCGGTGTGGGCGGTGGCGGTCGGGGTCAGCCGCGTGTGGCTGGGGGTGCACTGGCCGACGGACATCGTGGCCGGCTGGCTGTTCGCGACGGCCGCCGCCTGCCTCGTCCTCCCACCGCTCGGCACCGCGCTGGACCGTGCTGCGGACGACCGGGCGGCGGAGGGGGCACGGGCGTAGGGCGTGTCTTCGACGGCGGTCAGCCGATGTTCATCCATTCGGTCCAGTAGGAGCAGGCGTGGTCGATGCCCTGGCGGCCGTCGCGCGTGCGGGCGCGGAAGCGCATCCCGCTGTCCTCCCGCATGCTGTAGTCGCGGGTCACCGGGACGGAGTCGGCGCCGTTCACGTTGTGGCACTCGCCCGAACGCCCGTAGTCCGTCTGCCAGTCGCCCACCACGCGGTAGCCGTCCGCCAGGGTGTCGAGGACGGTGATCCTGTCGCCGTAGCCGCTGAAGCAGGCGGCGCCCGCGGGTGCCGCCGAGGGCCCGGCCTCCTGGCAGTGCACGTACGGGTCGGCCGACGCGGCGGGGGCGGCGAGCAGGATGGCCGCGGCACCGGCGGTCGCCACCACCCTCTTCGGGTATCTCATGTTGTTCCGTCCGCGAATCGGGGGCATCTCGTCCGGATGCTGGCCAAGGCGGGCCCCGGGTGTTTCCGTACGGAGGAGACAGCGGGACGCGCCCGCCCGGCGGCCGGGCGGGCGGGCGCGTCCGCCGGGTGTCAGACCGGCAGTGTCCAGCGCTGGTTGGCGGCGCCGGTGCAGTCCCACAGCTGGAGCCGTGTGCTGTCCGCCGAGCTGTTGCCCGTCACGTCGAGGCAGCGGCCCGACTGCGGGTTGCGCAGCGCGCCGGACGACGCGACGTACTGCCACTGCTGCGCGCCCGAGCCGTTGCAGTCCCAGAGCTGGACGAGCGTGCCGTTCGCCGTGCCCGCGCCGACCGCGTCGAGGCAGCGGCCCGCGTGGGGGTTGCGGATCGTGCCGTCGGCGCCGACCGTCCACGTCTGCGCGACGCCGGTGGCGCACGTGTAGAGCTGTACGGGCGTGCCGTCGGCCGTCCCGGAGGCCCGCGCGTCCACGCACTTGCCCGCCAGGCCGCGGATGGCGCCCGTGCCCGTACCCGTCCCCGGATCTGTGCCGCCGCCACCGGAGTTGACCGGGCCGACCTCGCCCTGGTTGAGGACGCGCGGGTGGAAGTACGCCGCCTGTATCTCGGCGTTGGAGTTGTCGCCGCGCAACTGCTCGGACCAGATCATGAACCACGCCCAGCGCGGCTGGCTGTCGAGCAGCGCGGCGGTCGGCACCTTGCCCATCTCGCCGATGGCGATGGGCTTTCCGTTCGCGATGCTCTGGATCTGCTGGTAGTCGGCCTGGCTGGGGTGCGCCTTGTACCAGACGTCGAGCGAGACGACGTCCACGTACGCGTCGCCCGGGTAGTAGGAGGCCCAGTCGCCCGCCGGGTTGTCCTGGACGTTCCAGACCCAGATGAGGTTGTCGAGGCCCTGGGCGGTCAGGTGGTCGCGGGTGATGCGGAAGAGGCGCGCACCGCCGTCCTGGCCGGGGTGGGCGCCCCACCAGTTCCACGACTCGTTCATCTCGTGCAGCGGCCGGAAGAGGACGGGCACCCCGGCGTCGCGCAGCTGCCGCAGGTACGGCACGGCCTCGTCGAGCCGCCGCTTCCACGCGGCGTTGAGCGCCGTGCCGTCCGTGACGACCTGGCGGAACTGGTCGGCGCCGATACGGGACTTGACCCCGCCCTCGAACGCGCAGCCGCTGCCGGTGGTCGGCGGGCAGACGTGCCATGTGAGCGAGACGAGCGAGCCGTTGGCCCACTCCGTCTTCGCCTGGTCCACGATCCGCTGCCGGTTGGCGACGTCCTGCGGGTTGAACATCAGGTCGCCGCCCCACAGGCCCGGGTACTGGCCGGTGATGTCGCGGACCTGCTGCGTGTACTGGCCCGGCTGCGACGCCGGTTCCTTGTTGTGCTGCCCGGAGACGACGGACGTCCCGGTGATCGAGCGGAGGTAGGTGAGCACGTCCTGCCGCGTGCGGGCGGGGAACGCCTCGGCGTCGGACGGCGGTGACACGACCGTGAACGCCACGGCCAGCAGGGCGGTGAGGCAGGCCAGCAGCCCGCCACGGATTCCACGCACGGGAGCCCCTTCTCTTCGGCTTCGTCGCGGTACGAGGGAGAGCGGTGTGCGGCCGGCGGGCCCCCGGCGCGAGGGCCGGGAGCCGCCGGTGTGCGGACAACGTAGTGACGGCGCGGGGCCGCGTCCATAGACCGGTCAAGCTGAATTCGCCCTGCAATCACGGGGCTTCGGTCAGCGCTTTACTGAACCTTGACTGAACGGGCCGGGCTCGCCGCGGCGGCCGTCCGCCGGTGCGTACCCGCCTCAGCCGGGCGGTGCGGTGGACGCGCGCGGCGTCAGGACGGGCGTCGGCACCTGCCGGGACGCCGCGCGCCCCGTCGCCAGCACCTCGAAGAGCGTCCGCGCGACCTCGGCGCCGAACGCGTGCACGTCATGGCTCATCGCCGACAGCGTCGGCCGCGTCAGGCGGCACAGCTGCGAGTCGTCCCAGGCGAGCAGCGACACGTCCTCGGGCACCCGCAGGCCCATCTCCCCCGCGACCGAGAGGCCCGCGACGGCCATCAGGTCGTTGTCGTACATGATCGCGGTCGGCCGCGCGGGGCCCGCCAGGAGCGAACGGGTCGCGCGGGCGCCGTCCGCGCCGGAGAAGTCCGTGTCGGTCTGCCGCCCGCCGTCGAGCCCGAGTTCCGCCGTCGCGCGGGCGAACGCGTCCCGCCGGATGGCGCTGTGGCCCAGCTCGGCGCTGCCGCCGACGCGGGCGATCGTCCGGTGGCCGAGCGCGGCGAGGTAGCGCACCGCCTCGGTGACGGCGGCCCCGTCGTCCGTCCACAGCGCGGTGAACGGGCCGGTCAGCGACGGGTGCGCGACCGCCACGGCGGGCAGCCCGAGCGCGCCGAGCGCCGGGACGCGCGGGTCGTCGCGCCGCAGGTCCACCAGCACCGAGCCCGCGACCTGCCCGGAACGCCACCAGTGCCGCTGGAGCTCCGCCTCCTCCGCCACGTCGCGCACGAGCCGCAGCAGCAGCGCGCCCGAACGCTCGCCCAGGACGCTCTCGATGCCGGAGATGAACTCCATGTAGAAGGGTTCCAGGCCCAGTTGGCGCGCCGGGCGGCAGATGGCGAGGCCGATGGTCCCGGTCTCGCGGCGATTGAGCGCCCTGGCCGACAGGTTGGGCTCCCAGCCCATGGCGCGGGCGACGTCGAGGATACGGGCGCGGGTCGCCTCGGAGACGCCCGGTTTGCCGTTGAACGCCAGGGACACGGCGGCCCGCGAGACCCCCGCGCGGCGGGCGACGTCCCGGATGGTCGTGCGGGGTTCGGTCACGCCGGTCTCCCCCGGGAACGCGGCCTACGCTGATGTGTCGAGCCTATCGCGGTACCGCACTTCCGTTCGTACGATGAGCCACCATGAACGCGTCCCACGAGAACGCCGCTCCGCCCGACCCCGCCGCACCGGAACTGCTGCTCCTCGGCGGGCCGTTGGGACGGCAGCTGCTCCTCACGTTCCTCGACGCGCCGGACGAGGACTGGGCCGGGGACGGCTCCGCCGCCGAGACGCTGTTCCGCGCGCTGGGACTGGGGGACGTACCGGGGTCCGGGCGGCTGGCGTACGACGTGCTGGACGGCACGTTCCGGCGGGTGGTGCCGCCGGAGGGGCGACGGCCGCGCGACGTGCCGGCCGAGGAGGTGCGGGGCGTGCTGCGCGAGCGCGTCACGCGCGGCGCCTGGCAGCGGCTGCGCGAACTGGACGAGCGGCACGCCCTGTTGGCGCTGGCCGATGTCGCGTTCCTGTTCGGCTTCCGCGGCGGCGACCCGGAGCTGTGGGAGCTGAGCGGGCGCGCCGCCGAGGAGTTGCGCCCCCTCGCCGCCGCGCTGGCCGCCTCGCCCGCCGCCGCCGGGTGGTGGGCGCCGCTGGCGCGCGCCGACCAGCGGCGGCTCGTCGTGGAGGGCCCCGGGCCCGGGGCCGCGCCGCAGGACGGCGTCGAGGCGGCCGTACGCCGCGCCATGGCGGAGGAACGCGCGCGGCACGCCGCCGGGTTGACCCGCCGCCCGCCCCCGGGACGGCGGAACGCCGGCGCCTGCTGGTGGTCGGCGCCCGGCTTCGCCCGCGGCACCGCGACGACCGGCGGGCGTCCCGGCCTGCCGAGCGTCGAGTTCGTCCGCTTCGAGGACAGCGGCTTCCCGCCGCCGAAGACCGATGTGCGGGTGGAGCGGCTGGAGATCGACCCGGCGGCGCGCGTCGCCGAGATCCGCGGTCCCGACGACTGGCGGGAGCTCGTCGCCCGCTTCCCGCGCGACGTGACGGGCACGCACGACGGCGAATGGCGCGCGTGGACCGACCGCGACGGCCCCTGGTACCTGCCCGACTGGGAGGCGCTCGCGGCGCACTACGACGGCGTGCACGTCACCGTGGGCGCCTGCCTCGCCGCGTTCGGCCTGGCACTGCCGGTCGGGGACGGCTTCACCGTCCTGGCGGGCTGGACACCGGACGCGACGGTCTGGGTACGCGACACGGCCACCTCCGTGCACACGCTCGGCCACTGGCGCGGCGACCCGGAGGACATCGCGGACTGGAACGACGTCCTGGCCCACTGGACCCCACTCCCCTGACGCCCCACGCCCCACGCCCCACGCCCCACGCCCCACGCCCCGGACGGTCGCACGACCGGTCCGCGACCACCCCCGCGACGCCGGACTTCACCACCGGCTCGCCGCACACGACCCGCTGGCCGCCCACACGACACGCCCCGGCGGACAGACGACCTCCGGCCCGCACCCGGGCGATCCGGCGACGCGGCGAGCGTGTTTCAGGGGCACGGGCAGGAAGCCGTCCCGAAGACGGACCCCGATCGGGCCGCCACCGGCGACGGCGGGCGCGTCAGGCCCGTAGCGCGGGGGCCGCCAGTTCCTGCGCCAGGTAGGCGACGGTCGTCCCGATCAGCTCGGGTACCCGGTCGGAGTTCTCGAAGATGTGCCCCGCGCCCCGCACCGGCAGGTACTCCGCCCGCACCCCGGCGGCCTCAAGCCGCGCGTGCAGCCGCTCGCTGTGCGACACGGGGACCGGCACGTCGTCGGTGCCGTGCACGAGGAGGAACGGCGGTGCGTCGGCGGTCACCTTGTTCTCCAGGCTCCACTCGGTGGCCCGCGCCCGCAGTTCGTCCGGCGGGAGGTCGCCGAAGAGCACGGCCTCCGGTCTCGCGGGGTCGGCGAGGGCGGGGGTAGCGAGGTCGTTCACCGCGTACCAGAGGGCGGCGGCGCCGATGCCGGGGTGGGTCAGGGCGGTGAGCCCGGCCAGCGTGCCCCCGGCCGACTCGCCCCAGACGCCGATCCTGCGCGGGTCGAGGCCGTAGCGGTCCGCGTGCTCGGTCAGGAACGTCACGGCGGCCCGCACGTCGTCCAGCTGCGCCGGGAAGGACGCCTCGCCCGACAGGCGGTAGTCCACGGTCGCGACCGCAAGACCAGCGGCGGTCAGCGCGTCGAAGACGGCGCCCGGCGCGACGGTCGGCGGCATGTGGCGGCGGTCGCCCTCCCAGAACGCGCCGCCGTGTATCCAGACGACCACCGGCACGGGCCCGGCCCCCGCCGGTACGTGCAGGTCGAGCAGCAGCGGCCGGTACCCGCGCCGTTCCGCGTAGGTGACCGCCTCGTGGACGACCGCGCCCTGGATCTCGGCGCGTGCGCGCGGCACGTCCGGTGTCGTTCCCATACCCCTCGCCCTCCCTGCCCCGCGGACGCAGACGCGGACGCGCCGCCGTGCCGTAACGATACGGCACGGCGGCGCGCGGAAGTGCGGGCGTCTCAGCGGCCCCGGTCGGGGCGCCACACGACGATGGCGGCGGACTGCCGCACGTCCTGGTACGGCACCAGGTCGCGCCGGTACGAGGCGTGCACCTGCGCCTCCGCCTGCCGCATGGCGAGGGCCGCGCCCTCCACGGCCTGCTGGAGTTCGGCCACCTTCGCCTGGAGGGCGGCGACCTGTGTCTCCAGCTCGATGATGCGCTTGATCCCGGCCAGGTTGATGCCCTCGTCCTGGGACAGCCGCTGCACCTGCCGGAGCAGCTGGATGTCCCGGGCCGAGTAGCGCCTGCCGCGCCCGGCGGCGCGGTCGGGCGAGACCAGGCCGAGCCGGTCGTACTGCCGCAGCGTCTGCGGGTGGAGCCCGGAGAGCTGTGCGGCGACGGAGATGACGTACACCGGGGTGTCTTCGGTCAGTTCGTAGGGATTGCCGCTCTGTCCGTGCCGGCCGTCCATCTCGTCACTCTCCCTTCGCGGCCTCGAACAGCCCTGCCCGAGGGTCCTCCCCCGCCATCGCGGTGCGGTACTCGTCCAGTGCCTTGCGCGCGTCGTCGCCCAGCTCGCGCGGTACGGCGATCTCGACGGTGACCAGCAGGTCCCCCCGGGTGCCGTCCTTGCGCACCGCGCCCTTGCCGCGCGCACGCATCGTGCGGCCCGGCGGCGTGCCGGGCGGCAGCTTCAGCGTGACGGGCGGCCCGCCGAGCGTCGGCACCTTGATCTCACCACCGAGCGCGGCCTCCGGGAAGGTCACCGGCACGGTGATCGTCAGATTGTCGCCACGCCGTCCGAAGACGGGGTGCTCGTCAACGTGGACGGTCACATAGAGGTCGCCGCCGGGGCCGCCGTGCTCACCGGGGGCGCCCTTGCCGCGCAGCCGGATGCGCTGCCCGTCGTCCACGCCCGCCGGGATGCGGACCTGCATGGTCCGCTGGCTGGTCGCCCGGCCGCTGCCGCGACAGACGGTGCAGGGGTCCTGCGCGATCAGGCCGCGGCCCTTGCAGTCCACACACGGGTCGGTGAGCGAGAAGCCGCCCCCGCCGCCCCGGCTGACCTGCCCGGTGCCGACGCACGTGGGGCACACGCGCGGCGTCCCGTTGCGGTCGCCGGTGCCCTGGCACGCCTTGCAGGCGGCGCTGGACGACATCCGCAGCGGCACCGTCGCGCCGGACACGGCCTCGGTGAAGCTGAGCGTCACCTCGGACTCGATGTCCTGCCCGCGGCGGGGCGCCGTACGGGTGCCGGTGCCCCGGTTGAAGAGGCCGCCGAAGACGTCCCCGATGCCCCCGCCGAAGCCGCCCGCCCCGCCCGTGGTGCCCCCGCCGGGGGCGCCCTGGGCGCCCCCGAACAGGTCGCTCAGGTCGAAGTTGAACTGCTGGCCGGCACCGCCGCCCGCCGCGCCCGGCCGGAAGCCGCCCGCGCCGAACAGCGCGCGGGCCTCGTCGTACTCCTTGCGGCGCTTCGCGTCGCCGAGCACGTCGTACGCCTCGGAGACGTCCTTGAACCGCTCCTCGGAGGCGGTGTCCCCCCGGTTGGCGTCCGGGTGGTTCTCCCGGGCGAGCTTGCGGTAGGCCTTCTTGATCTCGGCCTCGGTGGCGTCCCGGGGGACGCCGAGGACCTTGTAGTAGTCCTTCTCGATGAAGTCCTTGGTGCTCATCCCCGGCGTCCCTCCTTCCCTGCCCGTCCGGGTCCGGTGGCGTCAGCCCTCGTCCGGGGCACCGCCACCGTCCTTCTCCTGCGTTCCGTCGTCCTGCGCGTCCGCGGGCTTGCCCGGCTGCGGCTCGGCCACGCCCACGCGGGCGGGCCTGATGGTCCGTTCGCCGATGCGATACCCAGGCTGGAGGATCTGCACGCAGGTCGTCTCGCTGACATCCGGCGAGTAGCTGTGCATCAGCGCCTCGTGGATCATCGGGTCGAAGGGCTCGCCCTCCTTGCCGAACTGCGCGAGGCCCATCTTCGCGGCCACCACCTCAAGCGACTCGGCGACCTGCTTGAAGCCGCCGACCAGCTCGCCGTGGTCACGGGCGCGGCCGATGTCGTCGAGCACCGGCAGCAGCTCGTTCAGGAGGTTGGCGATCGCCACCTCCTTCACGGCGACCCGGTCGCGCTCCACACGGCGGCGGTAGTTCTGGAACTCCGCCTGGAGTCGCTGGAGGTCCTGCGTCCGCTCGGCGAGCGCCGTCCGCGTCTGGTCGAGCTGCGCGGTGAGCGCCGCGTCCTGGAGGCCGAGGCCCGGCAGGTCCTTGGCGTCCTTGTCGCCGAGCGCGCCGAGCCCGCCGAGGTCGCCCAGGTCCTTGAGGTCCTTCAGGTCGTCGGGGTCCCGGGCACCGGACTCCCGGGCGGCGTCCGCCGCCCCGGCCGGGGCCGCGTCGCCCCCGTCCGCCTCGGCGGAACGCCCCTCGGCGCCCGCCTCGGCGTCCTGGACCTCGTCGGGCTCCTTGCCGAAACCCTGGGGGTCCTTCGTCACGCTCCGGCACCACCCTTCGGCTTGTCGTCGTCCACGATCTCCGCGTCCACGACATCGTCGTCGGCCTGGCCGCCGGCCGCGCCGCCCGGCGCGCTCTCGGTGCCGGTGCCGCCCGCGGCCTGGGCCGCCTGCGCGTCGGCGTACAGGGCCTGGCCCAGCTTCTGGCTGGTCGCCGCGACCTTCTCGGACGCCTCGCGGATGGCCGCGGTGTCCTCGCCCTTGAGCTTCTCCTTCAGGTCGGCCACGGCCGCCTCGACCTCGTCCTTGACGTCGGCCGGGACCTTCTCCGCGTTCTCCTTGATGAAGTTCTCGGTCGTGTAGACGAGCTGCTCGGCCTGGTTGCGCGTCTCGGCGGCCTCGCGGCGGCGGGCGTCCTCGTCCGCGTACTGCTCGGCGTCGCGCATCATGCGCTCGATGTCGTCCTTCGGCAGCGCCGAGCCGCCGGTGACGGTCATCCGCTGCTCCTTGCCGGTGCCGAGGTCCTTCGCCGACACGTGCATGATGCCGTTCGCGTCGATGTCGAAGGTGACCTCGATCTGCGGCACGCCGCGCGGCGCCGGGGGCAGGCCGGTCAGCTCGAACATCCCGAGCTTCTTGTTGTAGGCCGCGATCTCGCGCTCGCCCTGGTAGACCTGGATCTGCACCGACGGCTGGTTGTCCTCCGCCGTGGTGAAGATCTCCGAGCGCTTGGTGGGGATCGTGGTGTTGCGCTCGATCAGCTTCGTCATGATGCCGCCCTTGGTCTCGATGCCGAGGGACAGCGGGGTGACGTCGAGCAGCAGGACGTCCTTGACCTCGCCCTTCAGGACACCGGCCTGGAGGCTGGCGCCGATGGCGACGACCTCGTCCGGGTTCACGCCCTTGTTGGCGTCCTTGCCGCCGGTCAGCTCGCGCACCAGCTCCGCCACGGCGGGCATGCGGGTCGAGCCGCCGACCAGGACCACGTGGTCGATCTCGGACAGCTGGATGCCGGCGTCCTTGATGACGTTGTGGAACGGGACCTTGCAGCGCTCCAGCAGGTCGGCCGTCAGCTGCTGGAACTGCGCCCTGGTGAGCTTCTCGTCCATGTGCAGCGGGCCCTCGGCCGACGCCGTGATGTAGGGCAGGTTGATGCCCGTCTCGGTGGACGAGGACAGCTCGATCTTCGCCTTCTCGGCGGACTCGCGCAGGCGCTGGAGCGCCATCTTGTCCTTGGACAGGTCCACGCCGTGGGCGTTCGCGAACTGGCGGACCAGGTGGTCCACGATGCGCTGGTCCCAGTCGTCGCCGCCGAGGTGGTTGTCGCCGTTGGTGGCCTTCACCTCGACGACGCCGTCGCCGATCTCCAGCAGCGAGACGTCGAACGTGCCGCCGCCGAGGTCGAAGACGAGGATCGTCTGGTCGTCCTTCTCCAGCCCGTAGGCGAGGGCGGCGGCCGTCGGCTCGTTGACGATGCGCAGGACGTTCAGACCGGCGATCTCGCCGGCCTCCTTGGTGGCCTGGCGCTCGTGGTCGTTGAAGTACGCCGGGACGGTGATCACCGCGTCGGTGACCTTCTCGCCCAGGTACGCCTCGGCGTCGCGCTTCAGCTTCTGGAGGATGAAGGCGCTGATCTGCTGCGGGTTGAAGTCCTTGCCGTCGAGCCCGATCTTCCAGTCGGTGCCCATGTGGCGCTTCACCGAGCGGATGGTCCGGTCCACGTTGGTGACCGCCTGGCGCTTGGCCACCTCGCCGACGAGCACCTCGCCGTTCTTCGCGAAGGCGACGACGGACGGCGTGGTCCTGGCGCCCTCGGCGTTGGTGATGACGGTGGGCTCACCGCCTTCAAGCACACTGACGACGGAGTTCGTCGTGCCCAGGTCGATGCCGACCGCACGTGCCATTTCGGTTTCCTCCAGCTGTGAGCTTGAGCGGATCTGACTCAAGACTGCCTCAGCCGGAACGCTCAGTCAAATGACCTGAGCCCGGTCGGCTCAACTCTTGTCCCACCGGGATGCTCAGGTCGGGCGCGGACCGCCCTCCGGCGCGTTCTCCGACGTGTTCTCCGGGGCGCCGAAGCAGAGCGCCAGCATCGCGACGTCGTCCTCCAGGGCGTGGGCGAAGCCCGTCAGGTCCCGCCAGACCAGGTCGATCACCCCGGCGGGCATCGGCGTGGTCCCGCCCATCAGTCCCGGCAGCCGCTCCGCCAGCGGGTAGAAGGTCCCCGCGTCGTTCCGCGCCTCGGTGACCCCGTCGGTGTAGCCGAGCAGCACGTCGCCCGCCCGCAAGGATACGGACGCCACCGCCGGTGGGCCGGCAACCTCGGAGCCGAGTCCCAGCGGCGGCGCCGACTCGGCGCCCACCTCCCGTACGCCGCCGTCCCGCAGCAGCAGCGGCGGCGGGTGCCCGCACTGCACGACACGCGCCTCGCGCCCGTCCGCCGCGTACTCGATCAGCAGCGCCGTCGCGAACAACTCCGCCCCCACCGCCTCGGCGCCAACCTCCTCCTCCGCGTCGGCCGCCTCCCCGTTCCGCGCGCCCTGCCCCGACGCGTTCTCCCTGCGCCACATCCCGCTCGCCGCGTCCACGCGCAGCCGCCGGTCGAGCCGCGCCGCCACACCCCGCAGCTCGCTCTCGTCGAGCACCGCCTCGCGGAAGGCCCCCAGGAGTGCAGCCACCGTTCCCACCGCCGCGAGCCCGTGACCGCGCACGTCCCCCACGACCGCGCGCACCCCGTACGGCCCCTCCCGCACGTCGAAGAAGTCCCCGCCCACCAGCGTCCCGATCTGGGCCGCCCGGTACAGGCCGCGGCATGTGACGGGACCCACCTGCTCCGACAGCGGCGGCAGCACCGCGCGCTGGGCCGCCTCCGCGACGTCGCGCACCAGGATCAGGTCCCGTGTGTAGCGCGACCTGACCCACGACACGAGGACGCTGAACAGCACGATCCCCGCCACCGCCGCGTCGTCACCGTCACTGATGTGCGGAGGGCGGGTGATCGGCAGGGTGAGCAGCACCAGTACGGCGGCCCCCAGCAGGGCCGTCTGGCGCGGCGAGTACACCAGGCCGCTCAGCGGCGGGAGCGCGGCGAAGAAGAACCCCAGCTGCACCCAGCTGGGCACCATCGCCTGCGTGACTCCGCCGACGACCAGCAGGACCAGCGGCAGGAAGCGCAGCCAGCGGGGCAGCGGCAGGCGCAGCAGCCCGGTGGGGTTCTCGGCGCCGGGGCCGCCGCCGCGCCCCGGGCGGGAGAGGCCGTGGACGTTCACTGTTTCCTGGCGGACGCGACCCGCAGCCGGGCCGCCTCCTCCCTGATATGGGGCAGCTCCGCGTACAGGGCGTCGCCCGGACAGTGGGTCTCCACGATGTCGCGGTGCCCCGAGATCACCGACAGATCGGCCTCCTCGCCCTCCGGCACGCGGCTCGCGTCGTTCGTCGACACCATCCGCACGTGTCCGCGCGGATCGGCCCCGGGGCGCAGTTTCCAGGCGGCCACCTGGGCGATCCCGGTGATCAGCGCGTCCGGCACGGACTCCCCGGCGAGGAAGTCGCCGAGCGCCGCGATGCCCACGCTGTCCCCGTTGAAGCCGGTGGTGTGCGCGCCCATCACATAGCGCTGGTAACCCCCGCCGCGACCCTCGTAGATGGTGCCGCACTTGTCCACCACGAAGTTGTAGCCGACGTCGTCCCACCCCATCCGGGTGACGTGGTCGGCCTGCATGGACTTCAGCATCTCGGGCGCGTCCGCGCAGTCGTAGTCGTCCGGATGGTCGGTGTGGTGGATGAAGACCGCGCGGGCGGCGCCCGTGTACGTCACCGGCTCCGTGCGCAGGTCCTCGTCCGCCCCCCAGCTGTCCCGCGTGACGACCACGGGCGCGGGCGCCTGCTGCTGCACGGGCGGCAGTATCCGCTCGGCGGCGCGCGGGCGCGACGGTTCCGCGTCGCCCGCCAGACGCGGGGCGTCCCACGTCACCAGCAGGGCGAGCGGTATGACGGCTGCCCAGACGAGCGCCCGGCGCGACCACGACCACATAGCGAAGCCCTCCCGACCCGGCCGTTCAGGGCAGGATCTTGACGGCGCTCGACCAGTTCAGGCCGAGGCGCTCCTGCGCCGCCATGTGCAGGAACTGGAAGGCCTCCAGCTCGCGTGCACGCCGCAGCGGACCCACGTCCAGCGGTCGCAGGCCGCCCGAGGCGGCCAGCTCCGCGACGGACCGCTTGGCGTCCTCGTCGTCGCCCGCGATCAGCACGTCCAGCGGCTGGCCGGCCACCCGGCCCGTCCGCAGCGTGCTCGCGAAAGTGGTGTTGAACGCCTTCACGACCGGCACGCCGGGCGCCGCCACCGCGGCGATCTCCTCGGCCGCCGAGGTCCCCGGCGGCACGGCCAGGGAGTCGAAGGTGGCGAAGTCCACCGGGTTGCAGATGTCCACGACGACCGTGCCGGCCAGCGCGCCCCCGTACTCGGCGACCGCCTCGCGCCCGGCCGGGTACGGCAGGGCCAGGACCACCAGGTCGGCGCCCTCCACCGCGTCGGAGTCGGCGGGCCGCACGTCCCCGTCGGGGGCGTCCTTGCGCAGCTCGCCCGCCAGGGCCGCGGCCTTCTCGTGCGAGTGGTCCACGAGCCGGACGGTGTGGCCGCCCGCGAGGGCGCGGGCGGCTATGCCACGGGCCATGGCGCCCGCACCGACAATCGTCACGATCATGTCCCCATGCCAGCATGGGCCCCCGGGACCCGCATCTCGGCGGGAACCGCGTACGCGCAGGTAGGGGGCGTGCGACGGGCGCGTGACGCCTGCCACGCGCCCGTGCTCAGCCCAGGGGCGCGTCCTCGCGCAGCGCGGCGAAGAGATCGCCGGCGGCGGGCTGGTCGAGGGCGAGCCGGTTCGCCCGGGTGGGGTGCGGGACCGTCGGGACGGTGTGGAACGTGAGGCCGCCGTCCGGCACGGCGCGCACGTCCGTCACCAGGCCGCGCAGCTCGTTCAGCGAGTCGAGCCCGGGATCGGCGGTGATCGCCGAGGTGACGGCCGACAGGACGGGGTAGAGCCGCGTCGGGTTGGCCAGCGTGCCCTGCGCGGTGAGCCGGTCGTAGACGAGGCCGAGGAACTCCTGCTGCCGCGCCATCCGGTTGAGGTCGCTGCCGTCGCCGACGTAGACGCGGGCGCGGACGTACGCGAGGGCCTGCTCGCCGTCGAGGAGGTGGCGGCCCGCGGGCAGGTCGTGGCCCACGTTCGGGTCGCGTTCGGCCTCCGCCAGCTCCACCTCGACGCCGCCGAGCGCGTCCACGAGGCGGGCGAAGCCGTCGAAGCCGATCACGAGGTGGTGGTCGACCCGGATGTCCGTCATCCGCTCGAACGTGCGGATCGTGCAGGCCGCGCCGCCGAACTGGTACGCCCAGTTGAACTGCGCGCGCTGCGCCCGCGTCGTGCCGCCGTCCTCGCCGCGGCAGCCCGGGATGTCCACGACGATGTCGCGCGGCACCCCGACCAGCTCGGCGCGGCGGCCGTCGCCCGACAGGTGGAGGAGCAGCACCGTGTCCGAGCGGGCGTTCCCGGTGCCGGAGCCCCAGTCGTCGCCGATGACCATGATGTTCCTGGCCTCGCCGGCGGCCGGCCTGGGGCGTTCGGCCGCGTCCTCGTCCAGCGCCTCGGCGGCGGCGTGGTCGGTGCGGATGTTGCCGTCGAGCCGCTGGTAGGCCCACAGCGCGACGCCCGCGCCGGCCGCGAGCAGTACGCCGAAGGCGAGCAGCGACCACCAGAGGACCTTCTGCCCGCGCGTCATATGGAACGCCATGTGCCCATCGTGCGCGTCCGGGCCCTGAGGCCTGTGACTTTGGGAATGATCTGCCGATACCTTCGCCCGAAAGGACCTAGACCAAAGTGGGCAGCGTAAGGGACGACCGATGGGATAAGTTACTACCTAGTAAAACTTGCCCGCCCACCTCACTCCCTCACCAACCCGCCGGGTCACGCTGCCGTCCCGAGGAGCCGTCTCATGCAACTCGCCGCGATCATCGTCTCGCTGGTGCTCACCGCGGTCGCCGTCGCCCTGATCAGCCGGGCCGTCGTACGGCTGGTGGGTGTGATCCGCCAGGGCGCCCCCGTTCCCGCGGGCACCAGGACGGACCAGCCGGGGCGGCGCACGCTGACCCTGGCCAGGGAGTTCCTCGGCCACACCCGGATGAACAAGTGGGGCGTCGTCGGCGTGGCGCACTGGTTCGTGGCCATCGGCTTCCTGACCCTCGGCCTCACCATCGTCCAGGCGTTCGGCCAGCTGTTCGCGGCGGACTGGACACTGCCGGTGCTGGGCGGCTTCCTGCCCTACGAGGTGTACGTCGAGTTCATCGCCGCCGGCACGACGCTCGGCATCCTCACGCTGATCGTGATCCGGCTCCTCAGCCTCCCCTCCCGGCCGGGGCGCAAGTCGCGCTTCACCGGCTCCACGGCCTGGCAGGCGTACTTCGTGGAATACGTCATCCTCACCATCGGCGTCTGCATCCTGCTGCTACGCGGCCTGGAAGGCGCCCTGCACCACATCGACGGATACGAGGCGGCCTACTTCGTCAGCTACCCGCTGGTCGCCGCGTTCGACGGCCTCTCCACCGGCACGCTCCAGACGCTGGTCTACCTGGTCGCGATGATCAAGCTCGCGACGACCATGGTCTGGGCCATCACGGTCGGCCTCCGCGTCGACATGAGCGTCGCCTGGCACCGCTTCCTCGCCTTCCCCAACATCTGGTTCAAGCGGAACGCGTCCGGCGCCCCGGCCCTCGGCGCCCTGCTCCCGATGACGTCCGGCGGCAAGCCGATCGACTTCGAGACGGTCTTCGAGGAGGAGGGCGGCGAGGAGACCCGGTTCGGCGCCTCGAAGATCGAGCACTTCTCCTGGAAGGGCCTGCTCGACTTCTCCACCTGCACCGAGTGCGGACGCTGCCAGTCGCAGTGCCCCGCGTGGAACACCGGCAAGCCCCTCTCCCCCAAGCTGCTCGTCATGTCGCTGCGCGACCAGGCCCACGCCACGGCCCCCTACCTGCTGGCCGGCGCGAGCGCCGCCACGCCGGACACCCCCGCCACCGGCACCCTCCCCGCCCAGGACCGGCCGCTGGTCGGCACCGCCGAGGAGCAGGGCGTCATCGACCCCGACGTCCTGTGGTCCTGCACGACCTGCGGCGCCTGCGTCGAGCAGTGCCCCGTGGACATCGAGCACGTCGACCACATCGTGGACATGCGGCGCTACCAGGTCATGATCGAGTCGGCCTTCCCCAGCGAGGCCGGCACCATGCTGAAGAACCTGGAGCGCAAGGGGAACCCCTGGGGCCTCGCCAAGAAGAAGCGCCTGGAGTGGACCAAGGAGGTCGGCTTCGAGGTGCCGGTCGTCGGCCAGGACGTCGAGTCGCTCGCGGACGTCGAGTACCTCTACTGGGTCGGCTGCGCGGGCGCCCTGGAGGACCGCGCCAAGAAGACCACCAAGGCGTTCGCCGAGCTGCTGCACATCGCGGGCGTGAAGTTCGCGATCATGGGCGGCGACGAGGCGTGCACCGGCGACTCCGCCCGCCGCCTGGGCAACGAGTTCCTGTTCCAGCAGCTCGGCGAGCAGAACGTCGCGGCCCTCGACGCGGCGGGCGCCACCCGCGTCGTCACCACCTGCCCCCACTGCTTCAACACGATCGCCAACGAGTACCCCCAGCTCGGCGGCGCGTACGAGGTCGTCCACCACACCCAGCTGCTCCAGCACCTCGTGGACGAGGGCAGGCTCGTGCCCGTCACCCCCGTCGAGGGCCTGATCACCTACCACGACCCCTGCTACCTCGGCCGCCACAACAAGGTCTACACCCCGCCCCGTGAGATCATCGGCAAGGTCCCCGGCCTGCGGAACGAGGAGATGCACCGGCACAAGGAGCGCGGCTTCTGCTGCGGCGCCGGGGGCGCGCGCATGTGGATGGAGGAGCGCATCGGCAAGCGGATCAACGACGAGCGCGTGGACGAGGCCCTCTCCCTCGACCCGGACATCATCTCCACCGCCTGCCCCTTCTGCCTCGTCATGCTCAGCGACTCCGTGAACGGCAAGAAGAGCGCCGAAGCCGCCAAGGAGTCCCTGCGCGTGGTCGATGTGGCGCAACTCCTGCTGGAATCCGTCCGGACGGAGGCACTCCCCGGCGACCACACCACTCCGGAGGCGGTACGTTCATAGGCGTGGCCGGATACACAGGACAGCCCGACGACCAGTACTCGCCGTACGGACAGCAGCCGTACCCGAACACGCCGGACCAGGGCTACGCCTATCCGCCGCCCGGCCCGGACACCGGCCCCGCGCCGCAGCCGCCCGCGCTGCCGCCGCTCCCGTGGCGGCAGCTGCTGACCGGCATCGTCACGCGCCCGCAGGACACGTTCATGCGGATGCGGGACTACCAGATGTGGGTCCCGGCGCTGATCGTCACGTTCCTGTACGGCATGCTCGCCGTCCTCGGCCTGGAGGACGCCAGGGACACCGTCCTCGACAGCACCGCCTCCACCGTCGCGCCCTACCTCATCGGGACGGGCGTGGCGATGGTCCTCGGCGCCCTCGTCCTCAGCACTGTCACGCACAACCTGGCGCGCCAGTTCGGCGGCAACGGCATCTGGGCGCCCACGGCGGGCCTGGCGATGCTGATCATGTGCGTCACCGACATACCGCGCCTCGCCCTGGCCCTCTTCCTCGGCGGCGGCGCGCCCCTCGTGCAGGTCGTCGGCTGGGCGACGTGGCTCGGCGCCGGGGCGCTCTTCACGCTGATGGTCAGCGCCTCCCACGAGATCAGCCGCCCCCGGGCGCTGGGCGCCTCCGTGGTGCAGCTGCTCGCCCTGCTGATGCTCATCAAGCTGGGGACGATCTGACCGGCCCCGGCCGCCTCGGGTAGCCTCGGGTCCGTGCTTCTGTCAGACAAGGACATCCGGACCGAAATCGACCTCGGCCGCATGCGCATCGACCCCTTCGACGAGTCGATGATCCAGCCGAGCAGCATCGACGTCCGCCTCGACCGCTACTTCCGGGTGTTCGAGAACCACCGGTACCCCCACATCGACCCCTCGGTGGAGCAGCCGGAGCTGACACGCACCATCGAGCCCCCGGCCGACGAGCCGTTCATCCTGCACCCGGGCGAGTTCGTGCTGGCCTCCACATACGAGGTCATCACCCTCCCGGAGGACCTCGCGTCCCGGCTCGAAGGCAAGAGCTCCCTGGGCCGCCTCGGCCTGCTGACGCACTCGACGGCCGGCTTCATCGACCCGGGCTTCTCGGGCCACGTCACGCTGGAGCTGTCGAACGTGGCGACGCTCCCCATCAAACTCTGGCCCGGGATGAAGATCGGCCAGCTCTGCCTCTTCCGGCTGACCTCCCCGGCCGAACGCCCTTACGGCTCGGCCGGGGTCGGCTCCCGCTACCAGGGCCAGCGCGGCCCTACGCCGTCACGTTCGTACCTGAACTTCCACCGGACATCGATCTGACCGGCACGGCACTCCGCAACCGCGCACACCGGGGACACCTCAACAACCGCCCCGGACCAATCCGTTCACTCCCCAACTGCTGCATGGGAAACCGAGTGGTACCGAACTCGTGCCCCTCGGCACAGCGCACAACGGTGACAGCGATCTGCAACGCTTCCCTCTCCCCGGCTCGACGACGACCGCCACCCTAGGGGACCCACAGGCCACTCCCACGCCGCCACTCCGCGCTGTCCCACCCCCGCCTCGATGGGGTAAAGTGATCCCGGACGCTGCACAGCACCGTCCGACGCGGGCGTAGTTTAATGGTAGAACATGAGCTTCCCAAGCTCAGAGCGCGAGTTCGATTCTCGTCGCCCGCTCCAACGCTTAAGGCCCAGGTCAGGGACATGATCCCCAGCCTGGGCCGTTGTCTTCACCGGGGCCCCTTCGATGCCGCGTGCCGGAAGTGGTCTGGCCGACTTCTTCCGCCGGTACGGGTGCGTGCAGGGCTCCGTCGATCTCCGGACGAAGTCCCGGGCGGCGGAGGTCCGCGGTCCTGCTGTGCAGCGGGCGCGACCGGCGCCGGCCGCGTCCGCGCCCCGTGACCATCCGGGTTCCGCGCGGCCGAAGGCGTACCAGCAGGCAGGGGCACCATCCGTCCCCCGGGTGTCCGTCGGCGGAAGACACCGGTAAGTCACCGTATCGCCACAGAGTCGCCCGAAGCCTGTCACGCGACGGCGGCGCCGCTAGGGTGATGGGACGTCAGTCGACCTGTGCCGGCGGGCACCGGAGGGATCACATGGCGGGGGCGAGACAGCCGGTCTTCGAGCGACAGGCGGCGGTCCAGGGGGTACACGCGCTGATCCAGCCGTCCTACCCACTGCCATCGGAGCACCACCGTCCCATCGTGTTCCTCGAAGGGGGACACGGCAGCGGCAAGACGCTGTTCCTGGACGACCTGGCCGCCCGGCTCGACCAGCATGTGCCGTACGGGCGCGTCGACTTCGCCGAGCCCCGGCACGACGACATCCCGCACACCCTGTCCACCCTGGCCGGGCAGCTCACCCGGTACCGGCCGCGGTACGACAGACTCCGCTTCCCCCGGCTGCTCATCGGTCTGCTCGTGCTCGAACAGAACCTCGACCTCTACGACTTCGAGCGGGCGCGCGAGGCGGTGTCCGAGCTGCTGCGGCAGCGGCGCAGCGGGAACTGGCCGCAGCGGTTCCTGCGCGAGATCACCGGTGAGCCGCCGCAGGTGGAGATCCAGCTCGGCTTCCTCGTCGCGCTGCTGCGGTTACCGCTCAACGCGCTGGCCGCGCTGGTGGGTTTCACCTTCACCAGCCGCTCGCAACGGTGGTTCGGACACCGGGACCGCGGGCTGACCGACAAGGCCGTGGACACCCTGGTCGAGTTGAACGCCTGGGCGCGGGAAGCCCGCAACGACCCGGCCGGCCCGCACGGCGAGGCGGCCCGGGACCGGGTGGCGGGCCTGCTCTGCGAGGCGTTCCTGGCCGATCTGCGGGACTGCCCGCGGCGGGTGCGCGGGCTCCAGACCCCACTGCTCCTGCTCGACAACGCGGACCAGCCGACCGGCCGGGTCTTCCTGCGCCGCCTGCTGGAGGCACGTCCTCCGCTCCAGTCGGCGGACCGCACCGAACCGCTGACCGTGGTCGTCACGGGCCGGAGCTCGATCCCGGAGATGTCGGAGGGGCCGGTGGCCCGGCTGGAGGAGATGGCCGGCGGCTCACGCGAGCCGGGCGACGGGTACCCGGCCTGGCTCCGCTACCGGCTGCCGGATCTGACGCGGGCGGACATCCAGCACCTCATGGACGGCGCCTCGAACCGCGGCCGGGTGAACCGGCGGCTGGTCCGGCTCGTGCACGACTTCACCACCGGCCATCCCGAGGCGGTCGGGGTCCTGGCCACGGTCGCCGCGCGCCCGCCCTATCCGGCCGACGGCGTCGGGCAGTTACTCGTCCAGCCCGTGCCGGCCGCCGAGATGACCGCGACCATGCCGCCCGCCACCGCCCCCGGCGCCCCCGGTCCCGACGCCACCGCCGAGGAGTGGTTGCTGTTCCGGCTGGGGGCGGCCGAAGAGCCCATGGCCGCCGCCCTGGCGACCTGCGCCGCGGCCCGGGACGAGACCACCGGGCTGTGGCTCAGCCACCAGTCGGATCTGGTGGACGCGATCCTGGGCGACCGCGTGCGGCGGGCGGCGCCCTGGGCGACCGAGGGCGAGACCGGTGCGGCGGTGCTGCGCCAGTTACTGCTGCGCCGCCTGGCCGCCAGGTCGCCGGACCATCCGGCGGACTGGACGACCGTGCATCGGCGGCTGCGCGACTTCTGCCGGGAGCGCGGCGACCGCGCCGGGGAGTTGTACCACCGGCTGGCCATGGACGAGCTGACAGACGTGGCGCTTGAGCTGGCCCGGCTGTTGCCGACCGCTCCGGGCCAGGAGTGGCTGGACCTGCTGCGCGCCACCGCGGCCGCACCCCTCGGCTCGGCGGAGCGGCATCTGTGGGACCCCTACACCCTGTTCCACGAGTGTGTGAACGGCACGCCGACCGCTTCCCTCGACGCCACGGCCACCCAGGTCGTTCACCTCTTGGCCGCGCTGCGGATCGTCCACGATCCGCTGTGCGGCGTGTCCCGGGAGTTCCTCTACGCCCAGATCGCCAGCACGCTGAGCGCCCTGGCCCCGCAGTCGCCGGACGGTCTGGTGGCACTTCAGCGTGCTGTGTCCGAGTACGAGCAGCAGGCGCAGTGGTGGACCTGACGCCGATGTCCGAGGAGAGCGCATGTCCTTCCCGCGTGCGGCCCGCAGCGGCGAGTTCCCGAACCCTCCGCGCCGCGGCACCAGGCTGTTGCTGCTGGCGGTGGGCGTCACCGTCGCCGTGGTCGCCGCCTTCCTGGTGGTGTGGCTGCCGGGGCGGCTCGACTGCGGCGGCGCCGACCTGACGCGGCGCGGCGACGAGTGTCTCGGGGTCACGGACGGTTCTCCCGCGTTCCTGCCCACCGGCGACGACGAGTTGGCCGACCGGTTCCGCGAGGTCCAGGAGCTGATCAAGGCGGAGAACGACCGGGTGGCGGAGCAGGGCGACGCGTACGTGAAAGTGGGGCTGCTGGCGACGCTGACCCCGGACGACACCGGCCCGCAGGCCCCGCGGCGGGTCCTGCACGCGTTGGAGGGCGCGTACACCGCCCAGATGCGAGCCAACCAGACCCGGCAGCTCGGCGATCCCGCGCCGCAGATCCAGCTGCACCTCGCCAACGTGGGCAGCCGGCACGAGCAGTGGGAGCCCGCGGTGGACCGGCTGGTGTCGATGGCCGACGACGCGGAACCGCTGGTCGCGGTGGTCGGCCTGTCGATCAGCACCGACCAGAGCAAGGCCGCCGCCGAGCGGCTGGCGGACCACGGCATCCCCGTCGTCGCCTCGTCGGCCAGCGCGGACGGGCTGAACTCCGCGACGGTCCCCGGCCTGATCCGCGTCACCGCGAGCAACACCGACTTCGTCACGGCGCTGCGCCAGTACGTGCGGGACCACGAGGAGCTGAACGAGGCCGTCCTGGTCTACGACGAGAACGAGCCCGACCTGCACGTGGCCACCCTGACCGAGGCGTTCCGCGCGCTGATGGCCGACGAGTTGGGCACCAACCCGGCCCAGCCCTTCCAGGGCACCACGGTGGACCGGGACGCCCCGGCCGCCCTGTTCGACGCCGCGGTGCGGAACATCTGCCAGGCCGCGGCGGACATGGTGCTCTTCGCAGGCCGCACCGGCGACCTGCACGCGTTCGTCGAATCCCTGCACAGCCGCGCCTGCCGGGACGAGCCGATGGCGTTGCTCTTCGTGGAGACCGGCCCCGTGGTCAGTGTGGAGGAGGAAGCGCGCCTCGCCGAGAACAACATCACCATCGTCCAGGCGTCGGCGATGGACCCGGCCTGGGCCCGGGGCTTCGGCCCCGATGCGGACGCGCCGCCCGGGTTCCGCGGCTTCTTCGAGCAGTACGACACGCACATCACGTACGTGGAGGACGTGCCGGCGGCCCTGGCGGACGGGTACGCCGTGGCCAACCACGACGCGATGGCGACCGCCATCCGCGCCGTCCGGGTCAGCCACGCCCAGGACCCGCAGTCCCCGATGACCAGCGCCCGGGTCGAGGACGCGCTGTTCCTGCTGCATCTGAGCAACGCGGTGGAGGCCGCCAGCGGAACGCTGCACTTCACCACCGACCGCCAGGGCGACCCGGGCGGCAAACCCGTCCCGATCATCGAGACCCCACCCGGCCCGACACGCCCCGAGCTGTACACCACCCCGGTGCCCTGAGCTCGGCTCTCGTCCTCGGAGCCCGGTGCTTGTTCCCCGCGCCGGGGGATGCCGCGAATCCCCCGGCGGGCCGGGCCGGACGGTGAGGCGGCCGGCGGGGTCACGCCCTGGCTCCCACCTCGCTGACGTCTGTCCTCAGGCGGCCGGGCTCTGTCCTTCGTGTTCGAGGACTTCCGGCACGTTGGACACGCTGTGTGAGCACCGACCCCGCCCTGACGCGTCCTGGCACTCGGTGTCGCCCCCGCGCCGCTCCCCGGCCTGCGCCCTCTCGGCTCCGCGCCGCGCGTCTCACATCGTGGGCAGAAAGGCCGAGAGGGCACGTGATTCGCGCCACATATGAGAAGTGGGCATCTCAGATGAGCGGAAGTCTTGGTTTTCATCTTTCGAAGGGTGGCACCGAGTGCCAGTCGTGGCTACTTCAAGGAAGTGAACACAGATGAGATGAACCTCCGCTCATATGAGCAGAATGGAGCCGAGCTTCACGTCCCGCTTCAAAGCCTTGAAGCGCGGAGCTCCGCCGCCCCCGCCCTGCCCGCCGCTTTCGATCCCCTGGCGAGCGGCGTGTTGCGGCCGGTGGACCTACCGGTCCTGGTGCCGGATCGCCTTGGATCTGGGTAAGTTCCTCGCCGTCAGGGCAGCGAGCGTGAGGGAGCCGGTCCCGTGTCGACCACACAGCAGCAGCACCCCGAGGCCGGCGGCCGAGCCGGGACGCCGAAGTACGTCTACGACTTCACCGAGGGCAACCGCCACCTGAAGGACCTCCTCGGCGGCAAAGGGGCGAACCTCGCCGAGATGACGAACCTCGGGCTGCCGGTCCCGCCCGGCTTCACCATCACCACCGAGGCGTGCCGGACATACCTGGAGAGCGGCGCGGAACCGGCGGCCCTGCGCGCCGAGGTGAGCGCGCATCTCGCCGCGCTGGAGGCCGCGATGGGCAGAAAGCTCGGCCGGACCGACGACCCGCTCCTCGTCTCCGTCCGCTCCGGCGCCAAGTTCTCCATGCCCGGCATGATGGACACCGTCCTCAACATAGGGCTCTCGGACGCCTCCGTCGCCGGGCTCGCCGCGCAGGCGGGCGACGAGCGCTTCGCCTGGGACTCGTACCGCCGCCTCATCCAGATGTTCGGCAAGACCGTCCTCGGCGTGGACGGCGCACTCTTCGAAGCGGAGCTGGAGGCGGCGAAGAAGGCGAAGAACGCGGCGAGCGACATGGACCTCGGCGCCGCCGACCTCAAGAAGCTCGTCACACGCTACAAGAAGCTCGTCGTCCGCGAGGCCGGGCGGCCCTTCCCCCAGGACCCGCGCGACCAGCTGGACCTCGCGATCCACGCCGTCTTCGACTCGTGGAACACCGACCGCGCCAAGCTCTACCGCCGCCAGGAGCGCATCCCGCACGACCTCGGCACCGCCGTCAACGTCTGCTCCATGGTCTTCGGCAACCTCGGCTCCGACTCCGGCACCGGCGTCGCCTTCACCCGCGACCCGGCCGGCGGCCACCAGGGCGTCTACGGCGACTACCTCCAGAACGCGCAGGGCGAGGATGTCGTCGCGGGCATCCGCAACACCGTCGCCCTCGCCGACCTGGAGACCCTCGACAAGACCTCCTACGACGCGCTCCTTGGCATCATGGCGACCCTGGAGAACCACTACCGGGACCTGTGCGACATCGAGTTCACCATCGAGCGCGGCAAGCTCTGGATGCTCCAGACGCGGGTCGGCAAGCGCACCGCCGCCGCCGCGTTCCGTATCGCCACCCAGCTCGTGGACCAGGGCCTCATCACCGAGGCCGAGGCGCTCCAGCGCGTCAGCGGCGCACAGCTCGCGCAGCTCATGTTCCCGCGCTTCGACGAGAAGGCCACCACCACGTGCGTCGCGCGCGGCATCGCCGCCTCGCCGGGCGCCGCCGTCGGCAAGGCCGTCTTCGACTCGTACACCGCCGTCACGTGGTCACGCTCCGGCGAGAAGGTCATCCTCATCCGCCGCGAGACCAACCCCGACGACCTCGACGGGATGCTCGCCGCCGAGGGCATCCTCACCTCACGCGGCGGCAAGACCTCGCACGCCGCCGTCGTCGCCCGGGGCATGGGCAAGACCTGTGTCTGCGGCGCCGAGGAGCTGGAGGTGGACACCAAGCGCCGCCGGTTCACCACGGCGGGCGGCACCGTCGTCGAGGAGGGCGAACTCGTCTCCATCGACGGCTCCACCGGCCGTGTGCACCTCGGCGAGGTACCCGTCGTGCCCTCGCCCGTCGTCGAGTACTTCGAGGGCCGGATGCACGCCGGGGCCGAGGAGGCGGACGAACTCGTGGCCGCCGTCCACCGCGTCATGGCCTACGCCGACCGCACCCGCCGCCTGCGCGTGCGCGCCAACGCCGACAACGCCACCGACGCGCTGCGCGCCCGCCGCTTCGGCGCCCAGGGCATCGGACTGTGCCGCACCGAGCACATGTTCCTCGGCGAACGCCGCAAGCTCGTCGAAGCGCTGATCCTCGCCGACACCGACAAGGAGCGCGAGGGGTCCCTCAAGCAGCTTCTGCCGCTCCAGAAGCAGGACTTCGTCGAGCTGTTCGAGGCGATGGACGGACTGCCCGTCACCGTCCGCCTCCTCGACCCGCCCCTGCACGAGTTCCTCCCCGACATCACCGAGTTGTCGGTACGCGTCGCGCTGGCGGAGTCCCGCGAGGACGCCAACGAGAACGACCTCCGCCTCCTCCAGGCCGTCCACCGCCTCCACGAGCAGAACCCGATGCTCGGCCTGCGCGGCGTCCGCCTCGGCCTCGTCGTCCCCGGCCTGTTCACGATGCAGGTACGGGCCATCGCGGAGGCCGCCGCGCACCGCCGCGCGGCCGGGGGCGACCCGCGCGGCGAGATCATGATCCCGCTCGTCGGCACCGTCCAGGAGCTGGAACTCGTCCGCGAGGAGGCCGAGAAGGTCATCGCCGAGGTCGAGTCCACGACCGGCACCGCCCTCGGCATCTCGCTCGGCACGATGATCGAGCTGCCGCGCGCCGCGCTCACCGCCGGGCAGATCGCCGAGGCCGCGCAGTTCTTCTCCTTCGGCACCAACGACCTCACCCAGACCGTGTGGGGCTTCTCCCGCGACGACGTCGAGGCGAGCTTCTTCACCGCCTACCTGGAGAAGGGCATCTTCGGCGTCTCGCCCTTCGAGACGATCGACCGCGACGGCGTCGGCAGGCTCGTCGCCGACGCCGCCCGCGCCGGCCGCGCCATCCGCCCCGACCTCAAGCTCGGCGTCTGCGGCGAGCACGGCGGCGACCCCGAGTCCGTCCACTTCTTCCACGAGGTCGGCCTCGACTACGTCTCCTGTTCCCCCTTCCGCATCCCCGTCGCCCGCCTGGAGGCCGCCCGCGCCGCCGCGAACCCGCAGACGGACACCACGGCCTGACCCCGGAACCACCCCTGCCGAGCCCCCGCCCCGGCCCACCCTCACCGGCCGGCCCGTCCGCCTCGTGCGGGTCAGGGTTTGTGGGCGAAGACCCAGCGGTTGCCCTCCAGGGCGTCGTTCGGTTCGGGGAGGGGGCCGCGGCCGTGGTGGTGGGTGAAGTCGAAGGGGGTGTGGACCTGTGTGGACCAGCCTCTGGAGGTCAGGGTTCCGGTCGAGTCGGGGCGGGGGTCGCGTGTGAAGAGGGCGAGGAGGTCGATGCCGAGTCGCTGCCGTGTTGACGTGTAGATCGTGCTGTCGCGGTACTGGAGGAGGTCCTTCTCCAGTTTGGCTTCGAAGGCCAGAGCGCTGCCTGCCGTGGTCAGGTGGTGCACCGTCTCGATGATGCGTGTCTCGGCGGCGGGCGGCAGGTAGAAGAGGACTCCTTCGGCCAGCCACACGCTCGGGGTGGCCGGGTCGAAGCCGGCGGTGGTCAGTGCCGTGGGCCAGTCGTCGCACAGGTCGGCCGGTACGGTGATGCGTTTCGCCTGGGGGATGGCCGACAGACTCGTGAGGACGTCGTGTTTGAACGCCAGGACGCCCGGCCTGTCGATCTCGAAGACCACGCAGTCGGAGGGCCAGTCAAGGCGGAAGGCCCGGGTGTCCAGGCCCGCGCCCAGCAGGACGACTTGGCGGGCGCCCGTGCGGACCGCGCCGAGGAGGAAGTCGTCCAGGACCCTGGTCCGCAGGGCGAAGTAGCCGGCGAAGCGCCCCCACAGCGGGTCGGCGTCGCCGTCCGGGACCTGCTCGATGCGCACCGGCCAGTCCGCGCACGCCGGAACCGCGCGTACGAAGTGCTCCGCGTAGACGTCCCGGGCCAGGCCGTCGTCGCGGTGGGCCTCGATCGCCCGTGCCGCGGCGACCAGGAGGGCGGTCAGGCCGACGCCCTCCAGCTCGGGGTGTGGTGAGGTCATGGGCTTCCTCTGTTCGGGAGCAGGACGGGTTTGACCACGCGGCCCGCGTCGCAGTCGCGTTCGGCCTCGTTGATGTCGGCCAGCGGGTACGTGCGGATCAGTTGGTCGAAGGGGAAGCGTCCGGTCTGCCACAGTCCGGTCAGCAGGGGGATCAACAGGCCGGGTACGGCGTCCCCTTCGCAGATGTGGCGGATGCTGCGGCCTCCGTCGAGCGTGCCGGGGTCGAGCGGGAGCGGGGTGTGGAGCCGTGCCACCAGGCCGAGGACGCCGAGGGGGCGCAGGGCGAGGAGCGCGTCGTTGATGAGCGCGGGCGAGGCGGTGGTGTCGAGCGCGTACGCCGCGCCGCCGTCGGTCAGCCGGCGGATGCGTTCGGGCAGTCCTGGCGTGGTGGAGGGCAGGGGGATGGCGCCGAAGCGGGCGGCCAGGTCGAGCCGTTGGGGATGCCGGTCGACGGCCAGGGTCAGGGCACCGGCGGCGGTCGCCGCCATCACCGCGGCCAGGCCCACGGCTCCCGCGCCGAGGACGAGGAGGGTGTCGTCCGGGCCGAGGGCGAAGGTGTTGAGCACGGCCCCCGCGCCGGTGAGGAAGCCGCAGCCGAGCGGTCCGAGCAGTTCGAGGGGCAGTTGGGGGTCCACCCGGACGGCGTTGCGGGCCGGGACGAGCGCGTACTCGGCGAACGAGGACTGGCCGAACCAGCGGGGGGCCAGCGTTCTCCCGGCGTCGTCGGTGAGCCGCGGCGGGTCCTCGCGGCGTCCGCCGAAGAGGTTGCGGGCGGCGAAGGACTCGCAGTAGGCGGGTGCGGCGCGGAGGCAGTTGCGGCAGTGTCCGCAGGAGTCGAAGCTGAGGACGACGTGGTCGCCGACGCCGATCGCGCCGTCCGGGCCGCCGCCCGTCCGCACGACGACCCCGGCCCCCTCGTGGCCGAGCACGGCGGGCAGCGGGCTGCGGCCGGCCGAGCGGCGGACCGCGAGATCGGTCCTGCACATCCCGGTGCCCGCGATCCCGACCAGGATCTCCCCGGCGGCGGGTTCCGGGGGCAGGGTCACGTGCTCGACCGCGAACGGGCCTTCGTACGACCGCAGTACGGCCGCCTTGCATCTCATCCGCACGGCTCCTGGGGGCGGTGGACGACGAACGGCCGGAGGTTCCCGTACAGGCCCCACGGTCCGCCCGCGACGCCGACGCCGCTGTCCTTGGCGCCCGCGAAGGGCTGGGCGAGGGACAGTTCGGCGTGGTGGTTGATCCAGGCGGTGCCGCATTCGAGCCGTTCGGCGACCGCTTGGGCGCGGTCGAGGTCGGTGCCCCACACGGAGCCGCCGAGGCCGAAGCCGGTGCCGTTGGCCGCGTGGACGGCCTCGTCGAGAACGCGGTACGGCAGCACCGGCAGCACCGGACCGAACTGCTCCTCGGTCACCACGCGGCTGCCGGGCGGGACGCCGGTGAGGACCGTGGGGGCGAAGAACCAGCCGGGCCGGTCCAGCCGGTGGCCGCCGGCGGCCGCCCGCGCGCCGTCCGCGAGGGCCTGCGCGGTGATGCTCTCGACGCGGGCCAGCTGCGGGGCGTTGTTGAGCGGGCCGAGGCGGGTCGCGGGGTCGAGTCCTGGCCCGACGGTGACGGCCTTCGCGCGCTGGGCGAGTGCTTCGACGACCTCGGCGTGGAGCCGGGCGGGGGCGTAGACGCGTTTGACCGCCATGCAGACCTGCCCGCAGTTGCGGAACGCGGCCCAGAACAGCCGGTCCGCGATCCGGTCCACGTCGGCGTCGTCCAGCAGGACGGCGGCGTCGTTGCCGCCCAGTTCGAGGGTGACGCGGGCGAGCGAGGCCGCCGCCGCTCCGGCGACGGCCCGCCCGGTGGGCACCGAGCCGGTGAACGTCACGTGGCGGATGCCCGGGTGGGCGGCGAGGCGGGCGCCGAGGGGCTCGCGGCCGGTGACGACGGTCAGGACATCCTCGGGGAAGGCGTCGGCGAGGAGGGAGCAGAGCAGGCGGGTGGCGAGGGGGGTGTACGGGGACGGCTTGAGGACGACGGGGTTGCCCGCCGCGAGCGCGGGCGCGAACTTCGCCGCCGCGAGTTGGAGGGGGAAGTTCCACGGCACGATCGCGGCGACCGGTCCGGCGGACCGCCACCGGATCTCGCTGTGGACGGGCCTGCCGTCGGTGATCCGCCGGGTCTCGGGGGCGGTGAGGTCCGCGAAGTAGCGCAGGCGGGCGGCCGTGCGGGCGGTCTCCGCGTGCGACTCGGCGAGGGGCTTGCCCTGTTCGCGGGTGAGCAGCCGGGCGAGCCGGTCGGCGGCCGACTCGACGGTGTCGGCCGCCAGGCGCAACGCGGTGGTGCGGGCGGCGGGGTCGGCGCGCCAGCCGTGCCAGGCCCGGTGGGCCCGGCCGACCACGGCGTCCAGTTCGTCCGGGTGCTGGTCGGGGGCCTCGTCGAAGGCCTCGCCGGTGGCCGGGTCGGCGACGGGGAAACGCGCGGCGGGGGCGCGTTCGGGGGGCGGCATGCCGGTGGCCGGGTCAGGCGGGGACGTCGGCCGCGTGGTCCCGGGCGTGCCGGTGCATCTCCGCCCGGAAGGCCGCCACCAGGTGCGGCTGAATCCTTCCTGCATCGCGGTCGCCGCCCTCGCAGACCGCTCCGCGTACGCCGACGATGTCCGTGCCCATGCGGGTCAGCGGGCCGAGGTCGGCCTGTTTGACGCTGCCCGCGAGGGCGGCGAGCAGACCGGACGCGTGCGCCAGCCGTACGAACTCGGCGCAGGCGTCCGGCGGGACGTGGTCGAACAGCCGCGTCCCGTCCTTGACCGCCGTGTCGAGCATGGCCGCGTCGGCGCCGGAGCGGGCGGCGATGTCGGGCAGGGCGAGCGGGTTGACGCAGCCGATCCGGTGGGCGTCGGCGTAGCCGGAGGCGACGACGAGGGCTTCGGGGCGCTGGTCCTTGACGGCCCGGACGACCGCGCGCATGACGTCGATGCCCTGGCCGGGCGTCGTGCATCCGTAGAGGCCGACCTTGATGTACGTGGCGCCGGAGACGACCGCGCCGAGGGCGGCCTGGGCCACCGTGCCGGGCTTGTACGGGACGTCCCCGACGGTGGCGGAGACGGGCTTGTCGGCGGGGATCGCGTCGCGGATCTCCCGGATGACCCAGGGGAAGTTGGCGCCGAGCGAGCCCTCGTCGGGCTTCTTGACGTCGACGATGTCGAGGTGTTCGGCCGCCTTCGCGCAGTCGAGTGCCTCCTCGACGCTGTCCGGGGAGATGAGAAGCAACACCGTGGGCTCCTTCCACCGCATGTCCGCCTGCCCGGGGCGCAGGTGCGCGGACGACCTTGTCGAGGTGCGGTGTGCTCATCCTTTCCGCCGTCCGGGGGGACCGGTAGAGCGTGCGGTGTCTCCGGGGAGCGCTCGCCGACACGCGGTGCGCCGGGCGCATGTGTGTGAAGATGCGCGGGCCGGTCCGTGCGTGCCGGGTCGTAGCGAGACTGCGGATCGGGCCGAGGCGGGGCGTGCCGGTGTACTGGTTTCGTGACGGATGGCCGGTCCCGCTTGGGGAAGCCGAGGCATGCACGCAATGATCGAGTCGCAGCAGATGAGCACGGAATAAGGGGGAACATATGAACGCAACGACACGTCGGGCGCGGATGGTCGCGGTGGCGGCCGCGGGGCTGCTGGCGCTGAGCGCCTGCGGCAGTGACGGCGACTCCGACTCCGGTTCCGGAGGAGCGGACGGCGGCCAGGAGAGCACCGGCGGTGGCGGGGAGGCCGACGGCGAATCCCTCGCGGACCTGTCCCCGCAGGAGGTGTCGGACCGTGCGCAGGAGGCGCTGGGTTCGGCCACGTCCCTGCGGATGAGGACGCTGACGGACCCCGAGGTGATCGGCATGGGCCTCGACCTCCACATGGACCAGGACGGGTCCTGCCAGGGTTCCGTGACCCAGGGGGACGGGGGCTCCGTCGAGCTGCTCGTCCGCGAGAACGACGAGGTCTGGATGAGGCCGGACGCCGCGTTCTGGCAGTCGCAGCTCGCGGTCGCGGATCAGGCGGCGCTCAGCCTGCTGGAGGGCAGGTACCTGTACGGGCACATGAGCGACGCGGAGTTCTCGCAGATGGCCGGGGCCTGCTCGCTGTCGGCGATGCAGTCCCAGCTCGGCTCCGACGAGGGCTCGGGCGGGGCGGACGAGGTCGGCCCCGAGACCGACTACAACGGCACGCCGGTGGTCACCCTCACCGGCCCCGACGACGACGGCAACGAGGTGACGATGCTCATCGCCACCGAGGGCGAGCCGTACCCGCTGCTGGTCCGCACCGTGCAGGGCGGTACGGATGTCGAGATCGAGCTGAGCCAGTACGGCGAGCCGGTCGAGTTCGAGGAGCCGCCCGCCGCCCAGGTCCTGGACATCGCGGACTTCCGCACCGGCGACATCGGCGCCTGACACCGCGCCCGGCCACCGTACGGGGGCCGATGGCGAAGCGGCGGGCGCACACCGGGGGACGACCGGTGTGCGCCCGCCGTTGTCGCGTCCGGTCAGCTGTCCGCCAGCGACTCGATGAGGGGAGCCGCTGCTTCCGTGTCGGGGAGCAGGAAGGACGTGATGCCCAGGTGGGCGCGGAGGAAGGTGAGCTTCTCGGCCAGTTGGGGGACGGTGCCGATGAAGACGTGGGGGGATGCGAGGACTTCCTCGGTGGTGAGGGTGGTGCCGGTGCGGCGGCGCAGGTCGTCGGCCCGGCGGCGGGCCTCGGCCTTGGCGTTGTCGGTGATGACCATGGGACCGCCGGTCGGGTAGGTGTTCAGCTCCAGTTCGGCGAAGCGGTCGCCGGCCGCCTCGCGGACCCAGCGGATCTTCTCCTCGGTGGCGGCGAGGGTGATGCTCGGGGCGTCGAGGGCGGGCAGCCCGTTCGCGTCCTTCCCGAGGCGGGGTGCCAGGCCGACGATCCGCGCTTCCCTGGCCGCCAGGGTCAGGAGGCGTTTCCCGCCGCCGCCGATGAAGAGCGGCGGGTGGGGGCGCTGGACGGGCTTGGGCCGGGCGTCGTACGCGGTGATCGTGTAGTGCTCGCCGTCGAGGGAGAACTCCTTGTCGGCGAAGCAGCCCTTGAGGACCTGGACGGCCTCGGTGAGTCTGGCGACGCGTGTGCCGACGGGTTCGAAGGGGATGCCGATGGCGTCGTGCTCGGGCTTGTTCCAGCCGGCGCCGATGCCGATGTCCAGGCGGCCGCCGGAGAGCCGGTCGAGCGTGGCGAGTTCCTGCGCCAGGACGGCGGGGTGCCGGAGGTTGGTGTTGAAGACGAACGTGCCGACGCGCAGCTTCTCGGTCGCCGCCGCGGCGGCGGTGAGGAGGGGCACCGGCGCGTACTGGGCGAGGAGGTGGTCGGGCGCCATCAGGGCGCTGTAGCCGATCGACTCGGCACGGCGGGCGAACGCGGCCAGCCCGGGTCCGTCGTGCAGTTCGCCGACCGAGGTCAGGAAGCGAAAGGGACGCATCGCGTCATCGTGCCCGCGATGGGTGGCGAACACCAGGGGCTTGCCGCGCGCACCGATGTAACACATTGCCATGCGTGATTGCTCTAAGTAGTGTACTGAGCCTTTGGGACGCGGACTTGGGGGGAAGATCGTGGGACGGCCTTCTGATTGGTCTCCGGCGGGAATGGACGCCGATCCGACACCGGGTGACCCGGAGGAAGTCCGCGAGCTGGCGGACGAGTTGCAGACGTTCTCCGACGATGTCGCCGAGGCGCTGGGGAAGATCCGGGATCTCGCCTCCGACCGCGCGGTGCGGGACTGGGCCGGCCTGTCCGCCGAGGCCTTCCGCTCCGAGTTCGACGGTGTCCCCGGCAACCTGGAGAAGCTGCGGGACTCCTACGACCTGTGCGCCCAGGCATTACAGACGTACTGGCCGAAACTCCAGACCGCCCAAGGCCAGGCCGACCGCGCCCTGGACCGGGCCATCGCCGCCCAGGCCGATCTCACCGCCGCGCAGGGCTCGTTGAACAGCGCGCAGGACTGGGTCGGCAGAGCGGGGGACGAGGCCGAACGCCTCCAGCGCGAGGGGGAACGGGCGGGCGCGCCGCCACCGGACGAGGCCGAGGTCCGCGCCGCCACCCGCGACCGCCAGGCCGCGAACGACGCCCGCGACGCGGCGCAGGCCCGCGTGGACACCGCGCAGGAATCCCTGGACGCCGCCCGCGAACTCGCCCGCCAGGCCAAGGAGATGCGGGAAGAAGCCGCACAGCAGGCGGCCCGTGACATCGACGAGGCGTCCGACGCCGGTATCCACAACCGCAAATGGTGGCAGCGGGCCGTGCACTGGGTCACGGAAAACTGGGACACCATCGTCAACGTCTGCAAGGTCATCGTCGCCGTCCTCGGCGTCGTCGTCATGATCATCGGCGGACCCCTCGCCTGGGTCGTCCTCGCCGCCGCACTCGTCGTCCTCACCGACACACTCATCAAATACGCCAGAGGCGAAGCAGGCCTCCTCGACGTCGCCTTCGCCACACTCGACTGCATCCCCGGCATGAAAGGCCTCACCACCCTCGGCGGCCTCGCCCGCGGACTGAGAGGCGGCCTCACCGCCGCCCGCACCGGCCTGCGCGGCATCCGCCAAGGCGCGCTCGGGCTGGGGCGCAGCCTGCGCCGTTCCGGCCGTGGCGCCGACGGCCTGGTCTGCCGCACCGACCCCATCGACATGGCCACGGGCGAGATGGTCATGTCCGAGACGGACGTCGAACTGCCCGGCGCGCTGCCGCTCGTCCTGCGGCGCCACCACCGGTCCCGCTTCCGGTCCGGCGGCTGGTTCGGCCCGTCCTGGACATCGACCCTGGACCAACGTCTGCTGCTCGACCCGGCCGGTCTGCGCCTCGTCACCGACGACGGCATGATCCTGGACTATCCGCGCCCCGAGGCCGGGGTGCACGTCCTGCCCGTCGAGGGACCGCGCTGGCCTCTGCGGTGGGAGGACGGGCCCGGCACCGGGCTCGTCATCGAGCGGACGCGGACGGGTGAGTTCCTCCGGTTCGCCTCCGTCGCGGGACGACCGGGCGGTGAACTCCCCCTCGTCGCGATCACCGACCGCAACGGCAACCGCATCCGAGTGGAGTACGACGACCAGGGCGCGCCCACCGACGTCATCCACGACGGCGGCTATCACATCGGTGTCACCACGCATGGCGGGCGCGTCACGGCGCTGCGCCTCCACAACGGCGACGGGCGACCGCTGTTGCGGCGCTTCGAGTACGGCGCACGAGGCGACCTCACCCACGTCTACAACTCTTCGGAGAAGGCGACCGAGTTCAGTTACGACGAGCGCCGTCGCATCAACAGATGGCAGGACCGCAACGCCGTCTGGTACCACTACCTGTACGACGACAGTGGGCGCTGCGTCGCCACCGAGGGCATGGACGGGCTGCTCAGCAGTCGCATCGCCTACGACACCGCTGACCACCGCACCACGTTCACCGATGCTCTGGGCCACACCACCGTCTATCAGTTCAACGACTGCTACCAACTGGTCGAGCAGACCGACGCGTTGGGCCATCGGACGACCCGGGTGCACGACCGTTTCGACCGCCTGCGTTCGCTGACCGACCCCTTGGGCCGGACCACGCGCTACGAGTACGACGGCGACGGTCACCTCACGGCGCTCGTGGAGCCGGACGGGACCCGCCACACCCAGGAGAACGACAGCCTGGGCAAACCGGTCGCCGTCACCCAGCCGGACGGCGGGGCCTGGCGGATGACGTACGACGAGCGGGGCAACCTCACGTCCGAGACCGACCCCACCGGCGGCCGGATCGACTACACGTTCGACCGCACCGGGTCCGTCGTCACCCTCACCGACGCCGCCGGCCGCAGCGCGCACCTGGAGAACGACGCGACCGGCATGCCCGTGGCCGCCACCGACGCGGAGGGTGCGGTGACGCGGCTGGAGCGGGACGCGTTCGGCAGAGTCGTGGTGACCACGGCCCCGGACGGACGGGTCACCCGTTCACGCTGGACGACGGAGGGTCTGCCGGCCGGACGCGTCCACCCGGACGGCAGCGCCGAGCACCGCCACTACGACGGCGAGGGCAACCTGCTGGAGCACATCGGGTCCAGCGGCGCGTCGACCCGTTTCACCTACTACGGGCTCGACCTGCTCAGCAGCAGGATCGACCCGGACGGCACCCGGCTCGACTTCGCGTACGACGGCGAGTTGCGTGTCACCTCGGTCACCAACGGCGCCGGTGCCGAGTGAACCTACGAGTACGATCCCGTCGGCCGGCTGACCCGTGAGACCGACTTCGGCGGGCGGACGCACAGGTACCGCCACGACGCCGTCGGCCAGCTCTTGGAGCGCACCAACTCCATCGGGCAGACCGTCCACTTCGTACGCGACCACCGCGGAAAGGTCGTCGAGCAGCGTGCCCCCGAGGGGGTGACCACCTTCGCCTACGACCTGATGGGCCAGGTGCGGGAGGCCCATGCCCCGGGCGTGGAACTGTCCTACGAACGCGATGCGTTGGGTCGCATCCTGGCCGAGACGTGCAACGGCGCCACCGTACGCTCCGAGTACGACGCGCGCGGCCGCCGGGTCAGGCGCCTCACGCCGTCCGGGCATGAGAGCCGGTGGGAGTACGACGACCGCGACCAGCCCACCGCCGTCGAGACCGCCGGACGCCGCGTGACGTTCGCCTACGACGGCGACGGCCGCGAGGTCGAGCGTCGTGTCGGGGGAGCCGGACTCAGCCAGACCTGGAACGACGCGGGACTGCTCGCCGCGCAGACCCTGCGGACCGGCCACGGCCCGGCGGCCCGGTCCCTGCAACAGCGCGCGTACACGTACCGTCCGGACGGCGCGGTCACCGCGGTCACCGACCGCCTCGCCGGGGACCGCTCCATCGACCTCGACGACCGCGGCCGGATCACCGGAGTACGGGCGGAGGGCTGGACGGAGCGGTACGCGTACGACGCCGCCGGGGACCTCGCCGAGACCGAGCTGTTCCGGGACGAGGGCCGTCCGTGGCGCCGCCGTTCCGACATCGGCTACCAGCACGACGCCCAGGGCCGCGTCGTGGTGCGCCGCCGCAAACGCCTGTCCCGCAGGGCCGACGTCTGGCACTACACATGGGACAGCCAGGACCGGCTCAGCGCGCTGACCACCCCGGAAGGCACCCGCTGGACCTACCTCCACGACCCGTTCGGCCGCCGCGTCGCCAAGCGGCGGATGGCCGCCGACGGCGTCACGGTCGAGGCGGAGACACTGTTCCACTGGGACCGCTTCGTCCCCGCCGAACAGACCGAGAGCACCGCCGGGGGCGGTCTCCGGCGGACCGTCTGGGACTGGGAGCAGGACCGGTTCACGCCCGTCACCCAGATCGAGAGCAGCGCGCTCCGGGACCGGCCGCGGGAGTGGATCGACGAACGCTTCTACGGCATCGTCGCCGATCTCGTCGGCACGCCGACCGAACTCTTCGACGAGACGGGCGAGGTCGCGTGGCATCGACGGGCCACGGCCTGGGGCGCCCCACTGGACCGAGCCGACGACCAGCGGGCGTACTGCCCCCTCCGCTTCCCGGGGCAGTACGCCGACCCCGAGTCAGGCCTGCACTACAACTACCAGCGCCACTACGACCCCGACACCGGCCAGTACGTCACCCTCGACCCCCTGGGACTGGCCCCGGGCCCCAACCCGCGCGCGTACGTCACGAACCCGCACACCGCCGTGGACCCGTTCGGGCTCGCCCCGGACTGCGAGCGCTCCCTCGCCGCGGCGCGGGAGCGGGCCAATCTGGAGCAGGCCCGCCCAGGCGCCAACAAGCACACACGGCCGACCAGCTCCGCCGGGCTGGCCGTGACGGACGCGGCCGGCAACCAGCACGTCTTCAACGGCGCGAGCATCAAGGGCGGCGGCGACCACAACCTGCACCCGGACGTGCGGGCGGCGTACGACAGGGTCCCGCAGAATATCCGTCTGCCAGGCAACCAGCATGGGCGATGCGGCGAGGCCGAGGCCCTAACGAACGCGCTCAACGCAGGGGTCGATCCCCGAGGTGGGACGATGGCTGCCGTCCAAGTCCGCGCCGTAGGCAACGACGTACACGGCGATCCTAAGGTGATCTGTCCGTCGTGTGCCCATGTACTTGACCAGTTCGGCATCACAGGAGTGACGTAGGAATGACAGCACCCGGGAATGCGCGGTGGTCGCAAGAGACGGAACGTGTTCTGCGTGGAGCCGGGTGGTCACCGGGACGCGCTGTGGGCGTTGAGTCGTACGAGGAGCTGCTTTCCCGAAGCGGCGGTTTTGCCATGCATCCGGCGGCGCGTGATTTCTTGGCCGAGTTCGGAGGCTTGGAAGTGGAGGCACGTGGGCCGGGCATCAGCGCGTTGAAGGCTGATTTCCAAATCGATCCGACTCTGGCTGAAGGGGAAGACGAGATCTTCGACGTGCTGAGCGAGGAAGCGGGAACCAACCTCTACCCCCTCGGCATGATGGGACGCCGCAATCTGTACATCGGCATGGCAGCCGACGGCAGGGTGTTCCTGGGCATGGACAGCGTCTCGGAATACGCCGAGAACGGAGACCGGGCGCTGGAAAAGCTCGTGGAAGGAATCCGGTGACGCCTGATTCAAGCGTGGGGGCGCCAGCGAGCGGCGGTCGACGAAGACGGGCCGCAGGATCTTCCTGACATGGACGACCACAGCGCGAGGCGTTGGTCGCCGACCGCGGAGCGTGTCTTGAGAGAGGCGGGCTGGACCCCGCAGCGCCGGGTGCCGACGGAAGAGTGGGAAAGGTCCCTCGAAGAGAGCGACGGGTTCGAGATACACGAACGGGCGCGTATCTTCCTGGCCGAGTTCGGCGGCCTCGCCTTCGACGTGTCAGGGAAAGGTGTCACTATGGCGCTCGGCCCCTTCTCGTTCGATCGGCTGGAAGCGAAATGGGAGGCCGACATCTACGGGTACATGAGTGAGGAGAGCGGCAAGGCCCTGTACCCCATCGGAGAGATGGACCATAGGAACCTGTTCCTCGGTATGGCCCAGGACGGTTCCGTCTACCGGGACCGCGATCACGTCGAGTTCTTCGCGGAGAGCGGCGACCAGACAGTGGACAAGCTCGCCGTCGGGTACCGGTGAGAAGGTCGTCCCGCACGAAGGACGTGTCCGCGTGGCAGCAACCCCGGACTCACGGTGGTCGGTGAGCGCGGAGCATCTGCTCCGCGCTGCTGGTCGGCGGGCGGACCGGTGGGCGGACGTGCCGGCCGGGGTGCCGCGCGAGGACGGTGAGGGCAGCGTGTGGTTCGCCCGCGGTGTGGCCGCGGGCCCGGTGCTGAACGGGTCCGTGGCCGTGTCGGTGGCGCAGGCCGGGATCGCGGTGGGGAGTGTGCCGGGTGGCTTCGGCTTCTCCCTCAACGGGCCGCGCGGTCCCCTGTGGCCCGGCCAGGTGGGGCAAGGCCCGTCGGCAGGGCCTTGCCCCGGGGGCGGGTCAGCTGACCCAGATGTTGGCGTAGCCGCTGCTCTGGTAGCCCTCGGTGGCGAGGATCATGTAGTAGCTGAAGTTGCCGAGGTTCATGCCGGCGCGTGACCAGGCGTCGAAGTGGGCGCCGGTGTTGATGCTGCCGCTGGTGCGCTTCGACTGGTTGACGCTCCAGTACTGCGGGAAGGTCTTGGTGCCTTCCACGGACGGGGCGTTGTAGCGCATGGTGCGGTACATGTCGTACGTCGCGCCGTTGCTGGAGACGGTGCCGCGGAACTCGCCGGTGGGGCGGTAGGTGCCGTAGCTGTCGACGATGTAGTACTCGACGAGCGGGTTGGACGTCCAGCCGTAGAGGCAGAGGTAGCTGTTGCCGTTGGGGCTGTAGTTGCCGGACCAGTTGACGGTGCGGCGGCTGCCGTTGCTCCAGCCCTTGCCGCAGACGAAGTTGCCGACGTTGCTCCACTGGGTGGTGTAGTTGCCGCCGGACTTGAGGGTCATCGAGACGGAGCCGCCGCCGTCGGTCCAGAAGGAGTAGTAGTAACCCTCGTGCGTGCCGGTCTGGTTGGTCGTGATGGTCGTGTCCGCGTGCGCGGTGCCGGGGACCACGAGGGCGGAGGCGCCGAGGGCGAGCGCGCCCGCGCCGCCGATGAAGTTCCTGCGGCTCGTCGGGCGGACGAGAGGGGAGTCGTCCTGGTGCAAGGGTTCCTCCTCGGGGAGGCCGGTGCGGGGCACCGGCGGCGTGGTGGCGGCCGCGCGTCGGCGTCGTCCCACGCCGCGGCGGCCTGCCGGGACCCGGCCACCCCGTTGGGTGACCTGGACATGCCACAGTGTGGAAACGGCGCGGGGGGTTGTCAACGGTTTCCGCAAGCATTCCGGAAGAAATGGGAGGGTGGCGGGGGCGGCGGTTGAGCGTATGGGCTGGTGGAGCGCCCACGCGGGCGGCGGCGCGGCGAGCGGCGGGGCGTTGACCGGTCGGCGGGCGGCGCGCGTTCCGAAAAGTTTTCAGCGGGCTTCCGGCGTCACCAGCCGCCGTCCACGCGGAGCGCGGAACCGGTGATGTACGCGGACAGCGGGCTCGCCAGGAAGGCGATCACGTCGGCGTACTCGCGCGGTTCGCCGATGCGGCCGACATCGTTCGCCGCGAACGCCGTGTCGCGGTTCGCCGCGATCTCCTCCCACGTGTCGCCCCAGCCGCGCTCGCGCCCCACGGCGGTCAGCCGCTCCACGGCGCCGGGGACGAGGATGCCGCCCGCCACGACGACGTTCGACGTCACGCCCGTGTGGCGCAGCTCGCGCGCGAGGGACCTGGCGAGGTTGGCGCGGGCCGCGTTGGAGGCGGCGTAGTGCGGCTGGGTGGTCTGCGGCAGTTCGCCCGTGACACTGCCGACCTGGATCACGCGCCCCCAGCCGCGTGCGCGCATGGCGGGGACGAGGCGCTGGATCATGCGGACGCCGGAGATGACGTTGGTGTTGTAGATGTCGGCCCAGTCGGCCGGGGTGGTGGTGGTCCAGTCGACGGACATGTCGTAGCGGCCCGCGTTGTTGACCAGGATGTCCACCGGGCCGCCGGCCAGGGCGGCGGCGGTCACGGCGTCGGCGCCCTCGTCCGTGCCGAGGTCGCCCACGGCCGTCGTCGCGCTGCCGCCCGCCGCGCGGACCGCCTCGGCGACGGCGGCGGTACGGGCCGCGTCGCGGCCGTGGACGACGACGGACGCGCCCTCGGCCGCCAGCAGCCTGACGGTCTCCTCGCCCAGTCCGCCGCTCGACCCGGTGACGAGCGCGCGCTTGCCGTGCAGCTTCAGTTCCATCGTTCGTGTCCCTTCGTGGGCCCGGGGCGCGGTGCCGGGGGCGCGGTCCCACGATGCGTCGCAGAAAATGGACCGGCAAGTCCAGAAATGGCGGTACGGTGGACCGTACGGTCCAGCCGGCCGAGGAGGGCACCACCCGATGGAACGCGTCCTGACCCCCAAGGGCGAGGCCACCCGCGCCCGCATCGTCGCCGGCGCCGCCGAGGTCCTGCGCGTGCACGGCCCGGCCGTCACCACCCTCGACGACATCCGCGCGCGGACCGGCACGAGCAAGAGCCAGCTCTTCCACTACTTCCCCGGCGGCAAGGACGACCTGCTGCTCGCCGTGGCCGCGCACGAGGCAGACCGCGTGCTGGCCGACCAGCAGCCGCACCTCGGCCGCCTCGACTCCTGGGACGCCTGGCACCGGTGGCGCGACGCGGTCGTGGAGCGCTACCGCGCCCAGGGCGACACGTGCCCGCTCAGCTCGCTGTTCGCGCAGGTCGGGCGCTCGACGCCGGGAGCGCGGGCCATCGTCGTGCAGCTGATGGAACGGTGGCAGGAGCACCTGGCGACGGGCATCCGCGCGCTGCGGGACGGCGGGCAGGTCCCGGCGTCGCTGGACGTGGACGAGGCCGCCACCGCGCTGCTGGCGGGCATCCAGGGCGGGGTGTCGATCATGCTCTCGACGGGACGCACGACGCACCTGGAGGCGGCGCTGGACTGGCACATCGGCCGGCTCAGGACGGCGGCGGGGTGAGCCTCTCGTCATGGTGCGGGCACCATGACCTCATTTCACTCAGGAAGACGGCTTCGGCCGTCCTGTGACGGCGGAGGACCGCAGACCGTGCACCTCACCGCCCGCGAAGCGCACCGCGAGGCGGCGCGTCCGGCTCATGACCGGCTGGTCGCCCGGGACCGCCGGCCGACAGCCCACCCGGCCTTGCGGCGGCCCGATGCCTTGTGACGGGGCACGCCGAGTCGCCGCTGCCCTGGGAGCCGCCGCCGGCCGGCGTGGGGGGCGCGCGCCGGCTTCCGCGATACCGTCCGCGCCGCCGGACGCGACCCGTACGCCTGGAAGGGCACCGAGGACGTCCGCCGCCCGCGTGTCCGCCCCGACCGGGACGGCGGCCGCGACAGGTGAGGCACCCTGACCGGTCGCCCCTGGGCCGTCGAACTGCTGCCGGGACCCGGCCCGGCCGTCGCCGACTACCCGCCCGGCTCGTCGTCCGGGCCGCGTGACGCGCGCAGTCACGCGTTCGTGCGGGTCCTGCGCGGGCGCGCCACCTGGACGGCGGGCGGGGACGCCGTGCCGCTCGCGCCGGGGACGCACCTGCTCGTGCGGCCCGGCATGCGGGACACGTTCCACTGGGACCCGGACGGGACGACGCGGCACGCGTACGTCCGTTTCCGGCCGGTCGCGGGCCCGTTGGACGACGCGGGGTGGTCGCTCGTGCGCTCGATGTGCGCGGGGCGTGCCCGCCCGGCCGGCGGGAGCACGCGCGGGAGACGCTGCGGCTGCTGCTTGGCACGTTCGTGGCGGGCCCGGAACCGGCGGGGGACCGTACGGCCGCGCTGCCCGCGCCGGTCGTCGCGACGGCGCGGGCGGTGCGCGACGCGTGGGCGGACGGGATCGCGCGGCCCGTCCCGCCGGAGCGGCTGGCCGACGCTGCGGGCGATCGCCGTCCGCAGCGGCTTCGCCGGCGCGTACCACTTCTCGCGCCGCTTCCGGGCGGCGTACGGCATGGCGCCGCGCGCGCTGGCGGCGCGCGGCGGGGGACGCGTGGAACCCCTTGCCCGCCCTCGGTGTCCGGGAGCTGCACATGGTGATGAGGTGTGCCGTGTGCACTGTCCTCCTGTGCCGTGTGCGGGGCATGCGCTGTGTGCTGGGGACTCGAACCCCGACATGGCCCTGCACGTCTACCAGGAGTGACCGGATTCCGCCGGTCGCGGCTGTGCACCGCCTCCCGGACGCCTACCTGCTCCGCGTCCTCGTCCCGCCCGTGGGTCAGTCCAGCAGGTCCGCCTCCCAGTTGGCCTGCTGGATGCGCAGGTCCAGGTGGCGTATCTCCTTGGCCACCGCGTCCGCCTCGGCGCGCAGCCCGGCGACGGGGAGGGCGGCGAGCATGCGGAGTTCGGAGCGCAGCTGGCGCCGTGGGCCGTGCTGGTCGCGCCCCGCTGCGGCGTCGGCGGCGTCGGTGAGGACGGAGTGCCGCAGCCGCAGGACGTCGCGGCGGGCGAGCGCGTCGGTGAGGGTGCCCACGCCCTCGACCGCGACCGTGGCGTTGGTCAGGTTGACGCGGCGTATCAGCGTCTCCAGACGCGTCAGGACCTCGCCGGTCTCGGCGAGGAGCGCCGCCGCGTCCTCCGGCGGCTCGTCGCCCTCCTGGTACCGGGCGCTGCCCTTCACGCGGGCGCGCAGCTGCTCCACCTGCCGCATGGCGGCGGCCCGTTCGGCCAGTGCCTCCGCGAGTTTCACGCGCCCTCCCCCCTTCGTCGCATGCCCGGCATCATGGCAGACCACGGGCTTCGGCGCGCGGTATAAAGAGCACAGACGTACGACTTGAGAGGTGGGGGCAGGAATGGCACTGTTCGGAAACGCGCACACGGTCGACCCGGTCGCGGCGCGGGAGGAGTACGCGCGGCTGCTGGGCGAGGACGAGCAGGTGCACGCCGCGTTCGTGCTGATCCGGGACACGCTGCTGTTCACGGACCGGCGGCTGATCCTCGTGGACAAGCAGGGCGTGACGGGCCGGAAGGTGGAGTACCACTCGTACCCGTACCGCAGCATCTCCCACTTCGCGGTGGAGACCGCCGGGACGTTCGACCTGGACGCGGAGCTGAAGCTCTGGATCTCCAGCAACCCGACGCCGATCACGAAGAAGTTCACCAAGGGCGTCGACATCTACGAGGTCCAGGCGATCCTCACGAAGTACGTCGCCCGCTGACGCTCAGGGGTGGAGCTTCCTGCCGTCCGCCAGCATCTCGACGTAGGTCGTGATGCGGCGGGCGCGGGTCTCCGGTCTCTTCGCCTCCTCGACGCGGTGCAGCACCGCGTAGCGGTTCTGCTTGTCGAGGCCGGCGAAGAACTCGGCGGCGGCCGGGTTCGCGGCGAGGGCCGCGGCCAGGTCGTCGGGGACGGTGACGTCCTTCATGCCCTGGTACGCGGCGTCCCAGCGGCCGTCGGCCTTGGCGCGCTCGATCTCGGCGAGGCCCCAGGGGCGTACGCGGCCCGCCGCGAGCAGGGCCGTGGCCTTCTCGCGGTTCACCTTCGACCACCTGCTGCGGGGGCGGCGGGGCGTGAAGCGCTGGACCCAGTATGTGTCGTCGACGGAGCGTTTGTGCCCGTCGATCCAGCCGTGGCACAGGGCGACTTCGAGTGCCTGCGCGTAGTCGAACGCGGGCGCCGCGCCCGGCTTCTTCTTGCGGAGCCGCAGCCAGACGCCTGACGAGGACGCGTGGTGCTCCTCCAGCCAGGCGTCGAACTCGGTGGCCGAGGCGAACTCGGCGGTCTCGTCGTCATCAGCGCTCATGCCCACGACGCTACGCCCGGACCAGGACGACTTCTGTCCTCATCACCCGCGCCGTGTCACGCGGGCGGCGGGCCAGGCGGGGTGCCGTCGCCGAAGGGGCGTCCGCCGAGGTCCTCGCGGTGGTGCGGCGTGAGCCAGCCCGACAGGTCGGGCCCGGCGGGGACGATGGCGCCGGGGTTGATGCCCGTGTGGACCTGGTAGTAGTGCCGCTTGATGTGGTCGAAGTCGACCGTGTCGCCGAAGCCGGGCGTCTGGTAGAGGTCGCGCGCGTAGGCCCACAGCACCGGGTCCTCGGTGAGCTTGTTGCGGTTGCACTTGAAGTGGCCGTGGTAGACCGCGTCGAAGCGCACGAGGGTGGTGAACGCGCGGATGTCGGCCTCGGTGATCGTGTCGCCGACCAGGTAGCGGCGGTCGGCGAGGCGTACGGACAGCAGGTCGAGGCGGCGGAACACGTCGGCGTACGCGGCCTCGTACTCGTCCTGCTCCGTCGCGAAGCCCGCGCGGTAGACGCCGTTGTTGAGGTCCTGGTAGACGCCCTCCATCAGCTCGTCGATCTCGGCGCGCAGCGGCTCCGGGTAGAGGTCGGGGGCGCCGGGGCGGTGGAGGTCCGTCCACTCGGTGGCGAGGTCGAGCGTGAGGCGCTGGTAGTCGTTGGTGACCAGGCGGCCGGACGGGATGTCCACGAGCGCGGGGACGCTGACGCCGCCGGGGTGGTCCGTCTCGCGCGCGTCGTACGCCTCGCTGAGGTGGTGGATGCCGAGGACGGGGTCGCGGCCGTCGGGGTCGAGCGTGAAGCGCCAGCTGCGGTCGTCCTGGATCGGGTCGGCGACGGCGAGGGAGAGGGCGTCCTCCAGGCCGAGGAGGCGGCGGGAGACGAGGGCGCGGCTCGCCCAGGGGCAGGCGCGGCTGACGACGAGCCGGTAGCGGCCCGCCTCGACGGGCCAGCCGTCGCGGCTGTCGGCGGTGACGCGGTCGGTGAAGTGGCTGCGGGAGCGGTTGAACTTCTTCCGGCCGTACGCGGCGTTGCCGACGCCGTCCTCCGTGTCGCCCATCGCCGTGTGCTCCCCGCGTCGTCGGTCGGTCGGTCGAGGTCCGCCGGTCAGGGCAGTGCGGGTGCCCGTTCCCGGTGGGTTCACACCCGAGTGTGCACGCATGGTTCACCTCGCGGTCACCCCGGATTGCCCCGCCGTGGCGCGGCGGCGTCTACCGTCGCGTGGTGCCGAAGCTCTCCGTCGTCGTGACCTGCCACAACGTGCAGGACTTCCTGTCCACCACGCTGCGGAGCCTCGCCCGCAACGCGACGGATGACATCGAGTTCATCTTCGTCGACGACCACTCCACCGACGCAACCGCCGGCATCCTCGGCCGGGCGGACGCGCTCCCGCCGCGCAGCCGGGTCGTCCGGCACGCGGCCAACGGCGGCATCTCGCGGGCGCGCAACACCGGCATCGACGCGGCGGAGGGCGCGTACCTCGCCTTCCTCGACGGCGACGACTGGTACGCGCCCGGCTACCTGGCGCGGCTGCTGGCGGCGGCCGAGCGGCTCGGCGTGGACTTCGTGCGCACCGACCACGTCCAGGCAACGGGCCGCGAGCGGCTCGTCGTACGGGCGCCCGCGCCGCGCCGCGACGTGCCGCTCGACCCGCTGGACGGCGTGCTCCCGGCCAACGCGAAGACGATGGTGGACTACCCGTTCGTCTGGGCGGGGATCTACCGGCGGGGGGTCTTCGACGACGGGCTGCGCTTCGCGCCGGAGCTGCGGACGGCGGAGGACCGGGTGTTCGGCTGGCAGCTGCACCTGCGGGCGCGGAGCTTCGCGGCGGTGGGGCTGCTGGGGGTGTTCTACCGGCGGGGGGTCGGCGGGTCGCTGACGCAGATCCGGGACGAGCGGCAGCTCGACTTCCTCCCGGCGCACGACCTGATCATGGCGGAGGTCGCGGCGCACCCGGCCGCCGACCGCTTCATGCCGAAGATCGTACGGACGTACTGCGCGATGATCGCCTTCCACACGGCGAACGCGTCCGGGTACGAGCCGGAGGCCGCCAAGCGGCTGCGCCGGGAGGCGACGGCGGCGCTGCGGCGGATGCCGCCCGACCTGCTCGATCCGGTGCTGACGGCGATGGGCGACGAGCGCGGGCGCGTCCTGCGGCGGCTCGCCGGTCGGGCGACGCGGAAGGCGGCGGCGGCGTGAACGCGGGGGCAGGGCTGACAGGGCGGACCGGGCGCACCCAGGTCTTCGAGGTCTCGACGCTATACGGCGCCGCGACGCTCGCCGCGGCGCTGGACGCGGGCATGTTCGAGCCGGGGCGGCGCGTCCTGCTCGTGACGAACAACGCGGCCGTCCCCGAGGCGGCGGCCACGCTGGACGAGATGACCGGCTGGGCCGCGATCGCGGCGCGTTTCGACACCGTGGTCGACTGGAACGAGACGGTCTTCCCCAACCACCCGTCCCTGTGGGCGCCCCCCGAGACGGACACCGCGGCGTGGCAGCGGCTGCTGCGCGTGGCGTGGGACCTGGGCAACGGGCCGCTCGACCTGGTCGTGGAGTCGGTGCACGCGAAACCGGCGGCGGCGCTCGCCGAGATCTTCGCCGACGCGGACGTGCACGTGTACGCGGACGGGCTGATGAGCTACGGGCCCACGCGGGAGCGGCTGCTGTGGCCCACGGCCTGCCGCGTGCAACGGCTGCTGCACCTCGACCTGCTGCCGGGGCTGACGCCGCTGCTGCTGTCGGAGTTCGGCGCGCCCGCGGAGATCGTGCCGGACGCGGCGTTCCGGGCGGTGCTGGACGAGATCAGCGGCGCGTGCGCGGAACCGGCCGTGGCGCGGCGCGTACCGGGTGAACGGACCGCAGTGATCCTCGGGCAGTATCTGGCGGCGCTGAACATCCTCTCGGCTGCGCAGGAGGAGGGGTTGCACGAGCGGATGCTGCGCGGGGCGGCGCGGGCGGGGTGCGCGCACGTGGTGTTCAAGCCGCACCCGACGGCGCCTGCGCAGTACTCGAAGGCGCTGGAGAAGGCGGCGGCGGACGCGGGCGTACGGCTGACGGTGCTGGACACGCCGATGCTGGCGGAGACGGTGTTCGACCGGGTCGGTCCCGACCTGGTCGTGGGCTGCTTCTCGACGGCGATGCTGACGGCGTCGGTGTACTACGGGATTCCCATCGCGCGGGTGGGCACGGACCTGGTGCTCGGGCGGCTGCGGCCGTTCCAGAACAGCAACCGGGTGCCCGTCTCGCTCGTGGACGCGTACGTGCCGGACATCGAGGCGCTGACGGGCGGACTGGAGACCCTGCCGGGGACGCCGGAGGACGCGGGCGCGGCGCTCGGGGCGCTGGTGCGCGTACTGGGGTACACCATGCAGCCCCGGATGCACGCGCCGCTGCGGGGCGGGGCGGAGCAGTGGCTGGCGGAGCATCAGGGCGGTCTGGCGGCGCGGTACGTCAGGCGGAGCAAGCTGACGGCACTGGCGCTGCCGGGGGGCTTCGCGTCGGGTGTCGCCGGTCAGATGCCGGGGCGCCGGGCGGCGCTGCGGCTGGTGCGGAAGGTACGGGCCAGGACGGTGGGGAAGAGCTGACGGGGGCGCCCGCCGGGCGCCGGGCGCGGGCCGGAGTTCGCCGGGAAGGACACGCAGCGGGCGCCGCCGTGCGAGGGCACCAGGGTCCGTCGTCACAGGGGGCGTGAACAGGGTGGTCTCTTCGCGGACGGTACCTGGGTGCTACGGCCACCGGCCTGGCGTCGCCCTGCGTACAGGTGTTCCCCGAGGGTTCAGGCGGCGAGGCGGCGCACCAGGGTGACGAGGGCTTCCCGCTGGGCGTCCTCGTCCTCGCCGGCGGCGGGGACCAGCATGCGGGCGAGCTGGGGCATGGTGAACCAGGACGCGACCAGCGAGATGACCGCGTGTACCAGCTGGCCCGGCGGGATGTCCCGGGCCAGGGTGCCGGCCTCCTGGGCTTCGGCCAGGGCGGCCGCCTTCTCGACGTAGTGCCCGGTGCGCTCGGCCTCGGCGGCCACGGGGCCCCGGCTCTGTAGGCCCTCCCAGGCCAGCAGGCGCACGAAGTGCGGGTGCCGGCGGTGGTAGTCGAAGAGCCGACCCGCGTAGTCGCCGAGGTCGGCGCCCTGGTCAGCGGTCAGCGGCACGGCGGCCGCGATCTTCGCCAGCTCGGCTTCCAGTACCGCGCCGAACAGCTTCTCCTTGCTGCCGAAGTACTGGTAGATCCGCTCCTTGTTGACACCTGCCCGGGTGGCCACACGGGCGACGCGGGCTCCCTCGGGGCCGTGTTCCGCGAATTCGCCGACCGCGGCGTCGAGCAGAAGCTGTCGGGTGCGTGCTGTGTCCCAGGCCATGCTCCGAGACTACCCCATCCCCAACCGTACGGTTGGACATCGGCGCGACCATGTGCCAGACTCCCAACTCAACGGTTGGATATCAGGAATCCGGCCCCTCCGAACAGGACGCACGCATGTCCGCGAACACCGCTCCCGCCGCCCCGTCCGTCCACCGCCGTGCGCTGATCACGTGGCTGGCCGTCTACCCGACCATCACTGTCGCGCTCGGCCTGCTCGGCTCGGTCCTCGGCGGCCTGCCGCTGCCGCTGGAGACCCTGGTCCTCACCGCGATCGTCGTCCCCACGGCCGTTTACGGTCTCGTCCCGGTACTGATGAAGGCCGACGCCCGCCAACGGCTCTTCCGGTGACCACTCACGGAGCCCGCCCGGCCGCGACCCGTCGGACCTCGCCGGTCA
>NZ_JBJZOH010000010.1:0-197101 GCF_047200595.1 Streptomyces sp. MS19 | reverse complement strand
GACGCGCCTAATCAGGGGGTGAGCTGAAAAGGCCCCTCGTAGGGGCCGAGGAAGCGTGAGCCGTTCAGGTGGATCAGGTGGTCAGGCGCGTCAGCCACCCAGGCTTCGGTCTCCCATGCGAGGTCCGCCAGCCACTTCCGCATCGTGGTGCGGTCCGGGAAGCAGTTCACGAACACCAGCCCTGCTTTATCTGTCGCAAACAGCTTCTTCAGGTGCTCACGCCGTCCGAAGTCGATCGGCCCGTGGGAAGTGACGGCCTCCATCAGGAAAAGCCAACCGCGCTTTTCGTCATAGACCACAAGGTCCGGGTTCTTGCCATGCTCGTCGAAGGTCAGCCCGAGATGCGCGAAGACGTCGTCTCGGCGGAGGTCCGAGCGATGATCTTTGGCGTCTCCCAGGTAGAGCAGCTGCCCACCGGGTGCGAAACGGGGGCAAAACTCCTCGACCATGCTCTGGATCAGGGGGTTCTGGCCACCAGGGGAGAGACGGAAAATAGAACCGTCGGGCAGCCTGACCGGGATCTTCTGCATCTCGCGGACCGCCTCATAGGCAGCCTGCTGGGTGGGAGCTTCGACTATCCAGGCGTCGAGGGCATCCTGGAAGCCCGGGGTGCCGAAAAGACGCACTACGGACAGGGCGGCCGGAGCGATCCGGTAATTGTTCTTTGAGGAGTTGACCGCGCGCCCTTCGGGAGCATCGGAGTTGTGCTCCGCAAACCCCGCGTCGACGAACTGGTGGAGGGTCTGCTTGCGGAAGGTCTCACGCGAGTTGGGGGCGTACTCTTTGCCCCATTTTCCCGCAATTACGCCCATAACTTCCGTGACGCCGAGACGCGGGTTGGTCGCCGCCTCCCACGGCTCGCCGGGCTCCAGTCCGAGCAGCACGAGGGCTGTTAGGGCGGACCTGGTATTGCAGCGGACCTTGTCGAAGCGGAAGGCTCGCAGAAGGGCGCTGGCGTTTTCGACGGATGCTCGTGCAGGGCTGGTCACTCTGCGGAGCCTACGACAGTGGGAAACAGGTCCGCCACGAGGGCGTCAAGCTTCGACTGCTCCGGGAGCCATTCCGGCGCGCTCTTCGCCAAGCGCAGCAGGTCGTCACGTGAGGGGAAGGGGAGCGTCTTGACGTCCCCGGCGTTGACCTGGGTGTGCCCGGAGAAGGTGCGAAAGATCGCATCTAGCGTCGATGAGTTCAGCCAGAGCATCAGCCCGTGCGCGAGCTGGGGGTCGATAGGCCCCTTCTTCTCATGGAGGTAATTGGTCTTATTGTCCAGGGCGACCGGGCCGACGTGCTTCCAGACGCCCGCGACCACGCGCCGCTTCTCCTCCTTTGCGGAGAAACGCTTAATGACGACGTAGTGCCCTTCCGGAAGGAGCAGTTTGCGAGCGGCCTCGGTGCTAGGGGAGAAGCCCTGCGGCTTCTTCGCAGGACGCTGTGGCCACTCGATCTCTCCGCTGCGCACGTTGGCCTGGTAGACCATCGGCACGACACCGTCGGCGCTGAGGTCCTCAGTCAAGTGCTCGCGGTTGCGGAAGTCGACCACCTTGCCCGTGCTAACACCCAAGCCCAGGTCCGCCAAGGTGAACGAGGCCGCTGGCGGCACAACAGCGGAGTCATCGAAGCGCACGAACCGCTCACTGTCTCCGGGAAGGACCACGGCCTCGAAAGGGACGGTGCGGTGAAGCGGGGCGTCCTTGTGCGCAATCGACGCCGACAGGACAACCTGTGGCTGCTGTTCGCCCCGTGTACCAGCCACGATGACGTTCTCCTGGAGAACGCCGGTGTCGGCGAAGACTGTGTTACGGCTCTCGAAGACGTGTAGGAGGTCGAGGCTGATGCGGTCGAGCATCCATTGACGAAAGGCGCGATGGTAAGTGCCATTGGCCCAGGAACGGGGCACGATGATCGAGATCTGGCCGCCAGGGGCGAGAGCTGCCGTGGCCCTAGCCCAGAAGGCCGTGTAGATGTTGCTGGTATCGACCAGGTGGTGTGCAGTGCGCGTACGGTGCAGGCTGCCTGCGGCGAGCTTTCCGTAGGGGGGGTTGGCTACGACGAGGTCGAACGGCCCGTCGATGACAGCGTCATCGACAGTAAGGTAGTCGCCCTCTACGAGGTCGAACGTAGTGCCGTAGGCTGCCCCGCATTCCTCAAGTGCCGCCCGCAGGTACGGCGTGACCTGAGAGTCCGTCTCCACAGCGACGACGTGAACGTCCAGTTCAGGTCGCTCTACGTGCAGTCGGGTCACCAGCGCGGCGGTCAGCGAGCCGACCCCGGCGCCGGGGTCCAGGACACGAACGGGATTACTCAGCGCGTCGAGGCGAAACATCGAGGCGATCAGGTCGGCGGCCGGCGCCGGGGTAAAGAACTGCCCCAAGGCGGCCTGAGAAGCAGGCGAAAGGCCACCGAGCGCCTTCACCCGTCGCGCCTCGGTGTTCTCGATCGGTTTCACGTCCGCCAATTTCACGTCTGCGATCCTCTCACGGGGTGCCCTGTGGTTGATGGAGATAGAGCCCACTGCGACGCCTCACACAGGAGCCACCACTGAACCATCGACCTCGGTCAAGACGACGTGGCTCGCCGCACTGACTGGCAGGCACCCACACATCAAATCGCTACTCGTCGTGAGTGTGAGTCGAACATGGGTGAGCTGCCTGTTGGGCCATACGAAGAGTGCACACGCATGCCTGTGCACCCGCAGCGAATTCGCGCGCTTGGTCGTCCTCAAGTCAGGACGCCAACCATCGCAGGCGGGCGACACCTTGTGGCAAACGTTGCCGTTCGCCCATCCCGTCGCTCCAGGCGGGTGTGGGCATCCGGGTGCACCCGATCCGGTGACGGTCTCGGAGCCTGTGCGAGCAAGGCGCGAGCGGACAGTCCCGCACGACCCGTCACTCGCGCACCGCCCGACCTGCCGTCCCACCGCCACGGTGGGCAGCGAGTCTTCCGCATGCCCTCTGATCTGGAGAGCAGCATCTTCCACCACTACGCGGCACAGGCCACCATGATCGCTAACTTCACAGGAGCCGCGTGCGCCGACACCGTCGTCTGGGAGCCATCTGGGAGCCGACCTGCTCCCCAAGCCCTCGCCGCACCCTGCGAGCCCCTTCGACACCAAGCCCCTGACCAGCCCAAACGCCATCTGCGCAGGCAAGATCACCAACCGAACCTCATTCGGGACGAAGAGGTCGTGGGTTCAAATCCCGCCACCCCGACAGTGAAGTACCAGCTCAGGGGCCTGATCCGCAGTGCGGGTCAGGCCCCTGACTGGTTCCTGGAGACCGCTTGGGAGAAATCTGGGAGAAGACTTGATCGGCCTCTCCCAGGAGCAGTCTCCAGTGCCGCAGGATGAACGGCGCCGAACTCTGGCCGCCCTGACTTTGCGGCCACAGCGCTAGCTTGATCCTTGACCTGTGCGGCGGGGCGTGGGGTGGGCCGGGTGTTGGTTCGACCTGGTGGTCGTCCGGGGCCGGGGCGTGAGGGTTTTGGTGCTTGGGCTGGGCAGATGGTCTGTGGTCTGTGACCGCATAGGTTCCCCGGGTTGCGGGGCCATGCTCGGAGGTACGCCGAGCAGTGAGAGGGGCCGATGAGAAGCGCTACGCGTGCGGAGATCAGAATGACGTCATGGAGCCGACCAGCCAGATCATCGTCGCTTTGGACTGCGACAACCGCGCGGCCGCTCAAGACATCGTCGGTCAACTGGGCGACGGGTGCCGCTTCTACAAGGTTGGACTGAGCTCCTGACAGCGGCTGGGCCTGAGTTCAACAGCACCTTGTAGCCCAGGGCAAAGAGGTGTTCCTGAACCTCAAGCTCTTCGAGATCCCGAACTCCGTCGCCGGCGCCGTCCGTGCGGCAGGAGCCCTCGGCGTCTCCATGGTGACCGTGCACAGTATGGGAGGCACGGGCATCATGGCTGCCGCTGTCGATGCGGCTCGCGATTTCGTCCTCGCTCTGACCGTCGTCACCAGCATGACCGACTCCGACCTCGCGGACATCGGTGTCGGTGTTTCTGCCGGGAATCAGGTACTCCGGTTGGCCGGCCTGGCTCAGCAGGCTGGATGCCATGGCGTGATCGCCTCGCCGCAGGAAGTCTCCGCCTTGCGACGACTGCTGGGTGGCAGCGCTTTGATTGTCACGCCTGGGTTGCTTTGCCCGGTGACTCTCCCGGTGAGCATGCCCGTCCCGGCACACCGCGGGCTGCCATCGCCGCGGGCGCCTCACACGTCGTCGTGGGACGGACGGTCGCACGCGCCATGGACCCGGCATCCGCATTCCGCCTTGTAAACGGCGATCTGCAATCGCGGTAGGGAACATTGACCACGGCTGGTCAGGGCGCGGCTGCCCACCCCAGCGGATGCCTTCCTCGCTGCGGGTGCGGGCGTGTTCTTGGCATTGGGCGGCCAGGACGTCGGCAGTCCGTCCAGCTACTCACGGAGACGGGCGGCTGCGCCGCTGTGGCATGTCCGCCTACGCCGGTACTGCCAGCGTCCACGACGCAGTGGCCTGTTGCGTCGGCGTGCGGTGCGTCGGCACTGACCAGGTCTCCCGTATCGACGGCACGCGGGTCGAGGTGTTTCCGGCGTGGCTACGAAACAAAGGCGGTACCCGGGCAGGCATCGCCCGACGACCACTCCCCGGGGTGACCCGTACGAAGGGCGTTGCCGGAAAAGAAGCCGGCTCTTGCGTGTCCGTGCCGACTTGGGGCGGGCCCTGGCAGCGGATCAGGCGTCTCTCCTCCGACGCTGGACAGAGTGGCCGGATGCCGCCCCTCCAGCTCAGCCGCGACTGTCCTTTTCGATGGCATACATGCCAAAGTCGCTGGACAGATCACCAGGCGCGTACGGGAAGGCAAGGAGCGGCACATGCACAACGGGGGATCGCTGTGGACACTCACCGTACCCACAGGCGGCGACGCACTCCGGCAGGAGCGTCTCACCCGGGATCTGCACGACAGGCTGCGGAGGGCGGACGATCACGTCGTCGGCTTCCATGACGCCGACGATCCCGCCGAACCGGGCAGTAAAGGCGCAGGCGTCGGTGAGGTGGCTCTCTGGGTCGCCACCACCGCCGCCATCGCCCGTCCAGCGTCCCAGGTACTGATCACCCTCATCAAGGAGTGGTGCGCGAAGGAGCGGCATCGCAAGGTCGTGGTCACCGTCGGGGACGACTCCATCGAGATCACCGGCCGTCCGGACGCCGCACAGGAGCGCATGGTCGGGGAGTTCCAGGACCGGGTCGCCGGCGGCGACGGTCCCGCTTCGGATGACGACGCGGCGTGACCCGCCTCCACAAGCGCCGAGCTCTTCTGATCGGCAACGAACGCTACGACGACGGCCGCTTCTCCTCGCTGGTTTCCGTAAGGGCGGACGTATGGGGACTCGCCCAGGTCCTGAAACACCACAAGATCGGCAACTTCGCCTCCGTACAGACGGAATCCGATCTCGCCGCCGATGACATGCGAGCAGTCATCGGCGAGTTCCTCCAGGAGCGCGACGAGGACGAACTCGCGCTCGTGTACGTATCCGGGCACGGTGTGCGCACCGTGCATGACGGCGGCGAGTTCCACTTCGTCGCCAGGGACACCGACCACGACCGGGTGTCCGCGACCGGAGTCAGCGCCGGATTTCTCAACGACGCGCTGGAGGAGTGCGTCGCGCCACAGAAGATCGTGATGATCGACTGCTGCCGCAGCGGCGGGTTCGCCGTGGGCCTGCGTACGTCGGACCGGCAAGGTGACAGCTCCGTGGCCAAGTCCGGCGAGCGGCCCCCGCTGACGAGCAGAGGCGTGTACGTCCTGTCGTCCTCGCGGGCCGGGGAGGACTCGTACGCGGACGCGGGCGGCGGCGTCGATGTGAAGCCGTCGGCGTTCACCGGCGAGGTCATCGAGGCGCTGCGCACGGGGAAGGTCAGCAAGGACGGTGGCAGCGCGGTAACGGTCAGCGACCTGTTCCACTATGTCAACCGGCGTATGCGCGCCCAGGATGGCGGGCGTCAGGTGCCGGTGCAGTCCGCGCTCGGTGTCGACGACCGCATCGTCATCGCGGACAGCCCCTTCGGCCGGGCGCCCGTCCTCGATCCTCTGAGTTCCCGGCCCCGGGAAGCCGCCGGAGGAGCTGCCCCGCCACACGCCGCGAAGTCCGCTCACGCCCATCCCACCTGGATCGACCTGCTGGACTACTACCGCGAGTGCGTCCTGGCCGAGAGCGCCGAGACACCTCTGATGGACGTGAGCCGTCAGGGCAGGTCGTACGTGTGCCTGGACGGCGCGGAGAGGTTCATATCCGGTGACGTCGACGACGACGGCTGCGTCGCGCTCCCCAAGGAAGCCGGCCCGCTGGTGGAATCAGCGGCGGAGGAGGATGCCGAGCTCTGGGCGGGCTATCCGGCCGTGCTCCTCACCGGGCCGCGCACCGGGAGACCCTGGCGGCAGCCGAAGTTCGCGCCTCTGCTGGTGCGCCGGGTGGAAATCGTCCAGGACGAGGGGGAAGTGCGGCTGAAGCCGTACGGACCGGTCCAGCCGCATCCACAGCTGGCGCGTGACTGGCTGGGCGAGGACGAGGCCAACCAGCTCATCGACACGTTTCAGCCCTCCTGGCATCGAGGACAGCACGACCGGATGGCGGTGGAGGTGCGCAACCTCCTCACCCAGGAGTTCGAGCTGCCGTGCGTACAGGAACTCCGTCCCGACCAACTCGCCGACCGCATCGACGTCCGCACACCCGGCCACGGGGCCCGCAACACCGCGGTCCTCTTCGCGGTACGCCCCCAGACAAACTTCACGAAAGGGCTTCTCAACGACTTCTCCGGTATCGCCAAACAGACGGACCAGATGGGGAAGACCGCCCTTGGGGCGCTCGCGCCCGACCTTTCGCAGCGTGTCCGATGCCTCACCCACGCAGATCCCGAGCCGGCGAGTCTTGTGACTCCGCTGCCCTGCAACGAGGCGCAGATCGCCGTTCTCCGGTCTGCCATGACCCGTCGCCTCACGGTGGCCACAGGCCCGCCCGGCACCGGCAAGAGCCAGCTGGTCGCCAACCTCGTGGCCACGGCGATCGCGGCAGGTCAGACCGTGCTGGTTGCGTCCACCAACAACGATGCCGTGGACGAGGTATGGCGCCGCTGCGACGAACTGGTGCCCGGCAGCGTCGTACGCACCGGCTCGGCGCGGAAGACCGGCAAGAGCAACGCGGAGCACGAGGCCGCCGCGCTCCACGCGCTGCGCACCGGCCCGGAACCGTCCACCACCGTGGCTACGGCATCCATGGCGACGGTGCTGGCCACCGACCACCTGGCAGAGGTGCGGCGGCATCTGGCCCACATCGCCGAGACCGAGCTGCGGCTTCACCGGGCAGGCGAAGCCCGCGCCCGACACGCGGAACAGCTCGGGATCACCGTCACCGCACTCCAGGAGCTGCTCGGCGGCCCGCCGCGGCTGAGGAAGCTGGAGGACAAGGCACGGCGCCTCTCCTGCGCGCGTTTCCTCGGATCGTGGCGCCGGGTCCGTTTCCTGCGTAAGGCCGGTCTGGCGGGGTACGCCGGTGATCCGGCCGCCGGCTGCCTCGCGTTCGCCGGTTTCGCCGCGGCCGAGGCGGAGTGGCGTGACAGGCGCGAGCACGCGGCCGCCGTTGACGACGCAGCGCTCGCGTGTGCCCTCCGCGATGCGGAGAGCGCCGTCCAGGACGCTTCACGCACGCTCCTCGCCACCAAGGTCCAAGCCGCCGCCCGGGTCGGACGCCGCCGCCTTCTGGACCTGTTGGCGGCTCGGGACAGCGAACGCAGCGACTGGCCGCAGATGCGGAGGGTTCTGGGCCGTTCGGACGGCTCCACGGATGCGCCCGCGGTGGCCGGGTGGGCTGTCACCAGTCTTTCCGCCCGGCGATTCCCGCTGAGTCCGGCCTTGTTCGACCTCGTCATCGTTGACGAGGCCAGCCAGTGCGCCATCCCCCACGTCCTGCCGCTGCTGTTCCGCGCGCGACGCGCTCTGGTCATCGGCGACCCCATGCAGCTCACGCACATCTCGAAGACCAGCCCGCACCGTGAGGCTCTCATCCGGCGCGGGAAGGGGCTGCGGTCCGATTGGCTGGAGAAGCATCACCTCGCCTACCGGCGCCACTCCGCCTTCCACGCGGCCGAGCAGTCCGCGGGCGGTACCTTGCTTCTCGACGAGCATTTCCGCTGCCATCCGCACATCGCCGCGATCTCCAACAGTTTCTTCTACGACGGCGGGCTGACTGTCCTCACGGACACCCGTGGCCGACCCGCTCTGGCCGGACGCCCCGCCGTCATCTGGACGGATGTGACCGGGCGGGCCGCCCACCCTCCTTTCGGTGACTCATGGGTCAACGAGGCTGAGGTCCGCAAAGTGCACGACAGCGTCCGCTACCTGCTGGAACAGCTCCCAGCCGACGCCACCGTCGGCGTCGTCACGCCCTTCGCGCCTCAGGCCGAAATCCTGCGCAAGCGGCTTCGCCCATACGACGAGGAGCGTCTGCGTATCGGTACGGTGCACACCTTCCAGGGCGGCGAACGCGACGTCATGGTGTTCTCCCTGGTCGTCGGCGAAGGCATGCACCCGGGCTCCGTCGAGTGGGTCGCCGGACAGCTGAACCTGTGGAACGTCGCCATCACCCGGGCTCGCAGTCACCTCATCGTGGTGGGGGACAAGGAAGGCTGGCGAAAGCGGGGAGGTGTGGGCGCCGCGTTGCTTGAGGCGGCGGAGCGGGACGCCCTACCCCCGGGAGGCGAGGACGAGGAAGCGCTGCTCAAGCGCCTTTACCAGACCCTCTCCCGCGCGGAAGAAGCCACTGTCACGCTGGGCGAGACCGTTCACGGGTATCCCGCGGACGCCGTGGTGCGTGGCGTCCGCGGAACTGCTTTCCGACCGGTGCTTCTCGATCGTGGGATGGAGGAGAACGGCGACGCGGCACGCCACCTCCGGCTCATGCTGCACCGCCGGAACCTGCTGAGCGGTGGAGACGGCGAGGCCGAAGCGACGCGTTGGCCGGCCTGGCGGCTGTACGACACCGACGAGCAGTGGGGGTGACCTTTCGGGCCGCCGCCTTCTCCTGGCCCGCGCAGAACAACAGAAGTGCCCACGGGATTCTGCCGCGGCGGGATCCGCGTGTGCTCACGGGCGAGCCGATGAGGGCTGGGCCAACGCGTTACCGCACCAGGCGCGTGCGGTGTCGGTGAACGCTGAGTGGCGCAAAGGTTCCCTTGGTCAACCAAAGGTGAGTGATATTTGCATGATTCCTGATTGAAAAACTCCATATAACCGAATCCCTTCCCTCTGCGGGCAGTGATGGCCAAAATGGGTGCCCCTGTGAGAGCCAGGGGGATCGCGCGGTGTGTGTGGTCGTCCGTGTCCTGTGGTGAAAAGTGGGGCGGGTATGGCGGTGTCGCCGGAGGCGGGGCGGGACGGAGGCGTCTGGCGTCCGTACCTTGACGAGCCGCTGCTCACCCCCGCCATGACCGGCGGGCCGGGGGCCTGCCCGTCGTGGGAGGCCGTGCGGCTCCGCCGCTATCTCGACGCCCTGGTCACCGCCAGGACCGCTCCGGTCCACACGGCCGTCGCGTTCAACGCCGTCTACTTCGGCTTCGACACCACCACGGGTGGGTACGTCGGAGGCCCGCTGGACTTCGCGGACTTCGCGCCCGTCGCCACCGGCGACCGGGTGGACGCGCTGCCGGTCGGCGCCATGATCACGGTGCGGACGAACGGGGACCTCGTGCCCGCCGAGGTCGTCTACAAGGAGGGCGCCCACCCGCTTCTCGGCACGGACGGGGACATGCCCGGCTGGCTCTCCGGCGCTCCTGCCGCCGCGCGGGGGCCGGGGCTCCTCGCGCCTGATCCGGAGCCGTGCCTGCGGGAGCGTCTGGTGTTCGACACGGGCGCCTTCGGACGTGCGCTGTCCGCGCCCGCGGAGCGGTTGGGCCGCCTGAGCAGGCGCGGCGCCATCGACGAGTTCGGGCACCTGCTGGTCGAGTCCCGGTACACCGGCCCGCAGGCTGAGATGGACGACACGGCCTTCTACGTCGAGCACCTCCTCGGTCCGGCACGAGACGTCCTGCTGAGTCCTCTCGTGCCCGCCCCGCTGCCGTTCCTGCTGCCGCGCGGAAGCGGGCCTTCCGCCCTGCGGTCGGCACTGACCGGTCTGGTGGAGACAGTTCGTGAGGCACTGGGGGCGCTGCCCGGGGTGAGGGTCTGGGGAGACCACGCGTTCTCCCGGTCGTCGATGGCGGCGCGGTTGCGGAACCGCGGACCGCTGGGACGGGACGACCTGGAGCACGTGGCCCTGTCCATCGCCCGCTCCGGCGTTCCCCGTCCGATGCGGCACGGAACCGGTCAGGCCGGCGCCGCCTACACGGCGATCGGCCCCGCCCTGCGTTCCCTCGCGCATGCGCGGGATCTGCTGCGCGGCACCGCCTATCCCCTGGCCGTCTGTCATGCCGGCACAGTCGTCGCCGACTACGCACGCGGCGAGAGCGACGAGACGACGGGCCTGCTGCCGAACGGGGTCCGTCTCACCCTCGACGACCCCTGGCAGGGGGGCGGCGTCTGGCGCGCGCTGTCGAACGAGAGCGTGGACGCCGCGCCTGGCACGGGATGGCGGTCGAGCCTCACCCACGGCGCGGGCCGTCCGCCGGTCCCCGCCTGGCTGCCCGACGACTCGGAGGTCGGCGCGCCGCTGCGGCCGTCAGGACAGGAAGGCCGCGCGTGGATCCAGCCGCTGCGCGGCGTCCACCTGCGCGACGGCCTGCTTCCCGTCCCACCCGACCTGATGCGGGACATGCCACTGGACGCCCTCCGGGTACGTCTCCGCCACTCCGGGCCGACGGATCAGGACACGAGCACGACGCACCCCGTACGCCTCCACCCGAAGGCGGGCGGGGCCGCGCGGATCGGCTGGCCCGACGACTTCTTCCCCGGGATCCGCCTCAGCTGCGTCTGGGAGCCGGACACAGGGCTGATCACCGCCGCCACCCAGCCGCTTCCCGAACCCCTGTCCGTGGACGGGCGTCCGGTCAGGCATCGGTACGACCGGCACGTCCGCACGCGCGACGGCCACGTACCGGCGGACACCTACGTCATGATCGCCGTCCGCCGCTTCGGTTATCTCGACGCCCACGGACGGGCGATGCTGGCCCGGGAGCACCTTCCCGAGGCCGTCCGGCTCGCCATGCCGGACATCCCCCGGCCTCCCGCACGGCTGGACGGGACGGTGGCGCAACTCATCGCCGGCGGGCTCCTGACCGTAGAACGTGGCAGCCGCGGAGCTGATGGGCGGCCCCATTACCCGCCCCGGTCGCGCGAGCCCCTCCTGGACCTGCTCTGCTACCGGCCCGAGATCCAGTACCTGCTCCCCGCGGCCCGCACGGGCGACGCCCACGCCGCCTCCGGCGCAGTCGTCCGCCGCCATCGCGTGCCCGGCTTCCTGCGGCTGATCGGACATCTGGGCCACGAAGCCAGCGAGGAACAGCGCCGTCTGTTCCGCGCGGACCACGACGCCTTCGGGCTCGCCGGGTCGTCGGAACTACCCCCCGGCTACACGTACGTACGCCCCCACCACCGCGGCTCCGCCCGGCCCGCCCAGGCAGCACCCCCGCTGGAGAACGTATGACCTCACCCCGCCATCCGAGGCAACGGACGTGCGACGACCTCGGCGCGGAGTCGGCCTACCCCGTGCTCGAATCCGTCTCGGGGGAGACTCCCGGACTGCGCTCGGCACTCGCCGGACTGTCCCTCGCACTCCGCGCCGTCCCGTCGCCCGTCGGTTCGGCGGTGCGGAGCCTCGTCCAGTCCGACATCGAGCAGGCCCTGCACTCCCTGCCCGCCCGAGGCCGGCGTCACCTGCTGGGGGCGCTCCGTATCCCCGTCAGCGGCGCGCGCGTCAGCCCGGCGCTCTGCCGGGACATCCTCGCCCGGATGCAGCGTGAGCCCGACTCGGCCCGCACCCGGCATGCGGCGCACCATGTCTGCGAAGCACTCTTCGACGACCTCGCCGTCGCCGTCCATCTCGGTACGGCAGGCGGGAACGCCGACCGGTCCGGGACACTCACGCAGCGGTGGAGCCCGGCTCTGCTCCGGCTGGCGGCCTGGACCGCGTTCAGGGCCGCCGCCGCCGACGCGCCGGCCTGGCTGTGGGCCCTCGGTCAGCCATGGATGACGGATGACGGCACGTCGGACTTCGCCGAGGCCGTCAGGGACGCCGCGCGGAAGGTGATGGCGGCGGATCAGGGGCCCGCCTCGGCCGCCGGGACCGGGGAACCGGCAGAACGGCCCACCGCGTACAGCCTCGACACGGCGTGTGACCGGGTCGCCCGCGCACTCCGCGCGGCCGCCGACCCCGCGCGCCGGATCGCCGACGCCGTCGCGAACGCCGCGCGGCCCGTGGACGCGGACATGACCGCTGTCGCCGAGGTCACCGCCGCGTTCGACGCCGTCCTCGCGGTGCTGGCCGAGCACCAGGTCACGCCCCGGAGCGCCGATCTGGCCGCCGTACGCGACGCCACGGCGTCCTTGCTCACCTCGCTCGCCGACGCCGATCTGCGCGACCGCCTCCGTACCGTCGGCCGTCTGCGGGCAGTCCCCGGCCAGGTGGTGGCAGCGGAGGTCCTGGCACGGGCACACGAACGTGCCGCCGAGCTCCGTGCGCTGGACGAGTGGGACGAACGGGCGGGCGACGACGCCGCCGCGCTCGCCGCCCTGCTCGACATGGTGGAGCTGGCGCACGGCGAAGACGACCGGTCGGGGGAGATCCTCGCCCACCTGGCCGGCATGTCCGCCAAGGCACCCTGGCTGGTCATCCTGGCGGCACAGCACCAGGCGCTCGTCACCGGCGAGGAGGAGCAGCCGGAGCGCGGGGACGGCGTGGACGCCACCGGCCCCGCGCACTCCCTCCCGGCTCAGCGGGATCACCACCTGTCGCCCGAGACGCCGCCCGTCGGCCGGCGGCCCGCACCCGAGCTGTCCACACCCGCCGCGCAGACGCCTGCGCCGCGTGCCGAGCCGGACGTGCCCCGCCAGGCCGCGGCGCCCGGTCCGGAGGACGAGCCCGGCAGCACCGCGCCCGCCGTGCCGACGGCGCGGGAAGCGGAGACGGGACCGCAGGGGCACCGCGAACTCGCCGCCCTCGTGCGTTCCCACCGCTACGGCCTCGCCGCCGCGCTCTCCGGCCAGGCCGGCGCGCCACCGCATCGCACGGCCGTGCTGCGGATCGCCGCGTACGCACACGCGCTCCGGTCGGCGGGCGGTGGCTGCGCCTCCCACATCCAGGCCGAACTCCTCACCACCGACATGGAGGAACTCGCCCGCAGCCGCCCCGACGCCGCGCTCGGCACCGCCTCGCTGCTGCGCACGGTGCTGCTCACCGGCGAGCCGGAGATCGGCGCCCCGCTCGGGCGTATCGCCCTGGAACTCCCGCCCAGCCTGGGCACGATCGCCCGTGAGGTCTCGCAGCGCGCCCTGCGCAGCACACTCCTCCACTCCCCGCCGCTCGCCCTGGCACGCGGCGCGGCCGAGTTGGAGAAGGCCCTCGACGAGGCACGCGAGGAGTGCCGGGAGGCGCTGAAGCAGGCGCCCAGGCTCCGGTTCAACCGCGCCAGCGAGATCGCCCGGCGCTGGCTCGCGCCCACGGGGCTCATCGGCCGCCTCCTCGCCGGCGCCGCCGAGGACGACCGGGGCGCCCTCGACCGCGTGGCCGCCGCCGTGCGGGAACTCACCGACGACGCCACGCTCCAGCAGCACCTCAACGAGATCGACCGCACGCTGATGCGCTCCAGCCGCAGCCGCCTCGAAGGTCCCGCCCGCCAGGACCTCCTGCGGATGATGAACGAGCGGCTGCACCACGTCGAGAAGTGGGTCGCGGGCGCCCGCGCGCTGAACGCCGGTACGGCGGACTGGAGCGCCGACCAGGTGCAGGAGATGCGCGGGACCGTCCTCGCGCTGCGCGACAGCGTGCTCGACGACCTGCGCGGCCAGGCGCGTCTGGAGGGCGAGTACGGAGCGGCGGCGATCGAGGCCGCGGCGGATTCGCTGCGGACGACCTTCCGGCTGCTCGCGGGCGACGCGCGGCTCGGGCAGGAGGAACCGCCACCCGCCCTCGTGCTCGGTGGCGAGGTGCTGAAGATGCCGGGCGCGCGGCTCGACCCCGACGGGGGAGGCGTCGTCGTGCCCCGGCTGCCGGCCGCCGAGTTCGCCGCGGCCGCGGACCGGTCGTGGGAGGACGCGGTACGCGCGCACGTGGCGGACGACAGGTTCGACGCCGCGACTGCGATCGTCCGGCTCGCCGAGCGCGACCACCTGCCGGGCGGTGCCGTGGCGCTGCCCGGGGACGTGCTGGCGCTCGTCGCGGAACGGGGCAAGGAGGTGGCCGCCGAACTCGACGCCGCCCGCGGCCGGATCGAGGAGCGGGTGCGCAGCGCCCGGGTGAACGGGGTGCTCAAGGAGGACCAGGAGCGGGAGTTCGAACGCCGCGTGCACGCGGCGCGCGTCACGCCCGCCGACGACCTGCGCGCGGCGCGTGAGCAACTGCGCACTCTCGCGGAGGAGCTGGAGCGCGCGCACGCCGCCGCGACCGCCAAGCTGCACGCCCGCCTCACCGAGATCCCCGGCCTGGACCCCGCCGACCTCGCCCGCGTCACACCGCTGCTGGACGACGGCGACCTCCTCACCGCCGACGACCTCATCTCCCATCTGGCCAACGGAGAGAGCATCCCGGACATCCAGCAGGCCGGCCAGGCACTCGACGCCTTCTTCCCCGGGGTGCCCGACGCCCTGCCGGACGGCATCACCCCCCGGCTGATCGAGGCGGTACGCGACCGCCGGCGCTTCCCGGGGGTCGAGACGCTCGACTACACGCGGCTGTCCGCCGAGTTCGCCGAGATCGCGGCGGAAGGGCTGCGCGGCTGGCTCGGCATGGCCTCCCGGCAGGCCGGCCAGCGGCATTTCAGCGAGGAGGGCCTGCTCATGCCCGCGCTGCGGCTCATCGGCTACCACAGCCGCCTCAAGCCGCACCGTGAGCGGCACAAGAGCCGGAGCGCCAATCACCGTTTCGTGCACATCTCCGAGGTGCGCCACACCGGTGACGCGCTCGTCCCGCCGTTCGGGTCCGACCTGCGCGGCGGCCTCGACGTCATGCTGGTGTGGGGCCAGCCGACCGCCGAGGCGCTGATCGCCCGCGTCCGCCAGGACCCGGGGCACAACGCCCTGCTGGTCGCCTACTTCGGGACCATGCCGTCCGCGTACCGTGCGGCACTCGCGGTGCAGTGCGTGGGGGGACGGCCGCTCGTCGTCCTCGACGACGCCGCCCTCGCCCATCTCGCCGCACACGGCAACCAGTTGCTCGATCCGGCGATGCGGGTGCTGCTGCCGTTCTCCGCCGTCAACCCGTATGTGAGCGAGAAGCGCGGACGCGTCCCCGAGGAGATGTTCTTCGGCCGCTCGGACGAACTGGCGTCGGTCGTCAACCCGACCGGCAACCAGGTGGTCTTCGGCGGCCGCGGCCTGGGCAAGTCGGCGCTGCTGAAGGAGGCGGGGCGCAAGTTCACCGCCGAGGCGAGGACGGGGCACGTGAGCCTCGTCCTCAGCCTCGACTCCGCCTTCACCGGGACGAACGCGCCCTCCGAGACCGTGTGGACCACGATCGGGCGCCGTCTCGCCGACCTCGGCGTCCTGACGGTCCCCCGCAGACTGGGCGCCGACGCCGCCATCTCGTACGACCGCGTGCTGAGCGGCGTCAACGCGTGGCTGAAGGACGACCACGGGCGCCGGCTGCTGATCATGCTCGACGAGGCGGACGGATTCTTCGAGGCCGACTCGCCGCGGTTCACGCAGACCCGCCTGCTGCGTGACCTCACCTCCGCGACCGACGACGGCGTGAAGGTGGTCTTCGCGGGCCTGCACTCCGTACAGCGGTACGCGACCATCGCCGTCAACAACCCGTTCAGCCACCTGTCGCAGCACCCCAGGCCGATCGGGCCGCTGAGGCCGCAGGACGCCGCCGACCTGCTGATCAAGCCCCTGTCGCTGCTCGGCTACCGCTTCACCGAGCCCGCGCTGGTGCACCGCATCCTGGGGCACTGCTCGTACCAGCCGTTCCTCCTCCAGATGTTCGCCCACCGGCTGGTGCGCACCATGCACGCGAGGCGGCGGGACGGCCTGCCCGGCCCGCCGTGGGACATCGGCCGGGCGGACGTGGAGCTGGTGCAGTCCGACAACGAGCTGCGGCGCAGCATCACCTCCGCGTTCCACGACACCCTGCGCCTCGACTCCCGGTACAACGTGATCGGCAACGTCGTCGCCCACCACGCCCACCACCACGGCATCGACGCGCACCTGAGCCAGGCCCAGCTGCGCGACGAGTGCATCTACTGGTGGGCCGAGGGCTTCCAGGACCTGGACCCCGACCAGTTCCGCGCCTACCTGACCGAGATGGAGGGCCTCGGCGTCCTGGCTCCCGACATGCGCCGCGGCTGGCACCTGCGCAGCGCCAACGCGCTGAGCATGATCGGCGCGCTGGAGGACGTCGAGGCGCAGTTGCAGAACGTGGCCAGCCGGGAGGTGACCGAGCGGCTCACGGCGATGGAGATCCGGCACCGGTCCGCCGTCACCCACTCGCACTGCCCCCTGACCGCCGCGCAGATCGCCGATGTCCTGCCGGGGCGGGGCAACGCGGCACGCGTCGTCATCGGTACGCCGGCCACCGGGATCGACCGTGTCGTCCCCGGGCTCCAGGAGATCGCGGGCATGACGGGCTGGATCATGCCCCGGGTCACGAAGCGTTCCGACTTCCTGGCCGAACTCGTGGGCGGCGAGCCGGGCACCAGCCGGGTCGTCGTCTCCGACCTCACCGCGAAGACCCCGGGGGCGGAGTCCTGCCTCCAGACGCTCGACAGCGCGCTGACCCGTGTCCCGGGCGGCGCGGGGGTGAGCAGGACCGCCGTCGTCGTCGCGGGCCCCGGGCAGGCCGAACTGTGGGCCGCCGTCCTCGCCGACGGCGACGAGGCCGACGTCCACGCGGTGCCTCTGCGCCGCTTCACCTCCAGCGGCCTGCGTACCTGGGCGCTCGACCAGGACGGTGTGTTCTCCGGCGACACGTCCCTCGAACAGCTCGAACGCGTCACGGGCGGATGGCCGCTGCTGGTGGACCGGCTCGCCGTCCTGCTCGCCGGGGGCACCTCGGCCTCCGAGGCACTCCGGACGATCTCGGACGAACTGGGGACGCGGGAGGGCGCCGTCGGCTTCGTCGCCTCCGCGGGGCTCGCGCCGGGGATGCCGCTGCGGGCGCCGTTCGCCTCTGTCGTCGGGTATATGGGCGAGGAAGGGCTGAGCACGGAGGATCTCCAGGCGGCTGTCGAGGAAGTCGCGTGCGAGCCCTTCGGCGGCGCCGTCGAGACGGTCAGGGCCCTGCGCGCGATGCAGGTACTCTCCGCCGCCTCCTCGGGCCTGTACCGCGTCGAGCCGGTGCTGCGGGCCTGCTGGGAGCGCGCGGGGCGGTGATGCGTGGCGTCTGGCAGCGGGAGCCGGAGGAGCCCGCGGTGTCCGGGCGCGGGAGGTTCCTCGGGTAGCCGGGTCGTTCTTCTGTCCATCTGTCGGCGGCGGGGGTGCGGCGCGTAGCATCCGCGGCATGGGAGGAACGGCTGCTGGCAGGTGGGCCGTCCCGGCGGACTGGCCGCGCCGCGTCGGGGCGCTGGTGCGTGGGGAAGTGACGCCGGTGGTGCCGCGCTTGTCCGCCACGGTGCTGCTGCTGCGGGACGGGGCGGCCGGGATCGAGGTGTTCCTGCTGCGGCGGCGGACGTCGATGGCGTTCGCGGCGGGGATGTACGCGTACCCGGGCGGCGCCGCGGAGGCGGACGACGCGTCGCCCGCGTACACGGCGGTGCGCGAGACGTACGAGGAGACCGGCGTGCTGTTCGCGGGCCCGGCGGGCGGGCCGCCCGGCAGCCTGGCGGCGCAGGAGCCGGACGACGGGCGCGCGTTCGCCGACGTGCTGGCGCGGCGCGCGCTCGTGGCGCGTACGGAGCTGCTCGCGCCCTGGGCGCGCTGGATCACCCCCGAGTTCGAGCCACGGCGCTACGACACGTGGTTCTGGGTCGCCGCACTGCCCGACGGCCAGCGCTGCGCGAACGCGTCGACCGAGGCCGACCGCACCGCCTGGCTCCGCCCCGCCGACGCCCTCGCCGGATACGGCCGCGGCGCGTACGCCATGCTGCCGCCGACCGTCGCGACGCTGCGCCGCCTCCTCCCGTACGCCGAGGACGGCGCACGGGCGGCGGACGTACGGGACGCCGCCGCGGCCGCGCCGGAGCCCGAGCCGGTCCTGGCGCGCGTCGGCACGGACGGGGACGCGCTGGTCGTCACCTGGCCGGGGTACGCGGAGTTCGACATCCGGCTGCCGGGCCCGTCCGCGAGTGGGGAGTGAACCGATGACCGAGGCCGTCCTGCCGCCCGGCCGACCGGCGGAACGGGTCGCCGACGGACCGGTGGGCGAACGCGCGCACCTCGTCCTGGCGCCCAACCCGTCGGCGATGACGCTGGACGGCACCAACACCTGGGTGCTCGCCGAGCCCGGCGCGCGCCGCGCCGTCGTCGTGGACCCGGGGCCGCTGGACGAGGAGCACCTGCGGCGGGTGGCCGGCGTGGTGGAACGGGCCGGGCGGCGCGTCGCGTACACGCTGCTCACCCACGGCCACGCCGACCACGCCGCGGGCGCCGCGCGCTTCGCCGCGCTGACGGGCAGCCCCGTCCTGGCCCTCGACCCGGCGCTGCGCCTGGGCGACGAGGGGCTGACGGCGGGGCAGACACTGACGGTGGACGGCCTCGACCTGGTCGTCGTCCCCACGCCGGGGCACACGGCGGACTCGCTGTCGTTCCTGCTCCCGGCGGACGCCGCCGTCCTCACCGGCGACACGGTGCTCGGACGCGGCACGACGGTCGTGGCCCACCCGGACGGGCGGCTCGGCGACTACCTGGACTCGCTGCGCCGCCTGCGCGCCCTCACGGTGGACGACGGCGTGCGGACCGTCCTGCCGGGCCACGGGCCGGTGCTGCGGGACGCGCAGGAGGCCGTCGACTACTACCTCGTCCACCGCGCGACGCGGCTCGCGCAGGTGGAGACGGCGGTGGAGGACGGCCACCGCACGGCCGCCGAGGTCGTCGCGCACGTGTACGCGGACGTCGATCCGGCCGTTCTCCCGGCAGCCGAGCTGTCCGTCCGGGCGCAGCTCGACTACCTGCGGGAACGCGGCCTGGTCTGACGCGCGTCAGCGCGAGCGGCGCGCCAGCCGCTCGATGTCGAGGAGGATCACGGCGCGGGCCTCCAGGCGCAGCCAGCCGCGGGCGGCGAAGTCGGCGAGCGCCTTGTTCACGGTCTCGCGGGAGGCGCCGACCAGCTGGGCCAGCTCCTCCTGGGTGAGGTCGTGCACGACGTGGATGCCCTCGTCGGACTGGACGCCGAAGCGGCGCGACAGGTCGAGCAGCGCGCGGGCGACGCGGCCTGGCACGTCCGAGAAGACGAGGTCGGACATCTGGTCGTTGGTCCGGCGCAGGCGGCGCGCGACGGCGCGCAGCAGCGCGGCGGCCACCTCGGGGCGCTGGCTGAGCCACGGCTGGAGGTCGCTGTGCCCCAGGCCGAGCAGGCGCACCTCGGTGACCGCGGTGGCGGTCGCGGTGCGCGGGCCCGGGTCGAAGAGGGACAGTTCGCCGATCAGCTCGCCGGGACCGAGGACGGCCAGCATGTTCTCCCGGCCGTCGGGCGAGGTCCGGTGGAGCTTGACCTTCCCGTCGGTGACGACATACAGCCGGTCGCCGGGGTCGCCCTCGTGAAAGAGGGTGTCGCCGCGGGCCAGGGTGACCTCGGTCATGGAAGCGCGCAGCTCAGCGGCCTGCTCGTCGTCGAGCGCCGCGAACAGCGGGGCGCGCCGCAGAACGTCGTCCACGAGTTCCTCTCCTTGTCGGCCGGGTGACATCCTCATCATGCCGGACGCCTCGGCAGTGCTATCAGTCACAAGTTTGACGCACCGCGGCGGTCCGCCGTACGCCAGGGCCCCGTTCCGGCGGTGATTCGGCCGGGAGCCGGGCGAATGTCGGTCCGCCCGTTTACGCTGGCCGGGTGGCCAACGGGGCGCGGCGCCCCGGGTGGTGGGGTGTGGCTGTGGCAGGACGACAGGACGGGAGCGACCGACCGGGTGAACCCACGCAAGGATTCCGCTGACAGCGAACAGGGTGCTCGTGGCGCCGGGACACGGCCGGAGAGCCGCCTCGCCATGGTCCGCCGCGCCCGCAGGATCAACCGGGTCCTCGCGGAGACCTACCCGTACGCGCACCCGGAGCTGGACTTCGAAAACCCGTTCCAGCTGCTGGTCGCCACGGTCCTGTCGGCCCAGACCACCGACCTGCGCGTCAACCAGACGACGCCCCGCCTCTTCGCCGCCTACCCCACCCCCGAGGACCTCGCGGTCGCCGACCCGGCCGCGCTGGAGGAGCTGATCCGCCCCACCGGCTTCTTCCGCAGCAAGGCCAAGGCGATCCTCGGCATCGCCACCGCGCTGCGCGACGACCACGGCGGCGAGGTGCCGGACGACCTGGACGCCCTGGTGGCCCTCCCCGGCGTCGGCCGCAAGACGGCGCACGTCGTCCTCGGCAACGCGTTCGGCCACCCGGGGATCACCGTGGACACCCACTTCCAGCGGCTCGTACGCCGCTGGCGCTGGACCGGGGAGACCGACCCGGTCAAGATCGAGCATGCCGTCGCGGAGATCTTCCCCAAGAAGGACTGGACGATGCTCTCGCACCGGGTGATCTTCCACGGCCGCCGCATCTGCCACAGCCGCAGACCCGCCTGCGGCGCCTGCCCCGTCGCCCCGCTGTGCCCCGCGTACGGCGAGGGCGAGACCGACCCCGAGAAGGCGAAGGCGCTCCTCAAGTACGAGAAGGGCGGCAAGCCGGGCCAGCGCCTCAAGCCGCCGCCCGACTACCCGGGCAAGCCCGCCGAACCCCTCCCCTGAGACCCGCCCCGGCGCCGAGGAGCCCATGAGCAGCGTGCAGAAGGCCGACATCGGGCGCGCGGACCGCGACGCGCTGCCGCCCTGGCTGCGCCCCCTCGCGGACGCGGCGCTCACTATCGAGCCGCGCCAGCTCAGCCGCTGGCTGCCCCCGCCGGACGGCGGCCGCCCGTCCGCCGTCCTCGTGCTCTTCGGCGAGGGCGCGGACGGTCCCGAACTGCTGCTGCTGGAACGGGCGACGAGCCTGCGCGCCCACGCGGGCCAGCCGTCGTTCCCCGGCGGGGGCCTCGATCCGGAGGACGGCGATCCGCGGGGCGAGGGGCCGCTGCGCGCCGCGCTGCGCGAGGCGGAGGAGGAGACCGGCCTCGACCCGTCGGGCGTCCGCGTCTTCGCCACGCTGCCGCGGCTCTACATCCCGGTCAGCGACTTCGTCGTCACGCCCGTCCTCGCCTGGTGGCGCGACCCCTCGCCGGTGGCGGCGGTGGACCCGCGGGAGACGGCGCGCGTCTTCACCGTCCCCGTCAGCCTGCTGGCCGACCGGCGCCACCGCGGCACCGCCGTCCACCCCAGCGGCTACCGGGGGCCCTGCTTCGAGGTCGCCGGCACGCTGGTGTGGGGCTTCACGGCGGGGGTGATCGACCGCATCCTGCACCACGCGGGGTGGGAGCGGCCGTGGGACCGCGACCGCGAGCTGCCACTCGGCCACGGGGCGTGAGACCGTTGCGGGCATGAACGTGCTCGACGTCCTGCTCCTGCTCGCCGCCGTGTGGTTCGCCGCGATGGGTTACCGGCAGGGGTTCGTCGTCGGCGTGCTCTCGGTCAGCGGCTTCGTCGGCGGCGGGCTGCTCGCCGTGTCCACGCTGCCGGTGGTCTGGCGCGAGGTGGGGGACGGGGCGGAGCCGGGGGGCGCGGGTGTCGTCGCGGCGGTGCTCGTCGTCATCGTGTGCGCCTCCGTCGGCCAGGCGCTGACCACCCACTGGGGCAACCGCCTGCGCCGCCACATCACCTGGACGCCCGCCCGCGCCCTCGACGCGACCGGCGGCGCGCTGGTCAACGTGCTGGCCATGCTGCTCGTCGCCTGGCTGATCGGCTCGGCGCTCGCCCTGACGACGCTCCCGACGGTGGGCCGCGAGGTACGGTCCTCCCGCGTGCTGCTCGGCGTGTCGCGGGTGGTACCCGAGCGGGCCAACGGGTGGTTCACCGACTTCAGTTCGATCCTGGCGCAGCACGGCTTCCCCCAGGTCTTCGCCCCGTTCGGCGGCGAGACGATCACCCATGTCCCGCCCCCCGACCCCGAGCTGGCCCGCGACCCGATGGTCGAGGAGGCGCGCGCGTCGATCGTGAAGGTCGTCGGCACGGCGGTGCGGTGCGGCAAGGTCCTGGAGGGCAGCGGCTTCGTCTTCTCCCACGAACGGGTGATGACCAACGCCCATGTCGTCGGCGGGGTGGACGAGCCCACCGTGCAGATCGGCGGCGAGGGCCGGCTCTGGACGGCGCGCGTCGTCCTGTACGACTGGGAGCGCGACGTCGCCGTCCTCGACGTGCCGGGACTCGACGCGCCCGCGCTGGAACTCAGCGAGGGCGACGCCGTCTCGGGCGACGGCGCGGTGATCGCCGGCTTCCCCGAGAGCGGCCCGTTCGACGCGCGCGCGGCCCGCGTACGGGAGCGCTTCCCGGCCACGGGCCCGGACATCTACCGGCGCGGCACGGTCAGCCGTGACGTGTACTCGCTGTACACGACGGTCCGGCCCGGCAACTCGGGCGGCCCGCTCCTCACCCCGGACGGCCAGGTGTTCGGCGTCGTCTTCGCCAAGTCGCTCGACGACAAGCACACCGGCTACGCGCTCACCAGCGACGAGGTGCGGGAGATGGTGACGCGGGGCCGCGCCGCCGAGGAACCGGTGGACAGCGGGGCCTGCGCCATGTGATCGGTGTACGGGGTCTTCGGTCGGTCATCGCGGTGTCCTCTTCGGGGCGCGACGGGGTGGTCTCGGCGTCTCCCCGGGTCAGCCGCGGGGATGCCGCAGGCGCACGCCCACCCAGCGTGCGCGGCGGCGCAGGATATCCGGAAAGCCGATGTGCGGGTCGTGCAGGACGGCGCCCTCAAGACGCCGCGCGCCGTTCTGCGCGGGGGCGGCGGCTCCAGCGCCGCCGCGGTCACGTGCCACGTCACGGTAGTCGTGCGTCCAGCCCATACTCACCTCCCTGCCCGGCCTCCAAGGTCAGTAACCTCCCGGAAGCGAAGTCACGCGTCCTATGCGCCTGGCACATGCGCGAGGGCGCGTGGGAGGGCGTACGCGCTGGTCGGCCACCCCTTGCACACCGGTCACGCCGGTGCTCCGCAGCCCCGGGAGCGGGCTGGGTTCAGCGGTCGGGCTCTGGGTCGCGCAGCCAGTCGATCAGCTCGGTGCTGAACGCCGCCGGGTCCTCCTCGTGCGGGAAGTGCCCGAGCCCGTCGAACAGCCGCCACCGGTACGGCGCCTCGACGTACTCGCCCGACCCCGCCGAACTGCGCGTCCGCAGCACCGGGTCGAGCGAGCCGTGCAGGTGCAGCGTCGGCACCAGCACCGGCCGCTTCATCCGCCGGTTGAACTGGATGCCGTCCGGCCGCGCCATCGACCTGACCATCCAGCGGTACGGCTCGATCGCGCAGTGCGCCGTCGACGGGATGGACATCGCCCGCCGGTAGACCTCCACGTCGGCCGGTTCCGGATGCCGTGGCCCCGACCAGTCCTCGATCAGCCGCCCCACGGCCGCCGCCTCGTCCGCCACCAGCCGCCGCTCCGGCAGCCAGGGGCGCTGGAAACCCCAGATGTACGCGCTGGCCGCCGTCTGCTTCGGGTCGCGCAGCAGCGACGCGCGCCAGCTGCGCGGGTGCGGCATCGAGGAGACGGCGAGACGGCGTACGAGTTTCGGCCGCATCACCGCCGCCACCCAGGCCAGGTAACCCCCCAGGTCGTGCCCGACCAGCGCGGCGTCCGGCTCGCCCAGCGACCGGATGACGCCCGTCACGTCCAGCGCCAGATTGGCCGGATCGTAACCACGCGGCGTGCGGTCGCTGCCGCCCACCCCGCGCAGGTCCATCGCCACCGCGCGGTAGCCCGCCTCCGCGAGCACCGGCAGCTGGTGCCGCCACGCCCACCAGAACTGCGGGAAGCCGTGCAGCAGCAGGACGAGCGGCCCGTCACCCATCTCGGCGATGTGGAAACGCGCTCCGTTCGCGGCGACGTCGCGGTGCGTCCACGGCCCGTCGCGCAGGACGACGGCGGAACGCGTCCCGGCCTGGTCGGCAGAGGTCATGTGGCGGAGCCTGCCTTGTCCGCGGGGACACCACGCGGATGGGGCTTGACGGCCGACAGTACGGCGGCTGACTCCTTGGCGGACCTGATCGACCGTTCGGGCGGCGAGACACGGCCGAACTTGGCCTTGGCGAAGCCGAACAGCAGCCCGCCGAGCACCACGTACAGACCGCCCACGATCGCGCAGGCCACCGCGAGCGGCAGGTCCCACCAGTTCCGCAGCCAGAAGGCCAGGCCGAAGCTGAACAGCGGCATCGCCAGCAGCAGCAGCGCCGCCCCGATCACCAGCGCCGCGCTCCCCAGCAGCGCCTTCCGCACGTCACGCCGCAGCTCCGCCTTGGCCAGGGCGATCTCGTCGTGCACCAGCCCCGACAGTTCGTCGACGGCCGTCTTGACCAGCTCACCGAGGCTGCGCCCCTCGTCGGCTGCGCTCATCGCAATCTCCCTCTTTCCTCTCCCGGAGGCGGTCGTGGTCGCGTTGCCGGTGCAGTCCGACAGTAACGGTGCGCCCGGGGTGCGTCAGTTGGTGACACATCGCCGTCGCCCTGGGGAGTGATCCGAATGTTATAGGGGCGCCCGATGACATACCGGACGCCCCTGGGGCCCGTCTTCCGGATCTTCCCGGGGCCGCGCTGCCGGCGTGGGGGCACCTCCCAGGCCCCTTGGGCCTGGGGGACCCTCGCTGCGTTGTCGCATCGCGCGAGTACGACCGAGTACGAGCTGCGATGCTCCGCCTCGCGAGGCACCGCATCCGACAACGCGGCCTGACCCGGGAAGACCCGGAAGACGCGCCCTTGCGCAGATCTGCAACCGCCGTGCGGCTAGGGTCTGTCCGGCGGATCTTGCCTGTCTCACGACGCCGGCATGGGGGTACCTCCCAGGCCCCTTGGGCCTGGGGGAACCTCGCTGCGTTGCCGAATCGCGCGAATACGGCCAGGTATGAGCTGCGATCCGGCGCCTTGCGATGCACCGGCATCTGGGGGCACCCCCAGCCGCCAGGCTGGGGGAGCCGTGAGCCGCGACAAGATCCGCCGGACAGACCCTAGTCCTCGCTCTTCGCCGTCGGCAGCTTCGCCTGGATGAGGTCCATCACCGACGAGTCGGTGAGCGTCGTGACGTCGCCCAGCTCCCGGTTCTCCGCCACGTCGCGCAGCAGCCGCCGCATGATCTTGCCGGACCGCGTCTTCGGCAGCTCCTCCACCGGCAGGATGCGCTTGGGCTTGGCGATCGGCCCCAGCTCCTTCGCGACGTGTGCCCGCAGCTCGTCCACGAGCGCCGCGTCGTCCTCGTCCGGCCGCGCGCCGCCCCGCAGGATGACGAACGCGCAGATCGCCTGCGTCGTCTGCGGGTCGGTCGCCCCCACCACGGCCGCCTCGGCGATCCGCGGGTGCGACACGAGGGCGGACTCCACCTCGGTCGTCGAGATGTTGTGCCCGGACACGAGCATCACGTCGTCCACCCGGCCGAGCAGCCAGATGTCGCCCTCCGCGTCCTTCTTGGCGCCGTCGCCCGCGAAGTACTTCCCGGGGAAACGCGACCAGTACGTGTCGATGAACCGCTGGTCGTCGCCCCAGATGGTGCGCAGCATCGACGGCCACGGCTCGGTGAGCGCGAGGTAGCCGCCCGACCCGTTCGCGACGGGGTTGCCGTCGTCGTCCACCACGGTCGCGCTGATGCCGGGCAGCGGCACCTGCGCGGAGCCGGGCTTGGCCACCGTCACGCCGGGCAGCGGGCTGATCATCACCGCGCCGGTCTCCGTCTGCCACCAGGTGTCCACGACGGGCGTGCGGTCGCCGCCGATGTGCTTGCGGTACCAGATCCACGCCTCGGGGTTGATCGGCTCGCCGACCGAGCCGAGGACGCGCAGGCTGGACAGGTCGAAGCCGGCCGGGATGTCGTCGCCCCACTTCATGCAGGTGCGGATCGCGGTGGGCGCGGTGTAGAGGAGGGTGACGCCGTACTTCTGGACGATCTCCCACCAGCGGCCGTTGTGCGGCGTGTTGGGCGTGCCCTCGTACAGCACCTCCGTCGCGCCGTTGGCCAGCGGGCCGTAGACGATGTACGAGTGGCCGGTGACCCAGCCGACATCGGCCGTGCACCAGTAGACGTCCGTCTCCGGCTTGAGGTCGAAGACGGCGTGGTGCGTGTAGGCGGCCTGGGTGAGGTAGCCGCCCGAGGTGTGCAGGATGCCCTTGGGCTTCCCGGTGGTGCCGGACGTGTAGAGGATGAACAGCGGGTGCTCCGCGTCGAACGCCTCGGGCGTGTGCTCCGGGGACTGGCGGGCCACCAGGTCGTGCCACCAGTGGTCGCGGCCCTCGGTCCACGGGGTGTCCTGGCCGGTCCTGCGGACGACGAGGACGCTGCGCACGTTCGCCGCGCCGGGACGGGTCAGCGCCTCGTCCACGGTCGGCTTGAGCGGCGACGGCGCGCCGCGGCGCCAGCCGCCGTCCGAGGTGATGACGACGCGGGCGTCGCCGTCCTCGATGCGGGTGGCCAGCGCGTCGGCGGAGAAGGCGCCGAAGACGACCGAGTGCGGCGCCCCGATGCGCGCGCAGGCCAGCATGGCGACGACCGTCTCGGGGATCATCGGCATGTAGATGGCGACCCGGTCGCCGGTGGCGACGCCCAGTTCGAGCAGCGCGTTGGCGGCCCGGGAGACCTCCTGCTGGAGCTCGGCGTACGTGATGGCGCGGGAGTCGCCCGGCTCGCCCTCGAAGTGGATGGCGACGCGGTCGCCGTTCCCCGCCTCGACGTGGCGGTCCACGCAGTTGTACGCGACGTTCAGCCGGCCGTCGGCGAACCACTTGGCGAACGGCGGGTTCGACCAGTCGAGGGTCTCCGTGGGCTCGGTCGCCCAGCTGAGGCGGCGCGCCTGCTCGGCCCAGAACCCCAGCCGGTCGGCGGCGGCGGCCTCGTACGCGGCGGCTGTCACGTTCGCGTCGGCGGTCACCTCGGCGGGGGGCGGGAACCTCCGCTCCTCGGTCATGAGATTGGCCAGGCTCTCGTTGCTCACGACATCTCCCTTGCGGCGTCAGCTGTGTCCCCACGCCACACCTCATCAGGAGAGGTCGGCTTTGACAAGGGTGGACGGCCGAGTGGTCCAGACCTCTTCCGGGCCGCTTCCCGCCGGTGTCCCCGCCGCGCCGGGGCGGCGCGGCGGGGGCCCGTCAGCCCGGGATTATCTGCGGCGTGGCCTCGGCGTCGGGCCGTACGGCGGCGAACACCGGTGCCCCGCTTGCGGCTTCGTCCGCCGTCCCCGCCGGCCGGCTCACGCGGTCCGGCTCCAGGACGTACGCCTGCGCCTCACCCACGTGGAAGTACATGCCGCGCAGTTCGAGCGACCCCTCCGCGACACGCCGCGCGACGCACTCGTGCCGCGTCAGGTGCTCCAGCTGCTGCATCACGTTGGCCAGCGCCAGGGCCTCCAGCGCGTCGGCGGTGGGCCGCTGGTCGAGCCGGGGGGCGAGGCCGTCCTCCTCCGCCGCCGCCCGGTCGAGGCTGGGGCGGCCGTGCCGCAGCCACCGCTGGAGGGAGGTGTCCTGGTCGGCCGGGGCGTCGTCCCGCATGGTGTGCAGCGCGTTCATCGCACCGCAGCCGGAGTGCCCGCAGACGGTGATGGTGCCGACGCGCAGGACGTCCACCGCGTACTCGATGGCGGCGGCCACCGAGTGGTCGGCCGCCTCGGTGCCCGGCAGCGGGACGAGGTTGCCGACGTTGCGCACGGTGAAGAGGTCGCCTGGGCCGCTCGACGTAATCATGCTCGTGACGAGGCGGGAGTCGGCGCAGGTCAGGAAGAGCTGGCCGGGCCGCTGCCCCTCGTCCGCCAGCCTGGCCAACTCGCGGCGCATCAGCGGGGCCGTGCTGCGCTGGAAGTTCCGCAGGCCGCTGAGCAGCTGGTCATGGCCCGGCGGGTGCGCGGCGCCGGTGGCCGAGGCGGCGACCGGTGGCGCGGACGTGCACTGGTGGTTGCGCCACGGCTGCCACGGCCAGCAGTTGTGCTCGCGGCCTTGCTCGCCGATGCGCTGCCCCGACCTGCCGATGATCTCGACGTCGCCGCCCTGCGCCACGTGCGCCGTGCGCCAGTCGTGCAGCGCCTCGTAGGCGGCGTGGTCCATGAACGTGCCGTCCAGCTCGACGACCGCCTGCGCCCGTTCCGGGATCTGCCCGAGCACCCGGCTGAGGCGCGGGACCGCGAGGAACGTGAGCTGGCCGCGTACGCGGACCTGGTGCGAGCCGTCCGCCGACCCTTCGAGGTGGATGCGGGTGTGCGTGAGGCGGTGCAGCGCGACGCCCACGGCCACCGCGACGCCGAGCCCCACGCCCTGGAGGACGCCGAAGACGGTGACGCCCACGGCGGTCGTCGCGTACACGATGACCTCGCGGTGCCGGGCGACGCTCCTGATGTGCCCGACGCTGACCATCCGCACGCCCACCACCATCACCAGCGCGGCGAGCGCGGCCAGCGGGATCAGCTCGATCATCCCGACGAGCAGCCCGGCGGCGAGGACCATCCAGCAGCCGTGCAGCACGGTGGACGCGCGGCCGACGGCGCCCGCCGTCACGTTCGCCGTGCTGCGGACCGCGCCGCCCGCGACGGGCAGGCCGCCGAGCAGGCCGGACACCACGTTGGCCATGCCCTGGCCGCGCAGCTCGCGGTCGAGGTCGGCCCGCGCGACCCGGGGGCCCCCGGCGCGCTGCCTGATGGCCGTCAGCTTGTCCATCGCCACGGCGGACAGCAGCGACTCGACGCTGGCGACGAGCGTGACGGTGAGGACGGCGGCGAGCAGCCCGAGCACCGGGCCGTCCGGCGGTTCGGGCAGGGTGTGGCTGCTCCACGAGGGCAGGTCGGCCTGTTCGAGCCGCAGCCCGCCCGCCCGTGCGAGGACGGTGCCGACGACGACGGCGGCCAGCGCGGCGGGCACGGCCTTGCGCAGTGTCCCGCCGAGCCGCCCCGGCAGGCGCGGCCACAGCAGGAGCGCGGCCACGGTCGCGGCGCCGACGGCGAGGTCGGCGCCGCCGGGGGCGGTCAGCTGGGCGGGGAGCGCCTGCACGTTGGCGACGGCGGAGCTTTCTGGATTGCCGCCGAGGACGATGTGCAGCTGTGCGAGGGCGATCGTGACGCCGATGCCCGCCAGCATGCCGTGGACGATCGCGGGGCTGACGGCGAGTGCGGAACGGGCGGTGCGCAGGGCGGAGAGCGCCAGCTGCGTGAGCCCGGCGAGGGCGGTGATGGCGCAGGTGGTGCGCCAGCCGTACTGGTGGATCAGCTCGGCCGTGATGACCGTGAGCCCGGCTGCCGGGCCGCTGACCTGGAGTGGGGAGCCGCCGAGTGTCCCGGCGACGAGGCCGCCGACCGCCGCCGCGACCAGACCTGCCTGGAGGGGCGCGCCGGTCGCCAGGGCGATGCCGAGGGCGAAGGGCAGGGCGATGAGAAAGACCGAGACCGACGCGGACACGTCGGCTCGGCGGGGGGCGCAGGCGGACATTCTTCCGTCTCCGTCCGGTGGAGGGCTGACTGGTCGGGCCGAGCCGGCCGGTGCGGGTGGTCCGGGCGGGGTCGGCGGATCATGGGCAAAGATCATTACGGAGGGTGATGGTATGTGCGCGCTCAAGCGTCGGTAAATGAAGAGTAATGCCGCGTAAAGCCCTCCTCTACTCCGAAGTCTCCTTTCAGGCCTTAATTAACCTAAAGGAGTTAATTAATCAGTGAATACGCTTGTCGTGCAAACATCTCTTATGCCTCGCGAGGGAAGTTGGCCATGCGGCGAACCCGGCCCCGGGCGCCGTATCGGCGGCGAGAGGACCTGGGATGGTCACACACAGGAGGCTGGTGGCTTCGGGCGCGGCGATCGCCGCGCTGGCCCTGGCGGCGGCGGGCTGCGGCTCCGGCGGCGGGGACGCGACGGACGCGACGCGCGGCGGGCAGGACGCGCCGGGCGGCCAGGGCACGGGCGAGAACGGCCCGGGAACGCCCGACGCGTCGGAGACCCCCGCCGCCCGCCCGATCGGCGACGGCTCGACGGCGGACACCGGCCCCCAGCCGGGCGCCGCAGCGGCCGAGCCGCTCGCGCCCGGTGAGGAGCCGCCGCAGTTCGTCGTCTTCTCCTGGGACGGCGCGGGCGAGGACGGCAGCGGACTGTTCGCCCGCTTCCGCGAACTCGGCGAGGAGTACGGCGCCGACATGACGTTCTTCCTGTCGGGCCTCTACCTCCTCCCGGAGGCGGAGCGCGACCGCTACCACCCGCCGGGCAGGTCGCCCGGCGCCTCGGACATCGGCTACCTGAACGACCAGCACGTCGCCGACACCGTCGAGCAGGTCGCGGCCGCCTGGCGCGAGGGCAACGAGATCGGCACCCACTTCAACGGGCACTTCTGCGGCCCCGAGGGCGTCGCCGGCTGGAGCGTGGACGACTGGCGCAGCGAGATCGAGCAGGCCATGTGGATGGTCCAGAACTGGCGGACCACCACCGGCCGCACCGACCTCGACCCCCTGCCGTTCGACTACGCGGACGAGCTGATCGGCGGCCGCGCCCCCTGTCTCGAAGGGCAGGACAACCTGCTGACGGCCGCGGCGGAGGCCGGCTTCCGCTACGACTCCAGCGGCAACGGGCTCCAGGTCTGGCCCAGCCGGCGCGAGGGGCTGTGGGACGTCCCGCTCCAGTCCGTGCCCGTGCCCGGCCACAGCTTCGAGACGCTGTCGATGGACTACAACTTCATGTTCAACCAGTCCGGTGCCCAGAGCGGCGACCCCTCGCGCCACGCCGCCTGGGGCGAGGAGATGCGCGCCGGGCTGATGGCGGCGTTCGACCGCGCCTTCGAGGGCAACCGGGCGCCGCTCGTCATCGGCAACCACTTCGAGAACTGGAACGGCGGCGTCTACATGGACGCGGTCGAGGACGTCATCAAGGACGTCTGCCCGCGCGACGGCGTGCGCTGCGTCTCGTTCCGCCAGCTCGTGGACTGGCTGGACGCCCAGGACCCGGCGGTGCTGGAGAAGCTGCGGACCCTGGGCGTCGGCGAGCGTCCGGCGGCGGGGTGGAAGGCGTTCCTCGCGGGCTGACGCGTCCCCCGCCGCGCGGCCGCGTCCCGGCGGGTCAGGCGGGCTGTGGGCTCCAGCCCACGTCCGCCGACTCGCTGAGGACGAAGCCGGGGTCGATCTGGGCGGCGAGGTCGACGCCGGTGCGCTCGTTGCCCCAGCCCGCGGCGTTCTTGAGGTGGAAGTGCACCATCTGCTGGGTGTAGCGGCCCCAGTCGCGCCGCTCGTGCGCGGCGTCCGCGGCCTCGAAGAGGGTGTCGAGCGCCCGCAGGTTCTCCGTCTCGACGGCGGTGAACGGGCGGGGCGCGCCCCGCTCCAGCGCGCGCACCCAGTCCGAGTGCCCGCAGGTCACGAGCAGGTCGTCCCCGACCTGCTCGCGCAGGAACTCCACGTCGTCCGGGCCCTGCACCTTGTTCCCCACCACGCGGAGCGCGACGCCGAAGTCCCGCGCGTACTCGCGGTACTGGCGGTAGACCGAGACGCCCTTGCGGGTGGGCTCGGCGACCAGGAAGGTCATGTCGAAGCGGGTGAACATCCCCGAGGCGAACGAGTCGCTCCCCGCGGTCATGTCCACCACGACGTACTCGTCGCGTCCGTCGATCAGGTGGTTCAGGCACAGCTCGACGGCGCCCGTCTTCGAGTGGTAGCAGGCCACGCCGAGGTCGTCCTCGGTGAAGGGGCCCGTCACCAGCAGCCTGGCCGAGCCGCCGGTGCCCTCCAGCGGGACCGTCCTGGCGCACCGGGCGAACACCGGGTTGTCCCCCGCGAGCCGCAGCAGCCGGGAGCCCTCGCCCGGCGGCGTCGTCTTGATCATGGAATCGGCGGAGAGGATGCGGGGGTTGCTGCCGCGCAGGTAGTCCTTGATGAACGGCAGGTGCCCGCCGAGCGGCGGCACCGAGGCGGCCTCGTCGTCGCTCAGGCCGAGCGCCGCGCCGAGGTGCTGGTTGATGTCCGCGTCCACAGCGGTCACCGGCGTGCCCCGGGCGGCCAGGTAGCGGATGAACAGCGAGGACAGCGTGGTCTTCCCGCTGCCGCCCTTGCCAACGAAAGCGATCTTCATGTTCATTAGCCTAGTCGTGCCGGACGGTTCCTTCGGACAGCGGTCGGCAAGTGCACTCGAACGTGTGAGTGCTGCCCGCTGGACCGGGCCTAGGCTCGGTGCTATGAACGGCGACCTCTCGACGACCGACCCCCTCGCGCCCCTCGGTGACCTGCCGGGCGTCCCCGACGCCGTCGCGGCCGTCCGCGCGGCCGTCGACGGCGTGCACGGGCACCGGGTGATGCGCCGCCGCAGCCCCGAGGTGGCCGCCGAAGCCGCCCTGCGCGGTGCCCGCGCGTCCGCGGCGCTTGACGGCGCCGACTGGGCGCTTGAGGAGGTCCGCAGGCGCAGCGACTTCGGCGCGGACGCGGAGGCCAGGACGGTCGGAGCCGCCCTGCGGCTGAGCGCGGAGGCCGGGCAGCTGCTCTCCGTCTGGCGTGCGTCGCCGTCCCGGGTGCTGGCCAGGCTGCACCTGCTGGCGGCGGGCGGGGTGAACGGCGGTGGCCCCGACGTTCCTGCGGTGGGAAGGCCCCGCCTGGCGGGCGAGGCGGTGGACGAGACCGCGCTCGACGGACTCACCGCGCGAGGGGTGGCGCTGCCGGGCGCCGACGAGATGGCGGCCAGGCTCGACGCGCTGGGCGCCCTCGTCGTCGCCGGGAGCCGGGCGCCGGCGCTCGTCCAGGCCGCCGTGGTCCACGGGGAACTGCTCGCGCTGCGGCCGTTCACCTCGCACAACGGGCTGGTGGCGCGGGCCGCGCAGCGGATCGTCCTGGTGTCGTCGGGGCTCGACCCGAAGTCGGTGACGCCCGCGGAGGTCGGGCATGCCGAGGCGGGGCGTGACGCGTATCTCACCGCGCTGGCCGGTTACGCGGCCGGGACCCCCGAGGGGGTCGCGGCCTGGATCACGCACTGCGGGCGCGCGGTGGAGCTGGGCGCCCGGGAGTCCGTGGCGGTGTGCGAGGCGCTCCAGCGGGGGGCCTGACCCGGCCCGGCGTGCGGGCGGCCCGTGCTCAGGAGGCGGCGGCCGCCGCGCGGCGTGCCGACCTGCGCCGCCCGGCGTACCAGACGACGCCTGCCGCGCATGCGGCGGCGGCCACGGCCGCGCCCGCCACGATCGCGGGGCGCGGCGACAGCCCGGGGACGCGCTTGCGCAGCCGCACCGGCCGCTCGAACGTGAGCACCGGCCACTCGCGGGCCAGCGCCTCGCGGCGGAGCGCGCGGTCCGGGTTGACGGCGTGCGGGTGGCCGACGGACTCCAGCATCGGGATGTCGGTGATCGAGTCGCTGTACGCGTAGCAGCGGTCGAGGTCGTAGCCCTCGGAGGCGGCCAGCTCGGTGATCGCCTCTGCCTTGGTCGGGCCGTAGGCGTAGTACTCGACCTCGCCCGTGAAGCAGCCGTCCTGGACCACGAGGCGGGTCGCGACGACGCGGTCGGCGCCCAGCAGCTCGCCGATGGGCTCCACGAGTTCGGCGCCCGACGAGCTGACGATCACGACGTCCCGGCCCGCCGCGTGGTGCCGCTCGATGAGGGAGGCCGCCTCGTCGTAGATGATCGGGTCGATCACCGCGTGCAGGGTCTCGGCGACGATCTCCTTGACCTGTTGTACGTTCCACCCCCGGCAGAGCGCGGAAAGGTACTCCCGCATGCGTTCCATCTGCTCGTGGTCCGCGCCGCCGAGCAGGTAGACGAACTGGGCGTACGCGGTGCGCAGGACGGCGCGTCTGTTGATGAGGCCGCCCTGGTAGAAGTGTCGGCTGAAGGTGAACGTGCTCGACTTCGCGATGACGGTCTTGTCGAGATCGAAGAACGCGGCGGTGCGAGGCCGGGGCAGGATTTCCACGTGCCGAGCATAAAGGGCCGCCATTCGGCGTACGCTGGTGGTGTTGGGTTTGCCTGAGAAGGCTCTCGGGTACACCATGGAAGTCACGGATCGTTCGCGACCGTGCTAACCCGGTCCGGCTCCTCCCCCCCGAGTCGGCCGAGGAAGACGACCCCCGCTCTCCCCCCCGGCGGGGGTCGTCGCATGTCCGGGGGCGTTCTCCCTTCCAGGCGGCCACCAACGGCCCCTGGCCCGGCGCGCGTTCGGCGCGGCCGCTTCGTCTCCGGCTTTCCGGCCCTTTCCCCTGAGCACTCACTCACCGTAGCGGCCCATGACGGGTGTGCGGTTTTTCGTGCCCAGACGTCACCGAATCGGGTGACGGAGTTTTCCACAGGCTGTGAGTTGTCCACAGATTTCGGCCGCGGCCCCTGAAACGCCGTTCGCGGCGGCACCGTATTGCCGTGACTTCCGATGCGTTCGGCGACCGGCCGGATGCGCAGGGCGAAGTCGATGTGGCAAACGGACGAACGGTTTACCCGTGTTGAGCGGTGTGAACGGGTTGAAGGGGACGCGCGGCATGACCGATTCCATTCTGATTTTCACCGGTGACGAGAAGTTGCTCGACCGGCTGCTGAGGCTGTGCGCGGCGGTCGGCGCCGAGCCGGACGTGGTGCGCGACGCCACCCCGCCGCCCGGCCCGTGGCAGCGGGCCCCGCTCGTGCTGCTCGGGGACGACCGGGCCCTGGCCCGTACCGACCCCGCCCAGTGGCCCGGCAGGCGGCCAGGCGTCGTCCTCGTCGGGCGGGACCTCGACGACCACACCGTCTGGGAGCGCGGTCTCACCCTGGGCGCCGAGCAGGTCGTGCACCTGCCGGGCGACGAGCCGTGGCTGGTCGAACGGCTGGCCGAGGTCACCGATCCCGGCCGCCCCGCGCTCACCGTCGGCGTGCTCGGCGGCAGGGGAGGGGCCGGCGCGTCCACGCTCGCCTGCGCCCTGGCCGTCACGGCGGTCCGGCGGGGCACCCGCACGACCCTGCTGGACTGCGACTCCCTCGGTGGCGGGCTCGACGTCCTGCTCGGCAGCGAGACGGCGACCGGCCCCCGCTGGCCCGCGCTCGTCTCGGCGAGCGGACGCCTGTCCGGGCGCGCGCTGGACGAGTCCCTGCCCCGCGCCCATGGTGTGCGTCTCCTCAGCTGGGACCGGGCGGACAGCACGCCGCTTCCCGGCGAGGCGATGCGTTCGGTCCTGGCGGCCGCGCGGCGCGGCGGCGGGCTCGTCGTCCTCGACCTGCCGAGGGCCGTGGACGAGGCGGTCGCCGTGGCGCTGGCCCATCTCGATCTCGGGCTGCTCGTCGTCCCGGGGGAACTGCGGGCGCTCGTCGCCGCGCGGCGTGTGGTGGCGACGGCCGGAAGCCGCGTCCGCGACCTGCGGGTCGTGGCCAGGCCGCCCGCCGCGCGCGGGCTGACCGCTGACGAACTGGGCGAGCTGCTCGGACTGCCGCTCGCCGGTGAACTCCCGGACGAGCCGGGTCTGACGGCGGCGGCCGAACGGGGCGATCCGCCGGGCGCGTACCCGCGGGGCGTGCTGGCCCGCTTCTGCGAGACCCTGCTGTCCCGCGTCTCGACGGACGCGGAGGTGGCCGCATGAGCACCGCGATCCCCGCCCCCGCCGCCACCGCTGGTGGTGTCGGCTCCCTCGAACCCGCCGAACTGCGCGAACTGCTGGACGGCGTCCGGCTGCGGCTCGCCGCCGGGGGAGACGAGCCGACACCCGGCAGGGTCGCCGCCGCCCTCCGCGCCCAGGGGCGTCTGCTGGGCGACAGCGCCGTCCTGTCCGTCGTCCGGGCCCTGCGCTCGGAACTGGTCGGCGCGGGACCGCTCCAGGCCCTGCTGGCCGAGCCCGACGTCACCGACGTCCTGGTGAACGGGCCCGACGACATCTGGGTCGACCGGGGCCACGGGCTGGAACGCGCCCCCGTGCGCTTCCCGGACGCCACGGCCGTCCGGCGGCTGGCCCAGCGGCTCGCCGCCGCGGCAGGACGGCGGCTCGACGACGCCAGGCCCTGGGCCGACATCCGGCTCGCCGACGGGACGCGCATGCACGCTGTGCTGCCACCGGTCGTGCTCGGCTCGCCGTGCCTGTCGCTGCGCGTGGTGCGGCCCCGCGCGTTCACCCTGGAGGAGCTGACCGCGGCGGGCACCGTGCCCCCGGGCGGCGACCACCTGCTCAGGACACTGATGGCCGCCCGGCTGTCGTTCCTCGTCACCGGCGGCACCGGCACCGGCAAGAGCACCCTGCTCGCCGCCCTCCTCGGACTGGCGGGACCCGGCGAACGCGTCGTGCTGGTCGAGGACTCGGCCGAACTGCGGCCCGACCACCCGCACGTCGTACGCCTGGAGACCCGCCCCGCCAACCAGGAGGGCGCGGGGCGGGTCACGCTGCGGGACCTCGTCAGGCAGGCGCTGCGGATGCGGCCCGACCGGCTGGTCGTCGGCGAATGCCGCGGCCCCGAGGTGCTCGACCTGCTCGGCGCGCTGAACACCGGCCACGAAGGCGGCTGCGGCACCCTGCACGCCAACGCCGCCGCCGATGTCCCGGCCAGGCTCGAAGCGCTCGGCAGCGCGGCGGGACTGCCGAGGGCCGCGCTGCACAGCCAGCTGGCCGCCGCGCTCTCCGTCGTCCTGCACCTGACCCGCGACCGCGCCTCGGGACAGCGCAGGATCGCCGAGGTCCACGTGCTGGAGCGGGACGGGGACGGGCTGGTGCGGACGGTACCGGCCGCGCGCTGGAGTTCCGGAGGATTCGTCCGCGAGTCCGGCTGGGAGCGACTCGACCGGCTCTGCTCCCGGGCGGGTGAGGCCCTGTGACCGGCCAGCTGCCGCACTTCACGGCCGCGCTCTGCGCGGGCGCCGGGGCCTGGCTCCTCGCCGACGGCCCACCGCGCCGCAGCAGGCTGCTGCTCCGGCCGACGGGTGACGCGGGCCCGGTGCGGACGCGATGGCGGTGGCGGCCGTTCGGCCCGATGGACGCGCGGGACCGGCGGGTCGCGCTCGGCGCCCTGGCGGCCGGGCTGCTCCTCGCCGCCTGGGGAAGCTCGCCGTTGCCACTGCTCCTCGGCGCGGCGCTGGCACCGCTCGCCGTCCGCCGCCGGCGGCATGTCCGGGACGGGCGCGCGGCGGAGCGGCGGCGCAAGGAGGTCGTGGCCTTCTGCGCCTCACTGGCGGGGGAGGTGCGGGCGGGACGGACGCCCGTCCAGGCACTGGCCGCCGTCCCGCCGGAGGGCCTCGGCGAGCGGGGAGCGGCCCTGCGCGCCGCGGCGCGGTACGGGGGAGACATCCCCGCCGCGCTCGGCCGGGCCGCCGGGCAGCCGGGGGCGGAGGGGCTGCGCGGCGTCGCCGCCTGCTGGGCGGTGGCGGTCGACGGCGGGGCGTCGCTCGCCACCGGGCTGGAACGGGTCGCCGAGGTCCTGCGCGCCGAGCAGGCCCAGCGGGAGGAACTGCGCTCCCAGCTCGCCGGACCGAGGGCGACCACGTTCCTCCTGGCCGGGCTGCCCGTCTTCGGACTGCTGCTCGGCGCCGCGATGGGCGTGCGGCCCCTTGAGGTCCTGCTGCACACCACGCCGGGGCTGGTCTGCCTGCTGCTGGGTGCGGCCCTGGAGTGGGCGGGCGTGTTCTGGGTGGCCGCGATCGTCCGCCGCGCCGAACGGGCCGCGTCGTGAACGCCCCGCAGGCCACGGCCACCGCCACCGCAGCGTTCGCCCTGTCGCTGCCGGTGCTCGTGTGGGCGCTGGCGCGCGAGCGGGGGGACCGGTGGCGGCGTGACCGGCTCGCGAGGCTGTGCGGGCGCCCGCCCGCCCGAGCCCGGGTGGCGGCGCTGCGGCGGCGGTCCCGCCCGGCGCGGACCGGGACGGACCCGGCGTTGCCCCTGGCGGCCGGTCTGCTGGCCGCGTGCCTCGCGGCCGGTGCGGCCCCGGCAGCGGCGGCCGGCGCGGTCGGAGCCGCGCTGGGCGGGCCGGTCGGCGACCGGTTGCGGCGGGCCGGCGCCGAGTTGCGGCTCGGCGGCGACCCGGCCGCCGTATGGGGCTTCTTCGGCACGCTCCCCGGCGCGGCGGGGCTCGCCCGCCGTCTGGAGCTGGCCGAGACCAGCGGCGCGCCCGTGGCGGCGGCCGTGACGGCCGAGGCGGCCGAGAGCCGGGCCAGGCGGCGGCGGGCCGCCCAGGGCGGCGCACGCCGCGCGGCGGTCGCCGTCACCGGCCCGCTGGGGCTCTGCTTCCTCCCCGCCTTCCTGTTGATCGGTGTCGTGCCCGTGGTGATCGGGCTGACGAAGGAGTTGCTGTGAGCATGCGTTCCGTACATGTCCTGACCGCGGGTGCCCCGGACGACGGCGCCCCCTGCACCCGGCGACCCGTCCGTGGGCGGCCCCGGGCCGTGCGGCGGCGCGAGGCACGGCCCTGCCGTGCCTGGGCCGCCAGGCGGCGGGCCGCCGCCTGCCGCGACGACGGCATGAGCACCGCCGAGTACGCGGTGGGCACCATCGCCGCGGCCGCCCTCGGGACCGTGCTCTACCAGGTCCTCACGTCGGGGGCGGTGAGCGATGCCTTGCTGGGGCTGGTCGAGCAGGCGCTCGACGCGCAGCTGTGACCGGGGGTACGTCACGGCCGAGAGCGCGATCGTCGTACCCGCCCTGGTCCTGCTGCTCGGGGCGATGCTGTGGGGACTCGGCGCCGTCCTGGTCCGGCTGCAATGCGGCGACGCCGCCCGCGCCGGGGCACGGGCCGCCGCGCGGGGAGAGGAGGTCGCGGACGTGACCGCCGTGGCGGCCGCGGTCGCGCCGGGCGGTGCCCGGATCGACGTCCGGCGGGAGGGGGAGCTGTACCGGGTCGTGGTGCGGGCGGAGACGCTCGGCCCCGGTGCGCTCGCCCTCGGCGTGACCGGTGAGGCGGTGGCCCATGCCGAGTCGGGATGACCGGGGCGCGGCGGCCGACCGTGGCTCGGCGAGCATCTGGGCGGTGACCTGCGCCGCGGCGCTGTGCCTCGTGTTCGCCGCCGTCCTCGCCCTGGGGCAGGTGACGGCCGCCCGGCAGCGGGCGGCCGCGGCCGCCGACCTCGCGGCGCTCGCCGCCGCCGACCTGGCCCTCATGGGCGGGGAGGCGGCGTGCGAGCTGGCCCGGCGTGTCGCCGGGGCGCAGGGCGCCACGCTGGTGCGCTGTCATGTGGCGGGGGAGATCGCCGACCTCACCGCCGAGACGGCGGCGGGGCCGTACCGTACGCGGGCGCGTGCCAGGGCCGGGCCGTCGGACGGGGCGGACAAGGCCGCGGGGTCAGGCGGGCGTGTCGCCGGGGTGGCGGAGCAGTTCGGTCAACAGCCGTACGGCACCGGACTTGTGGAGCGGGTCGTTTCCGTTGCCGCACTTGGGGGACTGGACGCAGGACGGGCAGCCGGACTCGCACTCGCAGGCGGCGATCGCGTCACGGGTGGCGGTCAGCCACTCCCTGGCCGTGTGGAACGCCCGCTCGGCGAAGCCCGCCCCGCCCGGATGGCCGTCGTGGACGAAGACCGTCGGCAGCAGGGTGTCCGGGTGCAGGGCGGTCGAGACACCGCCGATGTCCCACCGGTCGCAGGTGGCGAACAGCGGCAGCATCCCGATCGCCGCGTGCTCCGCCGCGTGCAGGGCACCCGGCAGGATCGCCGGGGGGATCCGGGCGGCGTCCAGCTGGTCCTCGGTCATGGTCCACCAGACCGCGCGGGTGCGCAGCGTGCGGGGCGGCAGGTCGAGCCGCGTCTCCCCGAGGACCTCGCCGCTCAGCAGCCTGCGCCGCAGGTACGACACGACCTGGTGGGTGACCTCGACCGAGCCGTGGCACAGCCGGGCGTCACCCCACGGGGTCTCGGTGTCGGTGGTCAGGACCGACAGGTCCGTCACCTCGCGGGCGGACGTGGTCCACGGGGGGTTGGCCTCCTCGACCAGGGCGACGGAGTCCGCGAGGTCCAGCTCCCTGACCACGTAGCTGCGCCCCTGGTGCAGGTGGACGGCGCCGTCGTGCACGGTTCCGTGCGCGGCCGAGGCGTCCACCGTGCCGAGGAGCCTGCCGGTGTCCGCCTCGACCACCCGGACGGGGTCGCCGCCCCCGCCCCTGATGTCCACGAGGTCGGCGGGCCGTTCGCGGTGCGTCCAGTACCACTGGGTGCCGCGGCGGCGGAGCAGGCCGCGCTCGGCCAGCTTGGGCGGCAGATCGGCGGCCACCGGGTCGAACAGGCCCGCGTCCTCCGAGAAGTCGACATCCGAGAGCGGCAGTTCCGCGGCGGCCGAGCACAGGTGCGGCGCGAGGACGTACGGGTTCGCGGGGTCGAGCACCGTCGATTCGACCGGTCGGCGGAACAGGGCGTCCGGGTGGTGCACCAGATAGGTGTCCAGCGGGTCGTCCCTCGCCACCAGCACGGCCAGGGCGCCCTGACTGCGGCGTCCCGCCCGCCCCGCCTGCTGCCACAGGGACGCCCGGGTCCCGGGATAGCCCGCGAGGAGTACCGCGTCCAGCCCGGCGACGTCCACGCCCAGCTCCAGCGCGGTGGTCGCGGCGAGCCCCAGCAGCTCGCCGCTGTGCAGGGCCCGCTCCAGGGCGCGGCGCTCCTCCGGAAGATAGCCGCCCCGGTAGGCGGCGATCCGCCCGGCGAGCGACCGGCCGGTCTCGGCCAGCCGTTCCTGGGCGATCAGGGCCACCAGCTCCGCGCCGCGCCGGGACCGTACGAACGCCAGCGTCCGTACGCCGTGGGCGGTCAGGTCGGTGAGCAGCTCGGCCGTCTCGGCGGTGGCCGTACGGCGGACGGGCGCGCCGCCCTCGCCGCGCGCCTCGGTCAGGGGCGGCTCCCACAGGGCGAAGACGAGTTCGCCGCGCGGCGAGGTGTCGTCGGTCACCTCGGCGACCGGCACGCCGGTGAGCCGCGTCGCCGACGCGCCCGGCTCGGCAGTGGTCGCGGAGGCCAGCAGGAACACCGGTGCGGACCCGTAGTGGGCGCAGATCCGCCGCAGTCGGCGCAGGACCTGGGCCACGTGCGAACCGAAGACACCCCGGTAGACGTGGCACTCGTCGATCACCACATAGCGAAGGGCGCGGAAGAACGGGGCCCACCGGCGGTGGCCGGGCAGCAGCCCGCGGTGGAGCATGTCCGGGTTGGTGAGCAGCAGGTTCGCGTGGTCGCGGGCCCAGGCGCGGACCTCGGGCGGCGTGTCTCCGTCGTACGCGGCGGGCCGGACGGCCGCGCCCAGCGGGGCGGCGAGACCGCGTATCGCGCGCAGCTGGTCGGCGGCGAGCGCCTTCGTCGGCGCCAGGTACAGGGCGGTCGCGCCCCGCCGCGCGGGCGCGGCGTCCCCGTCGAGGAGGGCGCTGAGGACGGGGGCCTGGTAGCCGAGCGACTTGCCCGACGCCGTGCCGGTCGCGACGATCACCGACTCGCCACGCACCGCGTGCCCGATCGCGCGGGCCTGGTGCGCCCACGGACGGCCGATTCCGGCGGTCCGTATGGCGGTGATCACCTCGTGACGTATTTCCTGCGGCCAATCTGCATGCGAACCCGCTCTGGCGGGCACGTGCTCGGCGTGGGTGAGGCGCGCAGCCCGGTCCTGCCGGGCGCCCAGGCGTTCCAGCACATCCCGCGGTGACGGGTGCTCTCGGGCGTCGGCTTCATAGGACATCGGCTTCGAGTCTGTCACTGGTCCGACGGACAATGGCCGTAAGACGTCGTCCCGGACACCGGGTAAGTGGTTGAATGCCCTGGCGGCTGCCGATCCATGGGGGGCGACCGCTCGTTAGCAAGGTGCTGGAGGATCATCCGTGGACCTGTCCCTTTCGACCCGAACCGTAGGCGACCGAACGGTCGTCGAGGTAGGCGGCGAGATCGACGTATACACCGCGCCCAAGCTGCGCGAACAGCTGGTGGAGCTCGTCAATGACGGCAACCACCACCTGGTGGTGGACATGGAGCGGGTCGACTTCCTCGACTCCACCGGGCTCGGTGTCCTGGTCGGCGGTCTCAAGCGTGTCCGCGCCCAGGAGGGCTCGCTGCGGCTGGTCTGCAATCAGGAACGCATCCTGAAGATCTTCCGCATCACGGGTCTGACCAAGGTGTTCCCGATCCACGAGTCCGTGGACGAGGCCATCGCGGCCACCGACTAGCCGTCCGCCGCAGGAACATCACGTGAACCGCCCCGGGCACCGGTGCCGGGGCGGCGTGTCCGCACGATCAATGGGGGATGGCATGGCCACCGTCGAACTCCGATTCAGCGCGTCCCCTGAGCACGTGCGCACCGCCCGGCTCGTCGCCGCCGCCGTCGCACGCCGCGCCGGGGTCGAGGAGTCGGTGCTCGACGAGCTGCGGCTCGCCGTCGGCGAGGCGTGCAGCCGCGCCGTGGGCCTGCACGCCGTCCACGGCCTCACCACACCGGTCCGCGTGGCGCTGACCGAGGGGGAGAAGGCGTTCTCCATCGAGGTCGGCGACGACGCGCCCACCACCGTCCCCGCGCCGCGCGACCAGTCGGCCGCCGAGGCGGCGGAGGACACCGACGAGCTGGGGCTGGCCGTCATCAGCGGGCTCGTCGACGACGTCGAGGTGGTCTCCGACGCGCACGGCGGACGCATCCGCATGAGCTGGCCCGTCGCCACCACGTCCGTGGTCTGAGGACCCGGCCGTCCGGCGCACGGACACCCGCCCCGTACGGCGTCGCGGCGCTCTGACAGGCTGTGCGCGTGACGCGTGACGACCTGCTGGCCCGGCTCGCCGCGCTCCGCCAGGCGCAGGTGCGCGGGCGGCGCGCCCCGCACAAACCCCTGCTGCTGCTCTGGCTGCTGGGCCGCTTCGAGGCCCACGGCAGCACGGCCGTCCGCTACGACGAGGCCGAGGAGCCCGTCAGCCGCCTGATCAACGACTTCGGGCCATCGGTGCGCAGTCCCGGCGCCGCGCGGCAGCGGGCGGCGATGCCCTTCGTCCACCTGGAACGCGACCTGTGGGACCTGCGGGACGCCGAGGGCACCGTCCTGGGCCAGGACGTGCCCGACCGCGGGTCGTGGCTGCGCGAGCACGGTGCCCACGGGCGCCTGCGGGCGGACGTCGAGCGGCTCCTCGCCGAGCGCGGCACCCTCGTCGCCGCCTCCCGCATCCTCCTTGACCAGCACTTCACGCCCGCACTGGAGGGTCCGCTGTGCGAGGCGGCGGGACTCGACCTCACCGCGCTGGAGCTGACCGCGCAGGAACTGGCTCTCCACCGGCAGCTCACCGGCCGCACCCCCCGGCGGCGGCAGCGCAGGCCGGACTTCGCCGAGGAGGTGCTGCGCGCGTACGCCTACGCCTGCGCCGTCTGCGGCTTCGACGGCCGCCTCGGCCGCAACCCCGTCGGCCTGGAGGCCGCCCACATCCGCTGGCACAGCCAGGACGGGCCGGACGAGTTGCCGAACGCCCTGGCGCTCTGCGCGCTGCACCACGCCCTCCTCGACCTCGGCGTGCTCGGCCTGACGGCCGACCGGCACGTACGGGTCTCCGCCCTGTACGTGGCGGGCAGCGCCGCCGGGCGTGCCGTGGACGAGCTGGCCGGCCGTCCGCTTGCCGTGCCGCGGCCGGGGATCGAGCCTCCGGCGGCGGCGCACATCGCGTGGCACGGTGCCCAGGTGTTCAAGGGCGCCGCCTGACGCCGCCTGACGCGGCGTGACATCCGCCACGTCGGGTGGCGGGCTTGGGGCGCGGTGTGGCGGGAAACGGGTCGTCAGGCGGCGCGTTCGGCCCGTTCCCCGCCGTCGGGCACGCTGGTTCAAATGGCTGTGACACGCGGTGTCGCCACCGGCCGTCACTCGGACGAGGGAAGCACGGCGTGTAAGTTCCCGCTCCGGGGACCCGTCCGACACAGACCGGGCCGGGGAGCGCCGCACGCCGGACGGGCTTCCGCCAGACGGGCCCCGGCGGCAGGAAAGGGACGAGGAACCGTGCACAAGAGGCTCGCGACAGCACTGACATGCTGCGCCGCGCTGGTCTTCACGCTGTCCGCCTGTGGCGGCGACGACAACCGGGAGGAACTGGACGCCTGGGCCAAGGACGTCTGCGGCGACATCAGGCCACAGGTCGAGAAGATCCAGGAGGCCAGTGGCGCCATCGCCGCCGCGACCGAGGGCGACCGGTCGCCCGCCGAGGTGCAGGAGACGGACTCGGCCGCGTTCCAGGAGATCTCGGACGCGTACGCCGCGCTCGCCGACGCCGTGGACGGCGCGGGCGACCCGCCGGTGGACGACGGCGCCAGGCTCCGCGAGGACGCGGTGTCCGAGCTGCGCGACCTGTCCGGCTCGTACGGGGACCTCAAGGAGACGGTGGACGGTCTCGACACGTCGGAGCAGGCCGAGTTCTCCCAGGGGCTGCGCGATGTCGCCGGGCAACTGGAGGAGCTGGGACAGAGCGGTGACCAGGCGCTGCACGAGTTGCAGACCGGCGACCTCGGCGAGGCGATGGCCCGTCAGGAGGGCTGCCGCAGCACGCCGACGGGTGACGGCGAGGGTGACACCGAAGGTGACGCCGCGTCGGAGGAGGAGCCCGCCGGGGACGCCGCCGACGAGTGACCCGCACCCCCGTCGCCACAATGGAGCCGTGAGTACCCCCGTCACCCCCGGCCTCCCCGTGCCTGGCCCCGCCGTCGCGCCGCTGCGCGACGCCCTGCTGGCCGCCTCGTTCACCCCGGACGGTCTGCTCGACCTGCTCGGCGCGCCCGCGTACGCCGCCCTCGCCCGCGGCGAGACCGTCCCCGCGCTGCGCGCCACCGAGGGCGACGCGGGACCGGCCGCCACGCTCGTACGCCTCTTCCTGCTCCAGCGCCCGGTCCCCGAGGCCGCCGCGCGGGCCGCGCTCCCCCTCGCGGCGGCGCTGGCCGACGGCTGGCTGGCGCGCGAGGGCGGCGAGGTCAGGGCGGCCGTGGACATCCGCCCGTACGCGGGCGACGACGGGCAGGACTGGTGGATCGTCTCCGACGCCGGCTGCGCCGTGGGCCGCGCGGCGGGCGCCGGCGGCCGGGCGCGGGACGTGGTCCTCGGCGTCGGCGGCGCGTCCACGACGCTGGCGCAGCTGACCGTACGGCTGCCCGCGCGGCGTGTCCTCGACCTCGGCACCGGTTCCGGCGTCCAGGCGCTCCACGCCTCCGGCCACGCCGAGAGCGTCACCGCGACCGACGTGAACCCCCGCGCGCTGCGCATCGCCGCCCTCACCCTCGCGCTCTCCGGCGCGCGCCCCGCCGACCTGCGGCAAGGGTCGCTGTACGAGCCGGTCACCGGCGAGGACGGCTACGACCTGATCGTCTCGAACCCCCCGTTCGTCATCGCGCCCCCCGCGCCCGGCGCAGCGCTGACCTACCGCGAGGGCGGCCTCGGCGGCGACGAGCTGTGCCGCACGCTCGTCCGGCGCGCCGCTGGCCACCTCGCGGACGACGGCTGGTGCCAGCTCCTCGCGAACTGGCAGCACGTCGAGGGGGAGGACTGGCGCGAACGCGTCGCCGCCTGGGTGCCCGCGGGCTGCGACGCGTGGATCGTGCAGCGCGAGCAGCAGGACGTCACCGAGTACACCGAGCTGTGGCTGCGCGACGCCGGGGCGCACCAGGGGGACCGGGCCGCGTACGAGGCGGCGTACGGTGCGTGGCTCGACGAGTTCGCCGCGCGCCGCACGCGGGCGGTCGGATTCGGCTGGATCACGCTGCACCGCAGCGGCACCGATCACCCCTCCCTCACCGTCGAGGACTGGCCGCACACCGTCGAACAGCCGCTCGGCGAGACGGTCCGGGCACATTTCGGCCGCCAGGACTTCCTCCGCCGCGCCGACGACGCCACGCTGCTGCGCACCCGTTACGAGCCGGCCCCCGGCGTCGTCCAGGAGCAGCTGGGCGAGCCTGGCGCGGAGGACCCGGAGCACGTCGTCCTGCGGCAGCGGCACGGGATGCGGCGGGCCACGGCCATGGACACCGTCGGCGCCGGGTTCGCGGGCGGGTGCGACGGGACGCTGCCCGCCGGTGCGATCCTCGACGCGATCGCGCAGATTCTCGGCGAGCGCGGGGACACGCTCCGTGAGCAGGCGCCGCGCTGGCTGCGCCCCCTCGTCGAGCAGGGGTTTCTGCTGCCGCGCGGCTGACGGCGCGGGCCGCCGCCGGGCCGGGCGCGTACCCCGCGTCACGCTCGTGTGACGAGACACGGACAAGCCGCGGGGCCCGGCCGGGCGGCGGGAATGGCGGATCTCGGGTTACCGTTCGAGATGCGTTGCGGAGTTTTCCCTTGTGGCACGCAGCAGGGATGTACCGTCACACTCCGCATGTCCGTAAGCGCCCCCGAGGCTGGAGAGAAGAGCAGAAGTTGTCCCCGACCAGCGAGACCGCGAACGGCGGACGCCGACTTGTCATCGTCGAGTCGCCCGCCAAGGCGAAGACGATCAAGGGCTATCTCGGCCCCGGCTATGTGGTCGAGGCCAGCGTCGGGCACATCCGTGACCTGCCGAGCGGCGCCGCGGAGGTGCCGGCCAAGTACAAGAGCGAGCCGTGGGCCCGCCTCGGCGTCAACGTGGACGACGACTTCGAACCGCTCTACGTCGTCAACAGCGACAAGCGCGACCAGGTCAGGAAGCTGAAGGAACTGCTCGCCGACTCCGACGAGCTGTACCTCGCGACGGACGAGGACCGCGAGGGCGAGGCGATCGCCTGGCACCTCAAAGAGGTCCTGAAGCCCAAGGTCCCGGTCCGCCGGATGGTCTTCCACGAGATCACCCGCGACGCGATCCGCCAGGCCGTCGCCAACCCCCGCGAGCTGAACCAGCTCCTCGTCGACGCCCAGGAGACCCGCCGCATCCTCGACCGCCTCTACGGCTACGAGGTCTCGCCGGTCCTGTGGAAGAAGGTCATGCCGCGGCTGTCCGCCGGCCGCGTGCAGTCCGTCGCGACGCGTCTGGTGGTCGAGCGGGAGCGGGAGCGCATCGCGTTCCGCTCGGCCGAGTACTGGGATCTCACCGGGACGTTCGCGACGGTCCCCGGCGACGGTACGTTCGAGGCGCGCCTCAGCGCGGTCGCCGGACGGCGTGTCGCGCAGGGCCGCGACTTCGGCCCGGACGGGCGGCTGCGCAACCCGGGCCAGGTCGAGGCGCTCAGCGAGGAGAACGCGCGCGCCCTCGCCGTCGCGCTCGCCGACACGTCGTTCGCCGTCCGCTCGGTCGAGGCCAAGCCGTACCGCCGCTCCCCGTACGCGCCCTTCCGCACCACGACGCTCCAGCAGGAGGGCTCGCGCAAGCTCGGCATGGGCGCGAAGGCGACCATGCAGGTCGCGCAGCGGCTGTACGAGAACGGCTTCATCACCTACATGCGGACCGACTCGACGACGCTGTCCGACACCGCCGTCAACGCCGCCCGCGCCCAGGTCGAGCAGCTGTACGGCGCGGACTACCTGCCGGACCGGCCGCGCGTGTACGCCAGCAAGGTCAAGAACGCGCAGGAGGCCCACGAGGCGATCCGCCCCTCCGGCGACCGCTTCCGCACCCCCGCCGAGACCGGCCTGACGGGCGATCAGTACCGGCTGTACGAGCTGATCTGGAAGCGCACCGTCGCCTCGCAGATGAAGGACGCGGTCGGCCAGTCGGTCGCCGTGCGCGTGGCGGGGACCAGCGCGGACGGGCGTGACTGCGAGTTCAGCGCGACGGGCAAGGTCATCACGTTCCACGGCTTCCTGAAGGCGTACGTCGAGAGCGTCGACGACCCGGGCGCCGACTCCGACGACCGCGAACGCCGCCTCCCGCAGGTCACCGAGGGCGACGCGCTCACCGCCCGCGGCATCGAGGCGGACGGCCACGCCACCAAGCCCCCGGCCCGCTACACGGAGGCGACGCTCGTCAAGGAGCTGGAGGAACGGGAGATCGGCCGCCCGTCCACCTACGCCACGATCCTCGGCACCATCCTGGACCGGCACTACGTCTTCAAGAAGGGGACGGCGCTGGTCCCCTCGTTCCTCTCCTTCGCCGTCGTCAACCTGCTGGAGCGGCACTTCGGCCGCCTCGTGGACTACGACTTCACGGCGCGGATGGAGGACGACCTCGACCGCATCGCCACCGGCGACGCCGAGGCCGTGCCGTGGCTGCGGCGCTTCTACTTCGGCGAGGGCGAGGGCCCCGGCGTGGGCGTCGCGGCCGACGCGGGGAACGGCGACGGCGACCACCTCGGCGGGCTCAAGGAACTGGTCGAGGACCTCGGCGCGATCGACGCGCGGGAGATCTCGTCGTTCCCGGTCGGCGACGGCATCGTGCTGCGTGTCGGGCGGTACGGGCCGTACGTCGAGGCGCCGCCGGAGGACCCGGCGAGCGGCGAGCCGGGCAAGCGCGCGGACGTCCCCGAGGACCTGCCGCCCGACGAGCTGAGCGTCGATCTCGCCAAGGAACTGCTGGCGCGGCCGAGCGGCGACTTCGAGCTGGGCACCGACCCGGACACCGGTCACCCGATCGTGGCACGCGACGGGCGGTACGGGCCGTACGTCACGGAGGTCCTGCCCGAGGGCACGCCCAAGACGGGCAAGAACGCCGTGAAGCCGCGGACCGCCTCGCTGTTCAAGTCGATGGCGCTGGACACGGTGACCCTCGACGACGCGCTGCGGCTGCTGGCACTGCCGCGCGTGGTCGGCGTGGACCCCGAGTCGGGGCATGAGATCACGGCGCAGAACGGGCGGTACGGGCCGTACCTCAAGAAGGGCACGGACTCGCGGTCGCTCCAGAGCGAGGAGCAGCTCTTCTCCATCACGCTGGCGGAGGCGCAGGCCATCTACGCGCAGCCGAAGCAGCGCGGGCGGGCCGCCGCGAAGCCGCCGTTGAAGGAACTGGGCACGGACCCGGTCACGGAGCGGCCGGTCGTGGTCAAGGATGGCCGTTTCGGACCGTATGTGACCGATGGGGAGACGAACGCGACGCTGCGCCGCGACGACGACCCGGAGACCATCACACCGGAGCGCGGGTACGAACTGCTCGCCGAGAAGCGCGCCAAGGGCCCGGTGAAGAAGACCGCGGCCAAGAAGACGGCCGCCGCCAAGAAGACCGCCGCCAAGAAGACCACGGCTAAGAAGACGACGGCTAAGAAGACCACGGCCAAGAAGGCGCCCGCGAAGAAGGCGCCCGCGAAGAAGGCGGCGGCCAAGCAGTCCGCGCCGGACGCCGGTTCCGCCTGACGCGCCGCCGACGGCCCGGCCGCGCCGCCTCCCGGGCCGTTGGTCCGACCGGCGCGTCCGGGCGCATGTTCGGGCGGGTGGGACCGTTGTCCGTGCCGAACGTTACGCTGGCCGAATGACGCGAGCAGAGCAACCAGAGGTTGACCCCACCTGGCGCGCCACGGACGAGGCACTCGCCGCGGATTCCCGTGAACGCGCGCGCCGGACGCTCCTTCAGGTCCCGGCGCTGCGGCGGCTGTGGGAGGCGCAGTTCACCGGCGGTATCGGCGACGCCCTGTCGGTGCTGGTGTTTCTCCTGCTCACCGTGCAGGCCGCGTTGTACCTGCCGGAGGATGGCGGCGACCCGCTGTTCGGCGGCGAGTACCGGGGCGTCGCCCTCGCCGTGACCCTCACGCTGGCCGTCCGCCTGGCGGCCACGCTGCTGTCCGGCGTCCTGCTCCTCGGCCCGCTGGCCGGACTCCTCGCGCCCGCCGGGCCGCTCGACCGCCGCTGGACCATGATCGGCGCGGACGGCGTACGGGCCGCGCTGCTGATCGTGGCCCCCCTGTGGATCGACTGGACCCCCACCAGCGCGTACGTCTACCTGCTCGTCACCGTCTTCCTGACCGGCCTGGCCGAACGGGTGTGGACCGCCGCGCGCGACAGCGTCGCCCCGGCACTCCTGCCGCCCCCGCCGCCCGAGGGCGCCGCCGTCCGCCCGCTGCCCGACCATCACGAGGCGCTGCGCCGCCTGTGGTTGCGCGGCGGCTTCCTGGCGCTGCCGTTCGCGGCGCTGGCCCTCGTCGGCGCCGCGCTGGTCAGCAACCTGCTGGCGACCGGACTCGACTGGTTCGGCACGCACCAGGCCGCGCTGGCCTCGTACGTCGCCGCCGGATTCTTCGCCGCCGGGATCTCCGTCCTCTACGGCCTGCGGCTGCCGGGAACGGCGCCGCGCGGTCCCGTCTCCCCCCTCGAAGGCCTGCGCCGCCCCGCCGCCGGTACCGACCCGGACAAGGGCCGTACGGGCGCGATCGGCGTCCTGGTCCTCGGCTGCGCCGCCGTCGCCGGGGCGGTCGCCGCGGCCGTCGGCGTCGGTGTCCTGCGCGTCGCCGACCTGGGCGGCGGGCCGGTCGCGTTCGGCCTGCTGGTCCTCGGGCTCACCGGGGGCGTCGCCGCCGGGGTGCGGCTCGCCCCGCTGACGCTGCCGACGCTGTCGCGGCGGCGGCTGTTCGCCCTCGCGCTGGCCCTGACCGGCCTCGGCGTCTTCGGCGTCGGCCTGATCTCCGACCCGGCCACCATCCTGTTCACCGCCGCCGCGACCGGCCTCGCCGCCGGTGTCGCCGCGCACACGGGCCATGTCCTGCTCGACCAGGAGACCGAGGACTTCCGCAGGCCCCGGCTCACGCAGCACCTGCACGCCGTCGTCCGCGTGGTCGTCGCGCTGTGCGCCGTCCTCGCGCCGCTGGCCGCCGCGCTGATCGGCCCGCACCGGGTCGAGCGCGGCCGCTTCACGCTGGAGCACGGCGGCGCCGCGTTCACGCTGATGATCGTCGGCGTGCTGCTGCTGCCCGTCGCCGCCGTCGTGCTCGGCCGGGCCGACGACCGGCGCGGCCGGTCGCTGCGCCGCGACCTCGCCGAGGCCGTCCGCACGCCCGCCGGAGGCGCCGACCCGGTCGGCGCGCCCGCGCCCACCGGCTTCTTCATCGCCGTCGAGGGCGGCGACGGCGCGGGCAAGTCCACCCAGACCGAGGCGCTGGCCGACTGGATCCGCGCCAAGGGCCACGAGGTCGTCGTCACCCGAGAGCCGGGCGCCACGCCGATCGGGCAGCGGCTGCGGACGATCCTGCTCGACGTCTCGTCCGGCGGCCTGTCGCACCGGGCCGAGGCCCTGCTGTACGCCGCCGACCGCGCGGAGCACGTCGACTCCGTCATCCGCCCCACCCTGGAGCGCGGCGCCGTCGTCATCAGCGACCGCTACGTCGACTCGTCCGTCGCCTACCAGGGCGCGGGCCGCGACCTGTCGCCGACCGAGGTCGCCCGCATCTCCCGCTGGGCGACCGGCGGCCTGGTGCCGCACCTGACGGTGCTGCTCGACGTGTCGCCCGAGACGGCGCGCGAGCGGTTCACCGAGGCGCCGGACCGCCTTGAGTCGGAGTCGGCCGAGTTCCACCAGCGGGTGCGCGCCGGGTTCCTGGCGCTGGCGGCGTCCGACCCGGCCCGTTACCTCGTCGTGGACGCCGGGCAGGACCCCGAGTCCGTCACGACCGCCGCGCGGCACCGCCTCGACCAGGTGCTGCCGCTGTCCGAGGCCGAGGTCAGGGCGCGCGAGGAGGCACGCCGCCGCGCCGAGGAGGAGGCACGCCGCCGGGCCGAGGAGGAGCGGCAGCGTGCCGAGGAGGAGGCGCGCAGGGAGCGCGAGCGCCAGGAGGAACTGGCCCGCCTGCGCGCCGCCGAGGAGGAGCGGCTCCGCCGCGAGGCGGAGGAACGCCGGCTGGCCGAGGAGGCGCGCCTCGCCGAGGAGGCCAGGCTCCGTGCCGAGGAGGCGCGTCGCCGCGCCGAGGAGGAGCGCCGCCGCCGCGAGGCGGAGGAGCGGCTGCGGCGCGAGGAGGAGGAACGGCGCCGCCGCGAGGCCGAGGAGGAGGCCCGGCTGCGCGCGCAGGCCGAGGAGCGGCGCCGCGAGAAGCAGCGGAAGGCGGAGGAGGCGCTGCTGCGCGCCGAGCAGGCCCGCCTGGCGGCGGCGGACGACGCGGAGACGCAGCAGATCCCGCGTTCGACCGCCGAGACCCAGCAGATCCCGCGTCCCGTCGAGCCCGGCGGCCAGGACAGCGAGGAGACGGCGGTCATCCCGCGTGCGGACGACGCAGCGCCTGGCGCGGCGGGCGACACCAGGCCGCTGCCGCGCGTGGACGAGGACGGTGCCGGGGCGGCGCGCCGCCGCCCGCAGTGGGCGGAGGAGACGCCGCTGGACGACGTGCCGACGCTGGCCGACGAACTCCTCGGCCCGCGTGGGGGGTACGACGACGAGCCGGACGACGAGGACGGCAAGGGCGGTCGCGGGCGGCGCTGAGCCACTACGACGGCGACGGCCGGCGGCCGGGACGGGAACCCCCCGCCCCGGCCGCCGCCGTTTCGCCGCAGATGGGGCTCCGCCCGGTGCGACGACGCGGTGGCCCCGGATGCGTCGCGGTTCCTCCTTCAGGCCGGTACGCGCTGCCCCGGGAATGGAAGCCCGGATCAACACCCTGCTGGAGGCCCACCCTCTTTCCCCGGTCCTGACCTCGATGCCCGGCGTCGGCGTCAGGACCGCCGCCGTCCTGCTGGTCACCGTCGGCGACGGCACCAGCCTCCCCACCGCCGCCCACCTCGAACACGCGCCCCGAGGAGGAAACCGGCAACTCAAACGCGCGATGTTCCTGTCCGCCTTCGCCTGCATGAACGCCGACCCGGCTTCCCGCGCCTACTACGACAAACAGAGAGCCCGCGGCAAGACCCACACCCAAGCCCTCCTCCGCCTCGCCCGCCAACGCATCAGCGTTCCTGTTCGCCATGCTCCGCGACGGCACCTCCTACGAATCCGGGACACCAAAGAACGTCGACCTCGCCGCATAACCCCAACAACCCGAACCACCCCAAACCCGACAGAGACACCTTGACGAAAGACATAGAGGCACCCCCCGAGCCGGCCCGGGGCCCGGGGCTTCCTGCCGCGCCGATCCCGCGGAATGCGATCTGTTCCGCTGCCGGACCGCGGCCGGTTGCCGGGGTGGCGGGCCTTCGGACGTCGGGGTCCGGCCGGTGACGAAGCCCTTCACGGCGACCACTCCCGTCCGGCCCGCCGCGACGCGCGCGGTCAGCGCTGCGGCGCGGGACGGCGCCTCGTGCGGCTCCGAGGGGTTCCCCTCCCGGCCGGGCCCGGACCCTCCGGCCGTGTCCTCCAGGACCCCGCCGGCCACCGCCCGTTCGGCCCGTTCCCACGCCCGCCGGGGACGGCCCGCCGGGCGCGTACTCCTTCGAACGCGAAGCCGGAAGGCGGCCGAACACCGGGGCCGCGTCCCCGGGCCGTACGGGCGCTGTCAGTGCCGTGCCGCAGAATGGGCTGCGGCGGACGGCACCCGCCGCCCGCCGGGATGGAGTGAACGATGACGGTCTGGGACGACCTGGTCGGCCAGGACCGGGTGACGGCACAGCTGGGCGCCGCCGCCCGGGACGCCGACGCCTATGTCACCGCTGCCGGGCGCGGCGAGGAGCCGGAGCTGTCCGGTTCGGCGATGACGCACGCGTGGCTGTTCACCGGTCCGCCCGGGTCGGGCCGCGCCGAGGCGGCGCGGGCGTTCGCCGCCGCGCTCCAGTGCGTCAGCCCCGACCGCGCCCTCGGCGGGCAGCCCGGCTGCGGCTTCTGCGACGGCTGCCACACGGCGCTCATCGGGACGCACGCCGATGTCGAGGTCATCCGCACCGACCTGCTCACCATCGGTGTCAAGGAGACGCGCGACCTCGTCCGCCGCGCCCAGCTGTCCCCGGCGGGCGGCCGGTGGCAGGTCATCGTCCTCGAAGACGCGGACCGCCTCACCGAAGGCGCGGGCAACGTGCTGCTGAAGGCCGTCGAGGAGCCCGCGCCCCGCACGGTGTGGCTGCTGTGCGCGCCCTCCATCGAGGACGTGCTGCCGACCATCCGCTCGCGCTGCCGCCAGCTGTCGCTGCGCACCCCGCCCGTCGCCGCGGTCGCCGACGCGCTCATACGGCGTGACGGCATCGAGCCGGACGTCGCCCACGCCGCTGCCCAGGCCACCCAGGGGCACCTGGCGCGCGCCCGGCGGCTCGCCACGGACGAGCGGGCGCGTACGCGGCGGCTCGCCGTGCTGCGGCTCCCCGAGCGTCTCACCGATGTCGGCGGCTGTCTGCGCGCGGCGCAGGAACTCGTGGACACCGCCGCCGAGGACGCCAAGCAGCTCGCCGAGGAACGGGACGAGAAGGAGACCGAGGAGCTGCGCGCCGCCCTCGGCGCCACCGACGGCAAGCGCATGCCCCGGGGCACGGCGGGCGTCATGAAGGACCTGGAGGAGCGGCAGAAGCGCCGCGCCACCCGCGCCCAGCGCGACGCCCTCGACCTCGCCCTCACCGACCTCTCGGCGTTCTACCGGGACGTGCTGGCACGCCAGTTGGGCTCGGCGGCCGGACTCGCGGGCGGGGAGAGCGCCGCGGCCGTCGAACGGATCGCGGCCGTCGGCGGGCCCGCGCGGACCCTGCGCCGCATGGAGGCCATCCTGGACTGCCGCCGCGCGCTCGACCGCAACGTCGCGCCGCTCCTCGCCGTGGAGGCGATGACCATGGCGCTGCGCTGAGACGCGCCCCGCGCGGCGGGCGGTATGTGCCGGGCAGCGCGTACGGGCTACGCTCCACGTCGAGGCACACACGCAGCTATACGGGGGAAACATGCGCAAAACCCGTCAGGCCCTGACCGCGCTGGCCGCCGCCACGGCGCTCCTCGCGGCGGGCTGTTCGTCGGACGACCGCCCGGACGAGCGCGCCCCGGAGCGCACCCCGGCGGGCGGCGGCGAGTCGACGGACGGGGCGGCGGCCGACGCGCCACCCCTGGAACCGCTGCCCGAGGCGATCCCCGACGACCTCAGGCCGTACTACGACCAGGAGCTGTCCTGGAGCCCCTGCGGCGGTTCCGGCTTCGAATGCGCCACGGTGACCGTCCCGCTCGACTACGACGCCGCCGGCGCGGGGCAGGACATCGGGCTGCGCGTGACCCGGCTGGAGACGTCCGAGCGGGACGGGCGGATCGGCACGCTGCTGATGAACCCGGGCGGCCCCGGCGCGTCCGCCGTCGACTTCGTCCAGAGCTGGGGGGACGCCGCGTTCCCGTCCGAGACGCTGGACCGCTACGACCTCGGGGCCATCGACCCGCGCGGCACGGGCGGCAGCGAGCCCGTCGAGTGCCTGACCGGCGAGGCGATGGACGACTACACCCTGGTCGACCGCACGCCCGACTCCGAGGAGGAGGGGGACGCGCTCGTCGCAGCCATGGAGGAGTTCACCGCGGCGTGCGCTGAGAACTCGGGCGACCTCCTGGAGCACATCTCCACCATCGAGACCGCCCGCGACATGGACATCGTGCGCGCCGCGTTCGGCGACGAGCGGCTGCACTACCTCGGCTTCTCCTACGGCACCAAGCTCGGCGCCGTCTACGCTGGCCTCTTCCCGCAGCGCGCGGGGCACCTCGTGCTCGACGCCGCGGTGGACCCGCGCCTGCCCACCCTCGACACCGACCGGGAGCAGGCGGGCGGCTTCGAGACGGCGTTCCGCTCGTTCGCCGAGGACTGCCTGACCTACGACGACTGCCCGCTCGGCGACAGCGGCGTGGACGGGGCGTCCGAGGCCATGCTCGACTTCTTCGCCCAGGTGGACGCCGAGCCGCTGCCGAGCGGCGACCCGGAGCGCCCGCTCACCGAGTCGCTCGCCACGACCGGCGTCTCCAGCGCGCTCTACGCCGTGTTCCTGTGGGGCGACCTGCGCAACTCCCTCGCCCAGGCCATCGAGGACGGCGACGGCTCCGGCCTCCTCGCCCTCGCCGACAGCTACAACGAGCGGGGCCCGGACGGCTCGTACGACACCAGCTCGTACGCCTTCCCCGCCATCAGCTGCCTCGACAGCCCGGCGGGCAACGAGACACAGGACGACGTCCGCGCCTCCCTCGCCTCCTACGAGGAGGCGTCCCCGACCTTCGGCCGCGACTTCGCGTGGGCCACGCTGGTGTGCGGCGCCTGGCCGGTGGAGCCGACGGGGCACCCGGTCAGCATCGCGGCCTCCGGGGCCGCCGACATCCTGGTCGTCGGCACCCTGCGCGACCCCGCCACCCCGTACGAATGGGCCGAGGGCCTCGCCGAGCAGCTGGAGTCCGCGACGCTCCTGACGTACGACGGCGACGGCCACGGCGCGTACGGCGGCAACAGCACCTGCGTGGACGACGCGGTCAACGCGTACCTGGTGGAAGGAACCGTTCCGGCGGAGGGCACGACCTGTTCCTGACCCTGGAATGATGGGTTCATGCCGTGCATCCGCTACCGCACCGCCATATCGGCGCGCATCGAGGGTGACCTCTCTCCCCGCGAGGTCACCGACCAGGAACTGGACACGCACCTGGCCACCTGCGAGGACTGCCGCCGCTGGTCGAAGCGCGTCCGCACCCTGCGCGAGGCGACGGACGACCTGCTCCGCCGCCGCCGTTCAGGTGCACCCCCCGAACCTGTGTAGACTAACCACCGCTGCACCCCCACCAGGGCACCCAGCACCCGCCGCCTTAGCTCAGTCGGCCAGAGCGACGCACTCGTAATGCGTAGGTCAAGGGTTCGATTCCCTTAGGCGGCTCCATGGTGAGCCCCAGGTCAGGCCTCTGACCTGGGGTTTCTTGTTCCGGATGACCTTGGAATCTCGGCAATTCGGGCACCGTCCGTCTGTGCATCGTAATGCGTAGGTCAAAGGTTCGATTCCCTTAGGCGGCTTGGGAAAGCCCAGGACAGAAATCTTCTGGCCTGGGCTTCTTTTGTTCTGGTAGCTGTTGTGTGGGGTGGCGGGCAGGAAGTGCCGGGGCTCGATGTGGGAAGCGACGGCGTGGATCTGGTTGGGCGTGCCCGGGGTGACATGGTGCGCCTCCTTCAGGATCAGGAGAACGAAGGTACGGCGCCCGGGGCGGAGCGGCGGTTTCGTCGATCCGCCCGGTGGCGGTGTTTTGTCGATGAGCCGCTGTGCCTTGGGCGTGCGCAGCCTGGCGCAGGGACCTGGCGGCCTTCTCGTCGCGCCACTTGAGGGTGAGCCGTGTGGTGAGCCCGGCCGTGGAGCCGCAGTTCCTCGGCGGCCAGTCCGGCTGGTACGGCTCGGTCGCCACCCCGGACGTCGGCGGAGGAAGGCCGCGAGGTGTTCCGACAGGTGTGCGCCTGCGGGGGTGTGGAGTACGGGTCTCCGGCAGAGTAGCCCTCGAACTGCGTCTATGGAGTTCTTGGTTGTCGGTATGGTCGGCTGGGGAGTAAGGAGTGCGTTGACAGTCGGGCGAGAGGTAGGGGAGGGGTCGCATGAGGGTGGAGCTTCCGCCGGAGCCGGCGTACTTCGTCGATCGTGAGGAGCAGCGGGAGCGGGTGCTGCGTGCGGTGCGGGAATGGCGGGGGCGTTCCAGGCCGCTGGTCGTGGCGCTCGACGGGCCGGGCGGGATCGGGAAGACGGAGCTGGCGCATCTGATCGCCCGCGCGCACCGCGCCCGTTTCCCCGGCGGGGTCCTGGCGGTGGATCTGGACGACTTCCGGCTGGGCGGCGTGCTCGACCCGGGGGACGCCCTGGCGCAGCTGCTGGAGTCCCTCGGGGTGGAACCGCAGCTCGTCGCCGCCCAGTTCAAGGCGCGGTGCCGGCAGTACTGGAACGTGACGTCCGACGCGCGGCTGATCCTGGTCGTGGACAACGCGCGGTACGCCTCGGAGGTCGTTCCGCTCCTTCCCGCGTCCGGTGGGTGCCTGGTGGTCGTCACCAGCCACGGTCCGCTCCACGACGTGGCGGACGGCGCCTCCCTCGGTCTGACGCTGCCGCCCCTGGAGGAGCGGGACGCCGCGGAGCTGCTCGGGCTCGTCGTCCAGGACGCCCGGCTGGCCGCCGAGCCCGAGGCGGTGCGGACGCTGGTGCGGATGTGCGAGGGGCTGCCGGCGGCCCTGCACGCCGCCGGGCGGTGGGTGCGCGGGCACCGGCTGCGCCCGCTCTCCCGGCTGATCCCGCAGTTGCGGGGTGAGCTGGAGGAGAAGGGCGTGCCCGACGTGGCGCGGGTCTGGGACACCGTGTACGAGGGTCTGTCCCGCCAGGGGCGGCTGCTCTACCGCCTGCTGCCGCACCATCCCGGAGCGGCCTTCACCGTCGAGTCCGCCACCGCGCTGCTGGGGCTCGGCCAGGAGGCGTGTGAGGAGTCACTTGAGGAACTGCACGGAGCCGGATTACTCGACCCGCGCTTCCTGCCGGGCTCGGGGGACGGGCGGATGCGGCTGCCGGGGCCGTTGCGCGGACACGCGCTGCGCCGGTCGCGCCAGGACGCCGCCGAGGGGGAGGTGGGCGAGGGCCAGACGCGGGTGCTGCGCTGGATGGTCCGGCAGGGGCAGCGGGCGGACCGGTTCGCCGCCGGCCGGCGGCTGATCGTCTCGGCGGAGTACGCCGCCGTGCCCGGCGCACCGGACGTGCCGCTGGCGGACCCCGACGAGGCGGTGGACGACGCGGCCAGGACCGAGCGGGCCGAAGCCGCTTCGCGCTGGCTGTACGAGGAACGCCACACGCTGCTCGCCGCCGTACGGATGGCTCACGGGCGAGGACTTGACGCCGAGGTGGTGGCGCTGTCCGAGCCGGTGTGGACGTACGCGCTCGACCATCCGCACCAGTCCGACGTGGTCGGGGTCTTCCGCCTCGCCGTGGCCTCCGCCGTCCGGCACGGCGGGAACGCGGCATGGCTCGTGCGGACGCGCTGTCAGCTCGCGCGTCACCTGTGGGAAGCCGGTCTGCTGGACGAGGCCGGGCGTGAACTCGACGGGGCCGAGGCCGTTCTCGGGCTGCTCGGGGACAGCGCCCGGGATCGCAAGCTCGGTGCCTCGCTCATCGAGTTCCGGGGGATGCTCAGGAGCGTGAGCGGTGACTGGCGGGCGGCCGCGGCCGACTTCGCCCGGTCCCGTGAGATGCATCTGGCCATCCCGAACCCCTACGGGGCCATGCTCCAGACCTACCGGCTGGGCGAAGCCAGGGCGGCGCTCGGCGAGGCGGAGGCGGCGTACACCCTGCTGTCCGAGGCGCACGCCGGGGCCGCGGAGCTGCGCCGCGAGCGGATGACGCGGCGTACGGGCTTCGCGCTCGCCGGAGTCCTGTGCGCGCTCGGGCGTACGGAGGAGGCACGGCCGTTGTACGAGCAGTCGCTGCGGAGCGCCCGGGGCCGGGGCTCCGGCTTCGACCAGGCCCGTGTCCACGACGCGATGACCGGACTGGCCGAGGCGGAGGGGCGGGCGGGCGAAGCCGCGGAACACCGTGCGGCGGCCCGCGACATCCGGCGGCGCAACGGGCTCGACGACGGCCAGGAGGACGGGACGGTCTGAGCGCGTCGCGCCGGACGGCGGGTGGCGTTCAGACCAGCTGCGCGGCTTCTCCGCCGGAGGCCGGACGGATCAGGACGGAGTAGTCGCGGCCGCCGATGTGGCAGGTCAGGCGCGCGGGCAGGGGCGGGCGCGCGGGCTGGGCGAGCAGCCAGGCGTGGACGGCCGACGCGATGGCGGCCGGGTCGGGGCGGGCGAGCCGGCCGTTCCCGTCGTCCTCCGGTTCGGTCCGGAGGAGGCAGGGGCGGTCCTGACCGCGCGTTCTGAGCAGGCACGTCCCCGGGGTGGGCAGGATCGCCGCGGCCGAGCGGCAACCCGGGTACGCGGACAGGGCATACCTGGCCCACCCGTCCGCGGTCCAGGACAGTTCCGCCTCGGTGGCGGACGTCGGGAGGGGGCGGCGGTACAACAGGCCGGCGGAGCGCGTCAGGCCCTCGTCGGCGGCGCCGTACTCCGCGGCGAGATGGTGTCCCGGCGCCGCGAGGCCGACGGGACGCCGCACGAGGCGTACGCCTTGCACGGTGACCTCGGCGTGGACGTCGAACCCTCTGGGGGAACGGCCGGCCGGCCGGGGAGCGGGCAGTGGTCTGAGCGGACTGCCGGGACCTGGCGGGGTGAGGTCCAGGAGGGCGTACAGCTCGGTGCGCAGCCGGTGCAGCCCGTCGCCCTGGAACGTGAACGCCGCGTCCGCTGCCGCGCGTCCGGTACCTGGCACGTACGCCCGCAACGCGTCCCGCACGGTCTCGGCGGCGCCGAGGCGCGGTATCCGGCGCAGGAGGGTGTGCATCGGGCTGTCCGCGATCAGTTCGGCCCCGCCGGGATAGGAGCCCACCACGGGACGGTCCGCGACGCCGCAGTAGTACAGGGCCGCTGACCCGTGGTCGGTGATCAGCGCGTCCGCCGCGATCAGCACCGAGGCCCACTCCTCGTGCGGAGCGGCCAGGACCAGTCCCGCGTCGAGGGCGGGCGCCAGCATCTCGGCCAGCTCGTACGTGCCGAGCCGGCTGTGCTCGTTGGGGTGGACCACCAGGGCCAGCTGGAACTCGTCGTGGGGAAGGTGGGCCGCCAGCTGGGCAGGCAGGCCGGGGCGTCGCCGCAGGAGGGACTCGCGTCCCCATGTCGAGACGATCGCGAGCAGTGTGCGGGGGCCGGTCCTGAGCGCGGACCGGTAGTGGTCGCGGAGCGGGCGCGAGGCGAGGGCGCGGTCCAGAGTGGGGTCCCCGACCACCTTCGCCCGGTGGGCGAGACGCGTGTCGCCGACGGCGAGCCTGGCTACCTGGCTGGGGTGGGCGAGGGCGTGCAGGGCTATCGGAGCGCCGCCGTCGCGCCGGAGCAGCGCGGGGTCGAGGCCGGACGCGGAGTCGGCGTTCTCGCCGGGGATCGACTTGTTGTATCCGGCGCCGTGCGGCAGCAGCACGTGCCTGCCGCTGAGCAGGGGGAGATCGCCCTTCGGGCTTGAGGTGAGCACCAGGTCGTAGGTGGTCGCGCACGCCTCGGCCCAGGGGACTGTACGGCCGCCGACCGCCTCGATGGCGGCGAGGGTGTCGACGCCGAAGTCGGAGCCGGGTACCAGGGTGAAGAGGCGGGTGATCCGGTCGTCGCCGGAGAAGGCGGGCATGACGTCGAGCAGGCGGTACAGGGCCACTGCTGACCGTGCGGCGAGCAGTACCGCCCGTCGCCCGTCGCCCGTCGCCCGTCGCCCGTCGCCCGTCGCCCGTCGCCCGTCGCCCGTCGCCCGTCGCCCGTCGCCCGTCGCCCGTCGCCCGTCGCCCGTCGCCCGTCGCCCGTCGCCCGTCGCCCGAGTGTCCATTCTACTTGGCGAGTTCGGGGAAAGTGTCATTTTCCGACTGATCGGGGCGGATTCGGATGCATCGTCCGGCGACATGACCCGATGGTACCGATCGTGGCATCCATGCCTGAGGTGCTGGATCGGACGTGAGCGGCGCCGCCTTGTCGGATTCCGCGGGGGATCGGGAAGATGGCGGAATGAGTGAATGGGCTATCACGCTGATTGCCTCGGGATCGGCGATCGCCGGCGGCATCGTCACAGGCTGGTACACCCGGAGTGCCGGCATCCGGCAAGCCGCGGCGGCCCGTCATGCGGGGGACCGGCAGGCCGACGCGCTGCTCGCGTCGGTCCGGATGACCTTGCAGGGGGAAGCCGCGCAGCGGGCGCTCGCGCTCCGGCGACAGGTTTACGCGGAATTCCTCGGAGCCGCGGAGGCGAGAATGCTGACCGAGCGGACAGGGCGGGGGAACGCCGGCGATGAAGTCCTGTTCCAGCGGGCCCTCGGCGGAGTCGTCCTGGAAGGGCCGGCCGAGGCCGCCGCGGCTGCGGGTCGTCTCGCCGACTGCCTGCGGCGCCATGGGACGCCCGACGAACTGCACCAGGCGAAGCTGGCCTTCGTGGCGGAGGCGCAGCGGGCTGTGCACGGCGGGGCTGCGGCCGGCTGAGAGACCGGGCCCGTTCTCTCCTCCTCCGGCGGAGCGCCGGCCGAGTTGGCGGCTCTGGCCGTGTCGGGCGCGCCGACGCTGGTCGGGCTGATGGTCTCGGACGCGTGGGGACGGGTGCGGGGTGGGCCGGCACGGTTCCTCGGGCGGCGGCCGAGGCGGGTGCCCAGGCGGTGCGGGCGCGGTGGGGTGAACCACGGTGTGATCTTCCAGCGGGTGCGCATCCCCGGTGGCGTCGCCTTCCCTGTACGGACGGCGCAGCCCGCCGGGCCGGGGCCTGCGGCCATGCCGGACCGGGTGCCGCAGTGAGGGGGAAGTTCAGCGACCGAACGGCTGGGCCGGCCGTTCCGGAGGAGGGTACGACCTGTTCCTGGCCCTGGGGTGATGGGTGCATGCCGTGCATCCGCTACCGCACCGGGTAAGGATTCGATTCCCTCGGGCGGCTCCGAGAAGGCTCCGGACAGCTGTCGTCCGACATCCGTGGTGCGCCGTCCGGCTCTTCACGTCGGCGACTCGGGTGAGCGCCGGCCCAGTTGGTCGCGGCGGCGGGTCAGGTAGGCGGTTTCGGCTGTGTTGCCCGCCAGTTCGATGGCTCTGTCGTAGGCCGCTCGCGACTCCCGGCTGCGGCCCAGCCTGCGCAGGAGGTCCGCGCGGGTGGCGTGGTAGGCGTGATAGCCGGCCAGCCTGTGATCGAGACGCTCGGTGGCCGCCAGTCCCACCTCGGGGCCGTCCAGCTCGGCGACCGCGATGGCCCGGTTCAGGGCGACGACGGGCGAGGGATCGACGCGGACGAGCTGGTCGTAGAGGGCGACGACCTGCGACCAGTCCGTGTCGCGCATGTCCCGGGCGGAGGTGTGCACGGCGTTGATCGCCGCGAGGATCTGGTAGCGGCCCGGAGCCACCCCGGCGGCGGCAGCGGCGAGGCGCTCGCGTACCAGCCGGTGCCCCTCGGCGATCAGCGCCACGTCCCACGCTCCGCGGTCCTGCTCGTCGAGAGAGACCAGTTCGCCGCCTGCCGACACCCGGGCGGGACGGCGGGCCTCGATGAGCAGCATCAGCGCCAGCAGTCCGGCCGCCTCGCCGTCCTCCGGCAGGAGGGTCAGGATCAGGCGGGTGAGCCGGATCGCCTCGGCGGTGAGGCCGGGACGCAGGGGATCGGTGTCGGGGCCGGTCGGCAGGTACCCCTCGTTGAAGATGAGGAAGAGGACGGTGAGTACTCCCGAGACGCGGGCCGGGAGATCCTCGGCGGACGGGATGCGGTAGGGGATGCGCGCCGCTTTGATCTTGGTCTTCGCCCGGGTGATCCGCCGCTCCATGGCGGTCTCGGACACCAGGAAGGCACGGGCGATCTCGGGCACGGTCAGACCGCCGACGATGCGCAGCGTCAGCGCCACGCGGGCCTCCGTCGCCAGCGCCGGGTGGCAGCACGTGAAGATCAGCCTGAGCCGGTCGTCGTCGATGGGGCCGGGAGGCGCGGGCGGGTCGTCGTGGAAAGCCATCCGAGCCTCCCAGTGCTTGTCGTCGCGCTTGTTCTCGCGCCGGATCCGGTCGATGGCCTTGCGGTGGGCGGTGGTGGTCAGCCAGGCCCCGGGATTGGCGGGTACGCCGTCGGCCGGCCACCGCTCGACGGCGGTCGTGAACGCGTCGGCCGCTGCCTCCTCGGCGATGTCGAGGTCGCCGAAACGCTTGGTCAGGGCGGCAACCACCCGCGCCCACTCGTCGCGGTGGGCCCGGGTGACCGCCTCCTCGGCGTCGCTCACAGGAACGGCCGCACCTCGATCTTCCGATCGCAGATCCTCGACGCCTCGGTGGCGAGCCGGAGCGCCACATCCAGGTCAGGGGCTTCCCACACCCAGACGCCGGCGAGGTACTCCTTCGACTCCACGAAGGGCCCGTCGCTGAACACCGCCCGCTCGCCCCGGTTGTCGACGACCGTGGCCGCGTCGGTGTCCGCGAGTCCGCCCGCGAAGACCCAGTGGCCCTCGGCCATCAGCCGCTCGTTGAACGCGCTGATGGCACGCTGCCTGTCCGTGCTGCCGGGGTTGGCCTTGTCATCGATCACGGAAACCAGGTACCGCATGTCTGAGGATCATCTCCTGTCGTGTCGGGACAGCACCGTCCGGTGGCCGGGGGCTTCAGGCCGCCGCGTACTGCGGGCGCCCGGACGGCCGGTGGACCTGGATCGTCACGCCCTTCGAGTCGACCCGCGACTCGACCAGGTCGAGCGCGAGATCCGGGCCGGTCTCCGGAAACAGCCGCGCGCCCTGGCCGACGACCACCGGTATCACGATCAGGGTCATCTCGTCGACCAGGTCGTTCTCCAGCAGCCACTGGATCAGGACGCCGCTGCCGTGCACCTGGAGCTCGCCCCCCGGCCTGGCCTTCAGCTCACGGACGGCCGCGACGAGGTCGCCGCCGACAACGGTCGTGTCCGCCCAGCGCGGCGCGGTGAGCGTGGTCGAGGCGACGTACTTGGGGGCCGCGTTCAAGGCCACACCGATGGGGTGCGCGCGCATCTGGTCGATCGATCCCCAGGAGCCGGCGAACAGCTCGTAGGTGCGCCGGCCGAACAGGAACGCCTCCGCGCGCTGGTAGGTCCGCGTGATGTACGCCCTGGTCTCGTCGTCGCCCTTCCCCAGGGCCCAGCCGCCGCGCTCGAATCCGTTCCTGCGGTCGTCCGACGTGGCGCCGTTCCCCTGCATCACTCCATCGACGGTGATCTGGGTCATGGTCGTGAGCTTCATGATCGTGGTCCCTCTGCCCTGGCGGCGCCCCTGGTGGGCGCTCTCACCTCTCCTACGAACGCGACCGCCCCGATCCGACACCGCCTCCCGGGTTTCTTCGGAAGATTTTTTCCGGGCCTCGCCGGCAAACGGGTGGGGGGCGGGCGGATCGGTCACCGCTTGAGGGTTTCGGCCAGCAGGGCACTGGTCGTCTGGTCGGCCGGCAGGAACGCCTCAAGGCGCAGTTCGGCGACGGTGACGTCGACAGCGGTGCCGAAATGGGTGAGCGTGGTGATGAGGGTCAGCTCCCTGTCGTCGGCCGGGTCGGCCGCCCGGAGCCGCAGGGGGACGGCGAAGCCGAGGTGGTGCGGTGAGTCGCGCGGGCGTGGGGGCGCCAGGTCGGTGAGCTCGCGGGCCAGGCGTCGGAGGCGGTCGTCCGGGTTGCGCACGCTCTCGGCCTGGACGCGGTCGATGATGTGCCACGCCCACTCGTCGCGGTTGATGATGCGGGGCGCGAGGCCCTGCGGATGCAGCAGCACCCGGGGGACGCTCACCGGCGGTACGAGCAGGTGGGGGGCCGCGCCGGCGGTGAGGGCGCGGAAGGCGGCGTTGGCCGAGACGAGGTCGCCGTGCCGGTCGACGACCACCGCGGGGTACGGCAGGTGGCCGTGCAGAATCCGTTCGAGGGCGGTGCGGATCGGTTCGAGCCGGGGGTCGTCCAGGCTGGTCCGCGGGTAGACCGGGGCGAATCCGGCCGCGAGGAGCAGTTCGTTGCGCTCGCGGATCGGCACCTCCAGGGATTCGCCCAGCCGGATGATCATCGATCGGCCGGGGATCGACCGCCCGCTCTCGATGAAGCTGACGTGCCGCTGCGTCGTTCCGGCACGCATGGCCAGTTCCAGTTGGCTGACGCGCCGCCGGGTGCGCCACTCGCGCAACGCTCCGGCGAGCCCGCCTCTGGTCGGTTCGCTGCTCACCCCTCCTGTGTAACCCGACCGGCCGCTGATCCACCATTCCCCGCGAGGAATTGCCGCGCGGCGGCCGGCGCAGCAAGGTCGTCGGCACACACCGGCCATTCGCAGGCAAGCGAGGGGATCAGCCATGGCTGACATCGACATCCACGACCTCACCGACCGCTACGTCGCCGTATGGAACGAACCCGATGCCGAGCGCCGCCGCGCCGCGGTCCGCGAGCTGTGGTCCGCCGACGCGGTCCACGTGCTCCAGCCCCCCGAGGAGATCCGGCGGACCGCCGAGGGGCTGGGCTTCGACCGTCTCGTGCTGGAGGCGCGCGGGCACGGCGCGTTGGAGTTCCGGGTGACGCGCGCCTACGAGGAGTTCGTCGCGCCGGGCACCTTCGTCTTCCGGTCACGCGGCAACGCCGACCGGCTCCACGACGTCGTCAGGTTCCACTGGGAGATGGCGCACCGGGACGGTGACGGGATCGCCGGCGTCGGGCTGGAGATCCTCATGCTCGGCCCGGACGGCCGCATCGTCGGCGACTACCAGTTCATCGAGGGATGAGCGCGTTGACGGAGACACTCCCGTCGATGGTGCGCAGCTACCACGCCACCACCGGCGGCGGTGTCGAGGGCCTCTCACTGCGTACGGCGGCACCACGCACACCGGGGAGGCGTGAGGTCGCGGTCGCGGTCCGTGCCGCTTCACTCAGCTTCCGCGAACTTCTGGTGCTGCGGGGGGAGTACGTGCTGCCCGTCAAGCCCGACGTCATACCGGTCTCGGACGGTGCCGGCGAGGTCGTCGCGGTCGGGCCGGACGTCCGGCGGGTACGCCCGGGTGACCGCGTCACCGCGGCGCTGTTCCCGCGGTGGCTGGACGGCCCGCTGGAACCGGCGCACCTGCCGCAACTGGGCGGGTCGCTCGACGGAATGCTGACCGAACTGGCCGTCCTCCCCGAGGACGCCCTCGTGCCCGTCCCCGGCCACCTCTCGTACGCCGAGGCGGCGACTCTTCCCTGCGCCGCCGTCACGGCGTGGAACGCCCTGACCGGCGACGGCCGCGGAGTCCGGCGCGGACAGACCGTGCTGGCCACCGGCTCCGGCGGCGTGTCGCTGTTCGCGGTGCAGTTCGCCAGACTCCTGGGCGCGAGAGTGATCGCCACGACAAGCCGCGCGGACAAGGAGCAGCGCCTCCGCGATCTGGGAGCCGACGAGGTGATCAACTACCGCGACGTCCCGGACTGGCACACCGCCACTCGTGAACTCATCGCCGGGCGAGGCGTCGACCGTGTCGTCGACACCGCCGGGACGCTGGAGCAGTCGCTGAAGTCGCTCGCCGTCGACGGACACGTCGCCTTCGTCGGGTCGGTCACCGGCAAGTGGCCACCGGTCGATTCCCGTCTGCTGTTCGGCGTCGCCGCCACGGTCCGCGCACCGGCCGTCGGCAGTCGTGCCCAGTTCGTCGCGATGAACGCCGCCATCACCGCGCATCGGCTCCGACCGGTCCTCGACCAGGTGTTCCCGTTCGAAGAGGCCGTGGAAGCGTACAGGTACTACGAGTCGGCCGGCCCGTTCGGGAAGGTGGTCATCAGCATCGGATAGCCGGCTCCACCCGCGCGCCTCACCCGGCCACCGTTGATCACCACTCGCTACAGGCCCTGGCGGGTGGTGGTCTCGGTGTAGGCGGTGGTGAGGGTGGTCAGGGCTCGGGTCAGGGTTTGTGGGGGTGTGGTCGCGTAGCTGATCACCAGTGCCGGGGGGCGTCGGGGTGTTGGGGTCAGGGAGTAGAACTGACCGCCTCGGACCAGGACGTGGTGGCGGCGTGCTGTGCGGACCAGGGCGGTTTCGTCGGTGCCCGGGGGGAGTTCCAGGTAGCCCTGGAGTCCGCTGTTCCTGCCCAGGAGGCGGCTGCCGGGGAGGTGGGTGGCGGCGTGCTGGCGCAGGACCTGGCGGCGGCGGTGGAATTCGGCGCGCAGCGCGCGCTGGTGCCGGTCGAAGCCGCCGGTGTCCACGAAGCGGGTGAAGGCGAGCTGTTCGAGGCCCGAGCAGCCTATGTCCCAGCCGGCGCGTACCCCTTCGACCGACGCCATCAGCTCGGAGGGGGCGGCCAGCCAGCCGAGGCGGAGGGCGGGCGCGAGTGCCTTGCTCGCGCTCCCGGCGTACACCACCCGGTCGGGCGCCAGACTCTGTAACGACGGGAGCCGGTCGGCGCGGTGGAGGAACGAGCTGTCGAAGTCGTCCTCGATGACATAGCCGTCCACCGCGCGCGCCCAGGCGACGAGGCGTTCGCGCCGGTCGGGCGCGAGGCGTACGCCGGTGGGGAACTGGTTGCCAGGCGTGACGAGCACGGCCCGTACGCCGCTCTCCTCCAGCAGGTCCACGCGCAGGCCGTCCTCGTCCACCGGGATGCCGACCGGCCGCAGGCCCGCGCTGGTGATGAACTCGCGCTCGCCCGGGTGCCCGGGGTCCTCCACGCCGAGCGCGGTGTGGCCCCGGTCGAGCAGGACCGCGCAGATCAGGGCGAGGCCCTGCGCGAACCCGGCCGTCATCATGAGGTCTTCGGGGCGCACGCGCACGCCGCGCACGCGCCCGAGGTAGCCGGTCAGCACGCGCCGGGTCAGCGGCACGCCCGCCGGGGGCGAGTAGCCGAGCTCCTGGCGGCCCGCCCCGTTGACCACGGCGGTGACGCAGCGGATCCACTCCTGGCGGGGGAAGTCCACGACGTTGGACGTGCCGGTGCGCAGGTCGCACACCGCCTCGGGCAGCGGCTCCGGGTCGTCGGTGACGAGGGTGGAGGAGGTGTCGTGCGAGGCGGCGCGGGCCGAGACGGTGGTGCCCGAGCCGGCCCGCGTCTCCAGGTAGCCTTCGGCGGACAGCTGCTCGTACGCCTCCACCACCACGCTGCGGGAGACGCCGAGGTCGGCGGCGAGCTGGCGGGTGGACGGCAGGCGGGTGCCGGGCCACAGGGTCGTGTCCTCGATCAGGGCGCGGAGCCCGTTGCGCACCTGGACGGTGAGCGGCAGGCGCGCGCCGCGGTCGACGGTGAGCACGAGGTGCCACGGCAAGTGGTCTTCTCCATGAGCAGCGAAGTGGTATGGCCCAAACGGTGTCACGTTTGATGAAATCACCTCGCGCGCAGTTACGCCGCTGGTACGTCGCGTCAGTGGCCGGGGGTGAACGGGGGAGCCGGGACGGAGTGGTCCCGGTGTGTGTGCTTTCTACGCGCGTCGCGGGTGTGGCAGCGGCGTCCCCGAAGCCCTGACGGTCCTGGCGGATCAGAAAGGCATTCGTCATGTCGTTGCAGTCGCAGGCGTATCCGCCCGGCGCCGTCGCCGGGGAGACCGTCCGATCCATGACCGCCGCGCAGACCGCCGTACGCGGCGGCCGGGTGCCGGTGCGCGTGGTCGCCGAGCCCTTACCGCACGTCGACGCGCCGCGCCTGTACGAAGCACTCGCCGCGACGCGGGAACAGGGCGACACCTACCTCTTCGAGAGCCTCGACGGCCCCGACCGCGACCGGTACTGGACCGCCGTCGGCTGCGGCCGCCTCGCCGAACTGCGCGTGTGGGCCGACCGCGTGGAGCTGTCCGCGCCGGGCGCCCTCGGCGAGGCGCTGGTCGGCGCGCTGACGGCCGCCGCGGGGGAGCCGGTCGTCCGGGCGGGGCAGGTCGCCGTGTGGCGCCTCGCGGGGGCCGACGGGATGTGGCCGTTCGTCCGGGCGGCGCAGGCCGCGTTCGACGTGCGCACGGCGCTGCCCGCCGACTCGTTCGCCTTCGGCTTCCTCACGACGCTGTCGTACGAGGCGGCCTGGGCCATGGAGGAACTGCCCCCGCCGCCGCCGGGACCCGAGACGCCGCGCTGCACGCTGACGCTCTTCCGCGACACCGTCTGGTACGACCTGCGGCGCGGCGGCGTGCGCCATCTGCGCGCCGACGGACCGCTGTTCGGCGACGTGGAAGGGCAGGAGCCGCTGCTCTCGGTCGTGGACCGCGTGGCGGCCGGGACGGACGGCGGCGGCGCGGCGGTCCCGCCGGCCCCTGCGCCGCGCTCGGTGCGCGACACGGTGGACGAGGAGACGTTCGTCGCGCGCGCCAAGCGGTGCCTGGGCCACATCGGCGTGGGCGACAGCTACCAGATCCAGATCGGGCACCGCATCGATGTCGAGAGCGACCTGACGCCCGCCCAGGTCTACCGTCGGCTGCGGCACCGCAACCCGTCGCCGTACATGTACCTCGTCCCCTGGGCCGGGCGGACGGTGATCGGCGCGAGTCCCGAGCTGTTCGTGCGCGTCGAGGAAGGCACGCTGTCGATGCGCCCCATCGCGGGCACCGCGCGGCGCGCCGCCGATCCGGCGGAGGACCGGCGCCGGGTGGAGCTGCTGCGTGAGAGCGCGAAGGAGCAGGCCGAGCACGTGATGCTGGTGGACCTGTGCCGCAACGACATCGGGCGCGTGTGCGTGCCGGGGACGCTGTCGGTGGACACGATGATGGACGTCGAGCCCTTCGCGTACGTCCACCACCTCGTCTCGACGGTCTCCGGGCGGCTGCGGGAGGGCACGGACGTGTGGGCGGCGATCCGCGCGACGTTCCCCGCCGGGACCATGACGGGTGCGCCGAAGCTGCGGGCCATGGAGATCATCAACGACGTCGAGGACCAGCCGCGCGGCATCTACGCGGGGGCGCTGGGGCTGGTCGACATGCGCGGGTACGCGGTGCTCGCGCTGTGCATCCGCACGGTCGTGCACGACGGGGAGCGGTACAGCACCCAGGCGTCGGCCGGCGTGGTCGCGGATTCGGACCCCGTCGCCGAATGGCGGGAGACGCTGGCCAAGATGAGCGCCACGTACTGGGCGCTGACCGGTGAGGAGCTGCTCGGGTGAGGGTCCTGCTCGTCGACGCGTACGACAGTTTCAGCCACATCATCGATCAATACCTGCTCACGCTCGGGGCGGAGACGGACGTCGTGCGGTCGCGGACGCGCACGGTGGAGCAGTTGGTGGACTCGGCGCCGGACGCCGTGGTCCTCGGGCCGGGTCCCGGGCACCCGGCGGACTCGGGGCACGTCGAGCTGGTCCACGCGTTCGCCGGGCGCGTGCCGCTGCTGGGCGTCTGCCTGGGGCACCAGGCGATCGGCCTGGCGTACGGGGCGCGGATCGCCGTCGCGCGGAACCTGATGCACGGGAAGACGAGCCCGGTCGAGCACGACGGGCGGGGCGTGTTCGCGGGCGCCGCGCGCCCGTTGACGGTGACGCGCTACCACTCACTGATCGTGACCGATCCGCCGGCCGAGCTGGCGGTGACGGCGACGTCGCGGGACGACGGCTATGTGATGGGCGTGCGGCACCGGACGCTCGCCGTGGAGGGCGTGCAGTTCCATCCGGAGAGCGTGACGACGGAGGACGGCAGCAGGCTGTTCGCCAACTTCCTGGCGGGTGCCGGGGCGGAGGCGGGGGCCGTGCCGGCGGCCGGGCGGGGCTGACGGCGCGCGCCGGGGACGCGGCGTGACGGGTGCGCCGCGCCCGGCGGGCGCGCAAGTGGCCTGATGGAATTCCTGGGAATTGGCCACATCCGGCATGCCGCCGACTGCTTACTGTCAGTCACGACGCCGCAACGCCCACGCCGACCACGACACCCCACGCCGACCACCGCGCCCCACCCGTCACCCGCACCGACTCACCGAAGGACCACCGCGCTCATGGACAGCACCCGCCCCGGCGACCGCAGCCTCGCCGTCACCGTCGACGCACGGCTGACGGCGCGCGTCCCCGGCTACGTGCTCGGGCTGATCGCCGTGCCGACCGCCGACGTCGCGCGGGAGGCACGGGCCACCGACGCCCTGCTCACGGCGGCCGAGGACCGCCTGCACGCCGAACGGCTCGGCAAGGCGGACGTCTCGGCGCTGCCCACCATCGCCGCCTGGCGCGACGCCTACCGCATCACCGGGGTCAACCCCAACCGCTTCCCCTGCGCGGCCGAGTCCGTCCTGCGCCGGGTGGCCAGGGGCGACCGGCTGCCGCGGATCAACGCGCTGGTGGACCTGTGCAACGCCACGTCGCTCGACCTCCGCCTGCCGGTGGCCTCCTGCGACGTCGGGGACATCGCCGGCGAGCTGTCCGTCAGGCCCGCCGACGGCACCGAGACGTTCCTGCCGCTCGGCGCGCCGGACCGGCCGGAGCGTCCCGACCCCGGCGAGATCGTCTACGCCGACTCCGCCGGCCGCGCCCACTCGCGGCGCTGGAACTGGCGGCAGGGCGACATGGTGCGGACCGACGTGGGGCGCCACCGGCTGCTGCTCACCGCCGAGTCGGCGCACGCGCAGGGCCGCGCGGACGTCGAACGGGCGCTGGGCGCGCTCGCGGACGCGCTGGACGGGCTCGGCGTGAAGGCGGAACCGCCGCTCGTCCTCGACCGGTCGGCGCCGTCCGCCGTCCTGTTCGGCTGAGCCGCGCCCGTCCCCCACGACCCCACCGAGGAGTTGCCCCATGGACCGTTCCATCCTGGTCGTCCACCGGCCCGCCGCGGGACGCTACACCGCCCAGTTCCGCGCGGTGGCCGAGGCCGCCGCCGGGCTCGGCGTCCGCACCGTCGTGCTGCTGCCCGAGGGCGAGGAGGCGCCGGAGGCCGAGGGGCTGCCGTGCCACCACGCCGACCTCGACAGCACGGCCGCCGTACGGGCCGCGGTGGACCGGATCGTCACCGAGCACGCCGTCGAGCGGATCTTCCCGCTGTTCGAGGGCGACGTCCTGCCCGCCGCGCACAGCCGCCGCGACCACGGCATCCCCGGTCTCGTGCCCGACCAGGCGCTCAACTTCCGCGACAAGAACGTGATGCACCGCAGGGCCGAGGAACTGGGCGTCCGCGTCGCCCGCTCCTGCCGCCCCGACACGGTGGGCGCCGTCGCCGAGTTCGCGGACGCGGTGGGCTACCCCGTCGTCGTCAAGCCGTACGCGGGCTGGGCCTGCGGCGACACGTACCGGGTGGACGACCGCGCGGACCTCGACCGTGTGTGGGCGCTGATGGGTGACGACCGGCACGAGTACCGCGTCGAGGAGTTCGTGCGCGGCGCGGAGTACCACGTGGACTCGCTCTTCCAGGGCGGCGAGCCGGTCTTCGAACAACTGTCGCGCTACACGTACTCCGTCCTGGAGTACCGCGACGAGCCGGGCGGGACGATCTCCCGCAAGTACGGCCTGACGGCGGGCGAGCGCCGCATCCTGGAGCTGAACGCGGTGGTGCTGCGCGGCTTCGGGCTGCGGACCGGCGTGGTGCACGCCGAGTTCTTCCTCCAGGACGACGGCGCGGTCGTGTTCGGCGAGGCGGGTGCCCGCGCGGGCGGCGGCTCGATCGTCCCGGCCATCGAGGCGGGGCGCGGCATCAACCTGGCGGGCGAGTGGTGCCGCCTCGAACTCGACCCCGGCCACCGGCCCGCCGCACGCCTCGGCCCGGAGATCGGCACCGAGTACCTCGGCTCGCCCGCCGTCGGCCGCATCACCGGCATCACCGGCGCGGGCGAACTGACCGCGCTGGAGGGCGTGCTGGCCGCCGACGTGTGGAAGGGCGTCGGTGACGTCCTCGCCCCGCCGACGCGCTCCAACGACGTGCTCGGCTGGTACGTGTGCGAGGGCGAGGACTTCGAGGACGTCCGCGCGCGCTTCAAGACCGTCCGCGACGCGTTCCACGTCCGCACCGAGCGGGTGTGACATGGCCTGGACCCGGTTCTGGACACGGTTCGGCGAACTGCCGCTCGCGCTGCGCGTGCTGTTCCTCGCCTCCTTCGTCAACCGCGCGGGCATGTTCGTCTTCCCGCTGCTCGCCGTCTACCTGGTGCGCGGCGAGGGGCTCAGCGCGGGCGAGGCGGGCCTGCTGATCTCGGTCGGCAGCACCGGGCTGCTCGTCGGCAGCCTGCTCAGCGGCCCGCTGTGCGACCTGCGCGGCAGACGTACGGCGCTGCTGGCCGCGCTGCTGCTGAACGCGGGCGGCTACCTCGGCCTCGCCGTGCTCGACGGCCCGCCGTGGACGTACGGCGCGCTGCTGTTCGTCGCGCTGGTCGGCATGGGCGCGTTCAGCCCGGCGTCGAACACGCTGGTCGCCGACCTGACCACGCCGGAGCAGCGCCCGTTCGCCTACACGCTCAGCTACGTCGGGAACAACCTCGGGATGGGCGTCGGACCGCTGCTCGGCGGCGTCGCGGCGGCGTACTCGTACGGCGTCATGTTCGCCGGGAACATCCTCGCGGGCCTCGTCTGCGCCGCGCTGATCGCCGTGTGGGTGCCGAGAGACCGGCCGGCACGCGCGGACGGGCCGCGCGAGCGGCGGCGCGCCGGGCCGCTCGGCCACGGGCACGTGCTGCTGCTCGTCCTCGTCTCGTTCTTCTACGTCGTGCCGCTGATCGGCCTGGAGTACGCGCTGCCGCTGGCCATCACGACCGAACTGCACGAGTCGGCGGGCTTCGTCGGCGCCGTCTACACGATCAACAGCGTCGTGGTCGTCAGCCTCGGCCTCGTCATGGAGAAGCACATCAGGGGCTACGGCACGAAGCCGCTGCTCCTGGTCGCCGGCCTGCTGTGGAGCCTCGGCCTGGCCGTGATCGCCTTCGGCTTCTCGCTGACGGCAATCCTCGCCGCCACGGCGGTGTGGACGCTCGGCGAGATCATCGTCTCCGTCGTCGTCCCCACCTACATCGCCGACCACGTGGACCAGCGGCGCGTCGGCAGCTTCATGGCGCTCAACGGCTTCGTGCTCGGCGTGGCCAGGCTCGTCGTCCCGGTCGGCCTCGGCGTCGTGTGGACCGCCGAGGGCCGCGAACCCGTCTTCCTCATCCTGCTCGCCGCGCCGCTCGCCGGCATGGCGGCCTACGCGCTGCTGCGGACGCGCCCCGCCCCGCTCGCCGCCGCACCGCACCCCGCAGACACCCCCGCGCCGCCCACCGGCCAGGCCAGGACGGCGGACGCGCGGGGGCCGGGCGGCTGACCGTCCCCGGTCGGACCGCCCGCCGCACAGCACCGGTTCCACCCGATCGACAGGAAGTTGCCATGCCGCAGACGAAGTTCCTGCTCTCCGAGGACCGAATGCCCACCACCTGGTACAACGTGGTGGCGGACCTGCCCAAGCCGCTGGACCCGATGCTCCACCCCGGCACCCGCGAGCCGGTCACGGCCGCCGACCTGGCGCCGCTCTTCCCCGACACGCTGATCGAGCAGGAGTTCACCACGGCGCGCACCGTGGACATCCCCGGCGCCGTCCTCGACGTGTACCGGCAGTGGCGGCCCAGCCCGCTGGTCCGCGCCCGCCGCCTGGAGCAGGCCCTCGGCACGCCCGCCCGCATCTACTACAAGAACGAGGGCGTCAGCCCGGCGGGCAGCCACAAGCCCAACACGGCGATCCCCCAGGCGTACTACAACAAGCAGGCCGGTGTGGAGCGGCTCACCACCGAGACCGGCGCCGGGCAGTGGGGCAGCTCGCTGTCCCTCGCCTGCCAGTACTTCGGCCTCGTCTGCGAGGTCTACATGGTGAAGGTCAGCTACCAGCAGAAGCCGTACCGGCGCGGGCTGATGGAGACGTTCGGCGCGAGCGTCACGGCGAGCCCGAGCGAGACGACCGAGGCGGGCCGCGCCGCGCTCGCCGCCGACCCCGACTCGCCCGGCAGCCTGGGCCTGGCCATCTCCGAGGCGGTGGAGGCGGCGCTCGCCAGCAACGGCGCCGCCAAGTACGCGCTCGGCTCGGTCCTCAACCACGTGCTGATGCACCAGACGATCATCGGCCAGGAGGCGCTGCTCCAGATGGAGCTGGCCGAGGACTACCCGGACGTCGTGATCGGCGCGGCGGGCGGCGGCTCCAACTTCGGCGGCCTCGCCCTCCCGTTCCTCGGCGAGCAGTTGCGCGGCGGCAGGGCGGTGCGCGCCGTCGCCGTCGAGCCCGCCTCCTGCCCGAGCCTCACCGAGGGGCGCTTCGACTACGACTTCGGCGACACGGCGGGCATGACGCCGCTGACCAAGATGCACACCCTCGGCCACGACTTCGTGCCGCCGAGCATCCACGCGGGCGGGCTGCGCTACCACGGCATGGCGCCGATCATCAGCGCGCTCAAGGACCTCGACTACCTGGAGGCACGCGCCGTGCCGCAGACGGCGTGCTTCGAGGCCGGGGTCACGTTCGCGCGCAACGAGGGCATCGTCCCGGCGCCCGAGTCCACGCACGCCGTGCGCGCCGCCATCGACGAGGCGCTCGCCGCCCGCGAGGCGGGCGAGGAGCGGACGATCCTCTTCTCGCTCTCCGGACACGGCCACTTCGACATGCAGGCGTACATCGACTACTTCGCCGGGAAGCTCACGGACTGACCCGGCGGGGAGCGAAGGATGCACAGGACCGGCCCGCCCGGCCCGTGACTCTTGGGGGACCTTCATGCACGTCGTACAAGGAGCACAGCCCGTCATCCTCGGCATCTCCGGGTCGGAACGCCCCGGAGGGAACACCGATCTCGCCCTCGACCACGCGGGCACCCTCGTCCGGGAGCGCGGTGGCGTCTTCCGGCAGATCCACCTGCGTGACCACCGGATCTCGCCGTGCAGCCCGTGCGGCGACTGCAACAGCCGGACGCTGCCCTGCGAGGTCAGGGACGACATGCCGGCCATCGTCGAGCAGATGAAGCAGGCCGACGGCATCGTGTACGCCGTGCCGGTGCACGGCTTCGGCCTGGCCCACCTGATGCAGATCTTCGTCGAACGGGCGGGCGTCGGCTTCCTGCGCTTCGACCGGCCGCTGGCCAACAAGGTCGGCGGCATCATCGTCACCGGGCGCCGCTACAGCGACGGTTCGGTGCACCACCAGCTCGTGGACAACCTGCTGCTCAACAGGATGATCCTGGTGGGCAGCGGCTTCCCCGCCCTGCTGCGCAACGCGACGGGCACCCCAGGACTCCACGACACGGAGGGCCTGGACGCGCTGGAACGCATGATCCACCGCATGGTCGACATGACGCTGCTGCTGCGCAGCGCCGCTTCGGGCGAAGGGGAGGTGCTGCCCCTGGACGACCGCAACGAGCGCGTCCAGCGCCACCGTTCGGCGTCCTGAGCAGGCACCTTCCCGGACAGTCCCCCCACATCCGCTCACCTCCCCGGCCCGGCGTACGCGCGCGGCCGTACGCGACCGCGCGCCCGCCGTGCCACCCCGTACCGTTCACCACCCCCACCGTCCAGTGAGGAGACACCACTCATGACCACCACGCCCACCTCCGGTTCCGCAGAGGCCGCCGAAGCGGCGGTCCCGGCACTCGTCGGCATCGACTTCGACTCCATCCCCTGGGAGAAGTGGCACAAGCCCGGCGCCGACGGCCGCGTGAAGCTCGCCTACACCGGCGGCCTGCGCATCCGCCTGATGGAGCTGCCCGCCGGGTTCAACGAGGCGGAGTGGTGCGAGCGCGGTCACCAGGGGTACGTGCTCCAGGGCACGTTCACCATCCACTTCGACAACCGCTCGGTGCCCTGCCGCCCCGGCATGGGCTTCATCATCCCGGGCGACGAGCGGCACCGCTCCCAGGGCTCCGACGCCGAGCCGACCGTCGTCTACGTGATCGACGAGGTGCCCGCCCCGTGACCGCCGCCGAGCCTGCCGCCGAGCCCGCCGCCGAGCCCACCGTCGAGCCGGTCGCCGAGCGCGTCGCCGAACTGCGCGTCACCATCGACGCGCTCGACCGCCGCATCGTCGCCCTCCTCGCCGAACGCACCGCCGTCGTCCGCGAGCTGACCGAGCACAAGCGCGACGAGCGGACCGTCCGCTCGCCCGGCCGCGTCGAGCAGGTCGTCGCACGCGTACGGGCGCTGGCCGAGGAGCACGGCATGCCGCCGGGGATCGCCGAGGCCGCCTACCGCGCCCTCATCGCGGAGCTGACCGCGATGCAGATGGAACGGCTCCACGAACGGCGCGCCGCCGCCGGGAGCACGACCGGGGCCGGGGACGGGGCGACGTGACGCCGCCCCGCCTCGCCGACCTGCGCACCGCGCTCGCCGGGCTCGACCCGCTGCCCGGCGAGCTGGTGCGGGTGCGGGAGGAGGTCCCGGCGCGCTTCGGCGTCTCCCACCGGTACGCGAAGTGGGCCGGGACCCCGGCCCCGCCGCCGACCGGCCCCGGGCCCGCCGTCCTCTTCGAACGGGTCGCGCCCGGTGTGCCGGACGCGGAGGCGCGCGCCGTCCTGATCGGCCTGTACGGGACGCGCCGCCGCGCCGCCGCCCTGCTCGGCACGACCCCGGCCGAGCTGCCCGCCCGGCTGCTGGACGCGGTCGCCGCGCCCGTGCAGCCCGTGCGGATACGGGAGGAGCGGGTGCCGGAACGGGTCGCGCTGCCGCCGGACCTGACCGCGCTGCCGGTGCCGGTGCTCACCGACGAGGACGCCGGCCCGTACCTCACCCTCGGCGCGGTCCTGGCGACCAACCCGGAGACGGGCGTGCGGAACCTGTCCGTGCACCGGATGTGCGTGCAGGGCCCCGACCTGCTGTCCATCTGGATGGTGCCGGGCCGCGACCTGGAGGCGGCGCACCTGGCGGCGCAGCGTCTCGGCCGCCCGCTGCCCGTCGCGGTCCACATCGGGCTGGCCCCGGCGATACTGCTGTCGTCGTGTTGCCCGACGTCGCTCGTGCCGGAGAAGACGGACGAGCTGGCCGTCGCGGGCGCGCTGGGCGGCGCGCCCGTCGAACTGTCCACCTGCCGCACGGTGGACGCGGAGTACATCGCGCACGCCGAGTACGTCCTGGAGGGCGAGCTGCTGCCGGGGCCCGTGCCGGAGAACCCGGAGGGCCCGGCGGCGACACCCGAGTTCCTCGGCTACCAGGGCCGCGCCCACCCGGGGCTGCCGACCGTGCGGGTCACGGGCGTGACGGCGCGCGAGGGCGCGATGTTCCAGACCGTCTCGGGTCCCGGGCACGAACAGTCGGTGCTGCTCGGCTTCGGGATGGAGGCGGCGGTCCTCGACGTGCTGCGCGGGCGCGGCGCGCCGGTGGCCGGGGTGCACTGCCATACGGCGGGTGGCGGGCAGTTGATGCTGGTGGTGCAGTGGCGCGCGAAGCGGTCGGCCGGGGAGGACGCGGTGGTGCGCGCGGCGGGCGAGGCCGTCCTGGAGCAGTTCAGGATGGTGAAGCTGGTCGTGTCGGTGGACGAGGACGTGGACGTCGAGTCGGACGCCGACCTGTGGTGGGCGGTGGTCACCCGGCTCCAGGCGGACCGGGACATCGCCGTCCTGCCCGACCGTCTTGGCTTCCCGCTCGACCCGACGCAGTCCACGGCGTACTCGGACACGGTCTCGGCGGACGGGCGTACGGCGAAGGCGCACTTCGACTGCACCGTGCCGTACGCGCACCGCGACCGGTTCCGCAGGCCCGCGTTCACGGCGCCGGGGGCCGCCGCCCCCGTCCCGTAGCCTCGCGCACCGCGTCGGCGAGCAGCGCGACGCCCTCGGTGATGCGGGGGGCGGGCAGCGTGGCGTAGCCCATGAGGTACGCCGGATGGTCCGGCGGTTCCTGGACGAAGTAGCCGGACGCGGGGTAGATCCGCACCCCGCGCCCGGCCGCCAGGCGGACCACGGTGTCCTCCAGGCGGGGGTCGAGCCCGGTGAGGGTGACGAGGACGTGCAGGCCCGCCGCCTCCCCGGAGACGCGGACCCCGGCGCCGAAGTGCTCGTACAGCGCGCCGAGGAGACGGCTTCTGCGCTGGCGGTACAGGCGCGTCATCCGGCTGATGTGCCGGGCGTACGCGCCGGTGCGGATGAAGTCGGCGAGCGCCTCCTGCGCGACGGTCGGCGTCAGCCGGTCGGTGATCCACTTGATGCCCAGGAACGGCTGGACGAGGCGCGGCGGCGGCACCGCGTAGCCGATGCGCAGCGCGGGGAAGAGCGTCTTGCTGAAGCTGCCGACGTACACCACCGTGTCGCGGTGCCGCTCGGCGGCCAGGGCGGGGAGCCGCTCGGCGGTGAACGTGAACTCGTTGTGGTAGTCGTCCTCCAGGACGGTCGCGCCACGCTCGTACGCCCAGCCCAGCAGGTGGCGGCGGCGTGCCTCGGACATGATCGAGCCGGTCGGGAACTGGTGCGACGGCGTGACGTACACCAGCCGTACGCGCGCCGGGTCGAGGCCGCGCGCCCGCACGTGGGCGTCGATGTCGGCGACGCGCAGCCCCTCCTCGTCCACCGGCACGGGGACCACCGCGCCCTCCGAGCAGCCGAACACCTGGCGCAGCACGGTGTGGCTGGGGTCCTCGATGACGACGACGTCGCCCTGCCGGACGAGTATCCGGGTGAGGATGTCGAGCGCCTGGGTGGCGCCGCCGGTGACCATGACGCGGTCGGGGGACGCGTCGAGGGCGCGGCTGTGGCGCAGCAGCGCGGCGATCTCGGCGCGGAGGGCGGGGGAGCCCTCGGCCGGGCCGTAGCCGAGGGCGGCGGCGTCGGCGCGGGCGTAGGCGGCGTGCAGGGACTGGCGCCAGCGGGCGACGGGGAAGTCGGCCAGGGCGGGGGTGCCGTGGCGGAAGTCGATGCCCACGCCTGGCTGGCGGACGGGGGGCGGTTCCCAGGGCTGCCAGAGGGAGTTGGCGCCGTCGGTGGGGACGGGCGGCTGGGGGGCGAGGGCGGCGGGGGCGCGGCGGGGCGGGGGGACGGGGGCGGCGGGCGTACCGGCGACGGTGGTGCCCGAGCCGCGCCTGGCGGTCACGACGCCCCGGGCGGCGAGGAGTTCGTACGCCCGGGTGACGACCGTACGGGACACGTCGAGCTGCTGGGCGAGGTCGCGGGAGGGCGGCATGGTGTCGCCCGGCCGCAGCTGTCCGGCGCGGACGAGGGCGACGACCTGGTCGCACACCTGCTGCTGGAGCGGCGTGCCGCCGTCCCGGTCGAGCACGATGAGCAGTTCCACCGACCCCATGGCCGCCCCCCGTTCCCGTTCCTCCGTCTCTCCTCGCCGAGTGTGGCACGGGGCACTGACAGAGGCGGGCGGCACGGGTGGGCGACCCGGGCCGGGCGCGGGGGAAGCGCCGTGCCCGGCCCGGGAGTCAGCTCAGCCGACCGTGAAGTGGTACGCGGTCGGGTCCGACGTCACGACGGTGCCGTCGGGGAGTTCGGCGCTCGCCTCGAAGGTGAGGGTGTAGTCGCCCTCCGCCTCGAAGCCCCAGTTGGTGTGGTGGTGGCCGCCCGCCGAGACGTCGAACGCGTCGGGCAGGCCGTCACCGCTGTCGAAGTTGAGGACCGGCTGCGCGGCCACGATGTCCCAGGAACTGACGTCGCCTGGGCCGCTGACGGAGGTCAGCTCGACGGTGACGGTGTCGTCCTCGAACACGCCGGCGGGCACCTCGTGCGCGGCCCAGCCCGCGTACAGCAGGTCGGGGTCGAGGCTCTGCGGGAGTATCCAGACCGGGTCGCCGGGCGAGCCGAGGAAGGAGTACGCCGGGTTGGACGGAACGGCGAGTTCCGCCTCGGGCTTGACCCACAGCGTGACGTCGGCCGGGTCGCGTTCGACGCCGGCGCCGGTCGTCTCGTCGTGCAGGCCGAGGCCGAGTTCGCCGTCCTCGTAGGAGATGTCGATCACATCGACGTGGCCTTCGGAGAGGACGACGGGCGCGGCGGACGCGGTGCCGACTGCCAGCGTGAGCGCGGCGGTTGCGGCGCCCGAGCACAGGACGGCGCGGGTCAGACGGGTGGACATGCGGACCTCCGGTTCGACGGAAGGGATGGGGGTGCGCTGTGAACGCCTGACGCATCCTAGATAAAATGACAATCATTATCAACAGGCGTCCGGTGCCCCCCGGTGTGACGGATGCCGGAATCGTTCATGATGTCGATAACGATTGTCGTTTCATATAGTCTGCGGGGCGCAAGTCGCGGGACTGAGGGGAGATCCACCGTCATGACCATCCGAAAGCGCTCGCGATGGCGCGCCGCCGTCGCGGGCCTGTTGACCGCCGCGCTGGCGGCCGGCGTCGCGGGCACCGCCCACGCCGCCGAGCCGCTCGTGCTCGACCACGGGCACATCGACGCGTTCCATGTGTCCGTCTCCGGCGGCGAGTTGCAGCTCGACCTGACCGAGGACGTGACCGGCCGCGGCGTCCGCCACGAGCCGGAGGACGTCGTCCTCAAGGTCAAGGAGCAGGCGTGGGACGACATCCCCGCGGGCTTCCCCGGGACACCGGCCGCGTACGTCCTCCCGCTCACCCAGGACCCCGACCTCATCTGGCCCGGCTGGGAGACCAACGCCACCGCGGCCAGCGGGTACACGGACGTGACCCTCGACATCACGGACGTCGAGGGACCGGGCACGGTCAGCCTCCACACGCTGTCCGTCTTCGGTGAACCACAGTCCCTCCTCGTCGGCGGCGGCTACGAACTGCCCGCCCAGATACGCGAGGCCCGCCCGACACACACCCACGCCCAGTGGGTCTTCCCCGAGGCGGGCGACTACTTCCTCACGGTCCACGCCCGCGCGACCGACCCGGCGACGGGCGCGGTCCTCACCAGCGGCGAGGAGACCTACCACTTCGAGGTCGGGGACGCGCCCGCCGAACCGGTGGGCCTGTCGGTGTCCGGGCTCGCCGACAGCTACCGGCCGGGCGACCCGGTGGAGCTGACCGCCGTGCCGGACGGCGCGACGGACCTCGACGACTACCGCTGGTACACCCGCGCCTCCGCCGCCGACCCGTGGACGGAGAGCGGCGACGGGGACGGCGCCGCGTACCACGGCACCGCCCGTACGGACGGTGAGCAGGTCAAGGCCGCGCTGCTCGACGGCGGCGGCGAGGTGGCCGCCGAGTCGGAACCGGTGACGGTCCACGTGGTGGACGACGGCGGTGAGCAGCCCGTCCGGCTGACCGTGGGCGGGCTCGCGCAGAGCTACCGGCCCGGCGACACCGTCGAGCTGACGGCCGCCCAGGACCCGCCGGGCGGCGACGGCGCGTACCGCTGGTCCGTCCGTGACCCCGGCGGCGACTGGGAGACGGCGGACGGCGCGGACGGCGCGTCGTACTCCTTCGAGGCCACCGAGGCGCTGGACGGCCGCCGCGTCAAGGCCGCCCTGTACGACGCGTCCGGCGAACGGATCGCGGAGTCGGCGGCGGTGACCGTGCGCGTGCGCGCCGACGAGGAGCCCCCGCCCGGCGGCGGCGACCCGCAGACGCCCACACCGCCCACCGACCCGCCCGGCACGCCGGACGACCCGGGCGCGACGCCCACCCCGCCCGCCACCGCGCCGCCCGGCCCCGCCGGCCAGGACCCGGACCCCGCGCCCGCGTGCTACCCCGTCGAGGAGCCGTCGGAGGAGCCCGGGACCTCGGCCCCCGCCGGAGAACGCGTGGTGCTGGACCACGGCCATGTGGACGCCTTCACCGTCGGGGTGGACGGCGGTGAGCTGGACCTCCGGCTCACCGAGGACGTGACCGGATCGCACGTCGCGCACGAGCCGGAGGACGTCCTCCTGCACGTCAAGGAGGACGCGTTCACCGAGGGCATCCCGGCGTCCTACCCGGGCGCCCCGTCCGGCTGGCTGCTGCCGCTCACCCAGGACTCGGACCTGCTGTGGCCCGGCTGGGACACCAACGGCACGGCGGGCAGCGACTACACGGACGTGACCATCGAGATCACCGGCGTGAACGGTCCCGGCGACGTGTACCTCTACTCGACGACCTCCTTCGGCGGCGCCGCGCCGCTGCTTGAGGGCGGCGGCTACCAGCTGCCGGGCTCGCTGCGCGAGGAGACGCCCGCGCACACGCACGCGCAGTGGACGTTCACGGAGGAAGGCGCGTACACGCTGACCGTCCGTGCGGTGGCGACCGACCCGGCTTCGGGACGTTCGCTGACCAGCCGCACGGCCGAGTACACCTTCGCCGTGGGCGAGCTGCCCGACGACGCCACCGTCCGGACGGCGGGCGCGCAGGCGCAGACGAGCACCGTCGGCCGGACGGCGGACGGCGAGCCGTGCGACCTGTCGGACGACCAGCTCGCGGGTGGCGCCGCCGGCGGCGGGGGCTCCCTCGCCAGTACCGGCAGCGACCTGCCGCCCCTCGCGCTCGCGGCCGCGCTGGCGCTGCTCGTCACCGGTACCGGTGGCGTGCTGTACGCGCGGCGCCGGCGGGCCGGGCGCGCGTAACCCAGACGGCGTGCGCTCCGGCGCGGACCGACCATCCGCGCCGGGGCGCACGCTCCGGACCACTTGACGGAAACCCGCTGACCACCATGGAGACACGCATGCGCGCACGCGGCGCCTTCGCCCTCGGGGCGGCGCTCGCCCTGGCGCTGAGCGGCTGCCGCGCGCCGGACGGCACCGGGGACGACGGCCGTGTCGAGGTCGTCACGACCACCGGCATCCTCGCCGACCTGGCGCGCAACGTCGCGGGCGACCTCGCGGACGTGCACTCCCTCGTCCCCGAGGGCGGCGACCCGCACACGTACGAGCCGTCGCTGCGTGACGTGCGCGACATCGTCTACGCCGACGCCGCGTTCACCAACTACCTGATGCTGGAGGAGCAGAACCTCATCCGCACCATCGACGCCAACCTGCCGGACGGCGTGCCGAACGTGTCGCTCGCCGAACGCGGCGCGGCCTACGGCGCGGAGATCATCCCGCTGGTCGAGAACGCGGCGCTCGACACCGTCTGGCTCGGCCTGCGCGTGGCCGGCACGGGCGCCGCGCTGGGCGCCGACCGCACGTCCGAGGTGCGGCTGAAGGCGGTCGGGCTCGACGGTCCCGGCGACCTCGTGGGCTATCTGACGGAGACGTTCGGCGAACCGTCGGTGTTCTTCGACTCGGGTGACGGCTTCGACGCGGGCGACGGCTACGCCACGGACACCGCGCCGCTGCCGCCGGACGCGCACACCCACATGAGCTGGGCGTTCACCGAACCGGGCGTCTACCGGCTGGAGATGGAGGCCGAACTGGCCACCGGTCCGCGCACACGGCCGGTCCCGCTCGGCGGCGGGACGGTCACGTTCGCGGTGGGCGTGGACCCGCACTCGGTGCCGGGCATGGCGGGCGCGGAGGTGCTGGGCGAGGGGCACGCGGACGTCACCGTGGACCTCGACGCGCCGGACGGCGACGGCCGGCTGGTGCTGCGGGCCGACCCCGAACCGGCGCGTGACGGGCATGTCCACGGGGAGCCCGAGGTGCTGGCGCTGGACCGCACGGTGGTGGACGTGCCCGGCCGGGCGCTGACGGAGGTGCCGGGCGACCCGCGCTTCCGCTTCCTCGGCCGGGCGGGCGACGACGTGTACCAGCTGCCGCAGGCCGTGCTCGGCCGCCATGTGCACGGCGAGATCGACCCGCACCTGTGGCACGACGCGCGCAACGCGATGGCGTACGTCAAGATCATCCGCGACACGCTGACCACCGTCGATCCGGCGCACGCCCGCGCGTACCGCGACAACGCCGAGCGGTACCTCGACCAACTGGCGGATCTCGACGACGAGATGACTGCGACCATCGGGGAGATCCCGGAGTCGCACCGCCAACTCGTGACGACACACGACGCGTTCGGCTACCTCGGCGCCGCCTACGGGCTCTCCATCGCCGGCTTCGTGACGCCGGGCCCGGCCACCGAACCGAGCCTGGCGGAGCGGCGCAGACTCTCCGAGACGATCGCCCAACTGCACGTGCCCGCCGTCTTCCTCGAACCCAACCTGGCCGCGCGCTCCAGCACGCTGGTCAGCATCGCGGAGGAGCAGGGCGTCCGCGTCTGCCCGCTGTACGGCGACGCGTTCGACGAACACGTGCACAGCTACGTCCAGATGATGCGCGCCAACGCCCGCTCGCTCCTCGACTGTCTCGGCTGACCCGGCCCGACCTGACCTGACCCGACCGACCAAGAGAAGGACCCCCGCCATGCCCGTTCCCGCCCTGCGGCTGCCGCTGGCCGCGCTGCTCGCGGCGGCGTGCGCGCTGCTGCCGGCCGCCGGCGCCTCCGCCGCCACCGCGCCGCCCGACGACGACCTCGACCAGACGCTGGCGCCCGACGAGGAGGTCGCCGGGGACCAGGCAGTCCTCGACACCGGGCACGTGGACATCGGCCCGCGCTTCCTGGACGGCGACTGGCGCCTCGCCGGCCGGGACGACTCCGTGGTACCGCCCGTCTGGCACACGCCGGACGACATCGTGGTGCGCGTCGCCGACGCGGCGATCCAGCAGGCGCCCGACCGGCCGGAGTTCGGCTTCCTGGACGCCGAGCCCGGCAGCGACGTGCACGTGATCCCGCAGACGCAGCAGCCGGACGTGGTGTGGCTCGGCTGGAACACGCAGGACCCGGAGGTCATGGACAGCGTGGCGCGCGGCGTCACGCTGACGCTGCACGGAGTGGAGGGCCCGGGGCATTTCTCGGTGTTCCTCCAGAACGGTGACCTGGGCGCGCCGGATGTGCTGTGGGACGGTGACGAGGCGGGACCGCAGGACATCTGGGTCGATGTGAACACGCACACGCACGCCAACTGGGTGTTCACCGAGCCGGGCGTGTACGCGCTCGATGTCGAGGTCGCCGCCGAACTCGTCGGCGGCGAGCAGGTGTCGGACCGGGTGCCGCTGTGGTTCGCGGTCGGGGACGGGACCGACCCGGCCGACGCGTTCGCCGCCGCGGCGCAGGAGGCGTCCGCCGGATCGTCGCCCTCGCCGTCCGCTTCGGCATCCGCCTCGTCGTCGGCGCCGGAGAGCGGCGCCGAGGCCGACGGCGAGGGCGACGAGGACAGCGGCCCGTCGTCCGCCGTGCTGCTGGGCGCCGGGGCCGCCGCCGTCGTGCTGCTCGCGCTGGCCGGTGCCACCGCCCTGCGCGGTCGCCGGGCACGGGCGCGCGCCGAGCAGGAGGCCGAACGCGAGGGGGACGCGTGACCGCCCTCTCGGTGAGCGGCCTGCGCGTCGATCTCGGCGGGCGCACGGTGCTGCGCGATGTCTCGCTGGACGTGGCGGCGGGCGAGTTCGTCGGTCTGGCCGGGCCCAACGGCGCCGGCAAGACGACGCTGCTGCGCTCCGTCCTCGGCCTGGTACGGCGCGCGGAAGGGCGCGTGACGGTCGAGGACGCGCCGGTCCCGCGCGTACGGCACCGGGTGGGCTATGTGCCGCAACGGCACGAGTTCGCCTGGGACTTCCCCGTCAGTGTCCGGGACGCGGTGCTGTACGGGCGCGTACGGCGCGTCGGCTGGGTGCGGCGCCCGGGTCTCGCGGACCACCGGGCGGTGGAGGCGGCGCTCGCGCGCGTCGGGATGGGCGCGCTGCGGCGGCGGCCGGTGGGTGAGCTGTCGGGCGGGCAGCGGCAGCGTGTGCTCGTGGCGCGCGCCCTGGTGGCCGAGCCCGCCGTGCTGCTGCTCGACGAGCCGTTCACCGGCCTGGACATGCCGACGCAGGAGCAGTTGACCGCGTTGTTCGCCGAACTGGCCGGGGAGGGCAAGGCGGTGCTGATGACGACGCACGACCTGCTGGGCGCGCTGCACGCCTGCTCGCGCCTCGTGCTGGTGAACCGCACGGTGGTCGCGGACGGCACACCGGACGAGCTGCGGCACGCGGCGCCGTGGCAGGCCGCGTTCGGCGTCGGTCCCGGCAGCCCGCTGCTGGCCGGGCTGGGGGTGGCGTGATGCTGTCACCCGCGGATTTCGTCGCGGACCTGTTCAACCCGGCGCTGGCGTTCCTGCCCAAGGCGCTGTTCGTCGCGCTCGTCTCCTCGGCGGTGTGCGGGGTCATCGGCTGCCATGTGGTCCTGCGCGGCATGGCGTTCATCGGGGACGCGGTGTCGCACGCTGTGTTCCCCGGGCTCGCGGTCGCGTTCGTCGTGCAGGGCAACCTCGTGCTCGGCGGCGCGGTGGCGGGGGTGCTGACCGCGGTGGCGGTCGCGGTGCTGTCGCAGACGCGGAGGCTGAAGGAGGACAGCGTCATCGGGGTGCTGTTCGTGGGGGCGTTCGCGCTGGGGATCGTGATCATCTCGCGGGCGCCGGGGTACTCGGGGTCGCTCCAGGCGTTCCTCTTCGGCTCGATCACCGGCATCCCGGACGAGGACCTGTACGTGGTGGCGCTGTCGGCCGTGGCGCTGCTGGCGCTGGCGTTCGCGCTGCACAAGGAGTTCGTGGCCGTCTCGCTCGACCGGGAGTCGGCGCGGGCGCTGGGACTGCCGGTGTTCTGGCTGGACATGGCGCTGTGCGTCATGGTCGCGGTGGCCGTCGTGATCTCCGTGCAGACGATCGGGAACGTGCTGGTGCTCGCCCTGCTCGTCACGCCCGCCGCGACGGCGCGGCTGCTGACGGACCGGCTGGGCGTGATGATGCTGCTCTCCCCGCTCCTCGGCGGGCTGGCGGCGCTGACCGGCATCTACCTGTCGTGGAGCCTGGACCTGCCGGCGGGCGGGACCGTCGTGCTCGTCGCCACCGGGGTCTTCCTGCTCGTCTGGCTGGCCGCGCCGCGGCACGGGCTGGTGGCCCGGTTGTGGCTGCGGCACCGGGGGCGGCCGGTGCCGGGGGGCGCGCTGGTCTGAGCGGCGCATGGCACGAGAGCACGCGCGGGGCGCAAGGGGTGCGCGCGGTGGTGCACGGCGTGCGGCGCGTGCCCCGAATGACCCTCGTACGGGGGACATTAGCGGGGCGCGGACGGGACATGTTCTCCGGTGACGGGCCCGTGAAATTGCAGATGTTCTTGCATTCGGGACCCGGGAACCTGGGGACCCGGGACGCGCGAGCGCCGGCACGATCCCCGTACGCCCTCGACGCGCACACGAAAGGAACGGTTCGCCATGACGTTCGAGAACGGCACGCCCGCGGACGGAATCACCGGGGCCGAGTGGGTCAAGAGCAGCGCCAGCATCGGAGAGGGCAACTGCGTGGAACTCACGGCACTTCCCGGCGGCGCGGTCGCGGTGCGCAACTCCCGTTTTCCCGACGGGCCCGCCCTCGTCTACACACGGGAGGAAGTCGCCGCCTTCGTCACCGGTGCCAAGTCGGGTGAATTCGATTTCCTGACCGCCTGACGGCGGCGGCCGCGCCGTCCGTTCCGGCGTTCGCCCCGGCGCCCGTTCCGGCGGGTGCGGAGAACTCCCTTCGCGGCGGACTCCGGTCGGGGATACTGGCACCTCCCCCCCACCCGTCCCGCGCAGTTCCGCGTTCCCTGAAGGGTTCCCATGTCCGCCACCGGGTCCGGCCGCCGGACACCCATGGCTCCGGCGGTCCCCGTGCCCAGGCAGCAGGGCAGGCCGGAGGTCGCGGCGCGCGTGCTGGGCGAGTACCTGCGGCTCTTACGCAAGGAGCAGGGCCTGGCGCTGAAGGACGTGGCCGGGCCGATCCGCGGCTCGGTCGCCAAGGTCAGCCGCCTGGAGCGCGGCGTCTCACCGCCCAAGGAACGGGACATCGAGGAACTCATCCGCTTCTTCCGCGTCTCGGACGAACGGGCCAGGGAGATCCGCGCGCTGCTGCGGCAGGCGCAGGAGAGCCCCTGGTGGAAGCAGTTCAGCGACGTCACACCCGAGTACCTGCGCCGCCTGATAGGCCTGGAAGGCGCGGCGGTCGGCATCTACACGTACGAGAACCACGTCGTGCCCGGCCTGCTCCAGACGCCCGCCTACGCCAGGTCGGTCATCAGGGCCGCGCTGCCGAACGCGCACGACGACGACATAGAGCGCCGCGTGACGCTCCGCATGACCCGGCAGCAGCTGATCCACAGCCCGCAGCGCCCCCGGGTCGTCGCGCTGCTGGACGAGGGCATCCTGCGGCGGCCGGTCGGGGGCCCCGGGGTGATGTGCGCGCAGCTCGAACACCTGCGGGAGGTCGCCCGCCTGGAGAACGTGCACGTGCGGGTCGTGGAGTTCGAGAAGGGCGCGTGCCGCGTGCCGAGTTACCCGATCACGCGGCTGCACTTCGGGGACGGCGGCCCGTCCCAGCTCGTCTACGTCGAGCACATCGACAGCGCCCACTACGTGACGCGGGCCTCGGAGGTCGAGCAGTACCGCGTGGTGCTCGACAAGATCAACCAGGTGGCCGCCGACCGGCGGCGCAGCGGGGAGCTGCTGGACGAGGCGATCGAGGGCTACCGGGAGCGCGCCCGCGCCGCCTCCTGAGCCGGTGTGGCGGGTGCCCGGGTCAGACGCGGGCGACGCCGCCCCAGCTGATCCACTCGCCGCCTGGCCTGGCGGGCGCGGCCTCGCCGTCCGGCCGCCAGCCGCGGACGTCGCCCAGGCCGGGCGGCAGCGGCGCCGTTCCCGCGAAGTACGCGCCGACCTCGGCCGACGAGCGGACGCGGCCCCAGCTCCCGCCGGTCACTTCGGCCATGAGGCGGGTCGTGCGCGCGCGGAACTCCTCGTCGTCGCTGACCAGATGGGAGATGACGACGAAGCTGCCGGGCGCGAGCCGCCGCGCGACACGTGCGACCAGGCCGCCGGGGTCGCTGTCGTCCGGGAGGCAGTGGAGGACGGCGGCGAACAGCGCGGCGGTCGGCCGGTCGGGGCGGATCAGCCGCTCCACCTCGGGGTGGCCGAGGAGCGCGTCGGTGTCCCGCATGTCGAGGTCGACGACGGCCGTGCCCTCGTCGTCCTCCAGGATGGTCCGGCCGTGGGTGAGCGCCAGCGGGTCGGTGTCGATGTAGACGACGCGCGACGCGGGGCGGGAACGGCGGGCGATCTGGTGGACGTTCTCCCTGGCGGGGAGCCCGAAGCCGAAGTCGAGGAACTGCTCGACGCCGTGCTCCCCGGCCAGGACGCGGACGGCGCGGTGCAGGAAGCCGCGGCTGTCGCGGACGACGGCCGCCGTGCTGGGCGCGAGGCCGAGCAGCCGGGCGCACGCGGCGCGGTCCGACGCGTAGTTCTCGATGCCGCCGAGCAGGTAGTCGGACATCCGGGCGACGCTCGGCGCGTTGACGTCGATGTGCGAGATGGGTGTCTCCCCTTGGCTCGTATCCCCCGCGACGGGCCCGGCACGGACCCGCTGTCGTGTACGGCCACCCCCTCGGAACGGCACTGTACGGCAGGGCGGGCGCCGTTGCCGCCGGGGAAGGGGGAGCGGAGGGGGGCACGGGAGGGAGCGGGGGCGCTCAGGGGCGGAGCAGCAGGCGCAGCGAGGGCTCGTCGATGCCCATCACCTCGGCCGTCTCCTTGACGGACAGGCCGAGTTGCCCGTGCAGCAGCAACGCGTCGGACCGGTCGGGCCCCTGGTGCGCGGCGGCCGGGGTGTCCGGGGCGGTGGGTGCGGCGGGTGCGGCGGGTGTGCTGAGTGCGGCGATGTGCCGGCCGAGGACGGACCAGGCGATCGCGGCGGGCCGGGCGCTGCGCAGGACCTCGGGCCATATGGCGGCCAGGTCGGTGAACGCGGCGTCCACCAGGGACGTGGCGGCGTGGTCGTCACCGGTGCGCGCCTGTGCGAAGCGGAAGTACGCGCCGTGGTGCAGCTCGCGGAAGGCCTGGTAGTCCAGGCGGGTGCGGGCCGGTCCTGGCTCGGTGAACGTGCCGCCTGGGCGTTGTCGGAAGACCATGATCGCTCCTGTGTGGGGGGAGAATCACCGCGGGCGGCAGGGGATGGAGGGGCGGGCCGGGCGGGTGTGGGGGGACGCCGCCGGTACGGGGGTCGCGCGGGCGTCGGGCCGCGTCTCAGGCGGTCGCGCGCGCACCGGTCGCGTTCCCGGGAGGAGGGACGGGTGCGTGCGGTGCCGGAACGGTTTCGTGGCGGGCGAACCCCGGCAGAATGACGTTGCACGCCGTGGGCGGGAGAAAGCGCCATCGGCTGCGCCGGTCGGACATGTTCACCCTCCCTCGGGCTCGATCGAAGACCCCGGGCTTGCTTGCCGGCCCTCCGGGGCCTTTCGCGTGGGCCGCGGTACCTGAATCCTCGCAGCCCGGATGTACGTACAGCCTAAAAGCTACCCGCAGCCTTCCCCGGGCGTCAGGGAGTTCATCGGTTCCGTGCAAAAAACGGCATCGGCCCGACTGCTTCCCGCCACGATCCCGGACCATTCCGGGTAGGTACGCAGGGGACCGTGAATGGACGAAAAATGACCGGACTCACCCGCCTGTTCGTGCGACAACCGTCAAAAAGCGAAGTATTGAGGGCGGAATTCCGGCATCACCACCCGCGGCACAACCAGCCCGCATATGCGCGGGCGGCATGACCCTACCGCAGAACATCACCCGATCGGGTGAGCCCCCCCTTTCCCGGCTGACACCTTCTTCCCGCCCTGCACGTGCATATGCAACTCCGCCCGGCATCCCGTCACTTCGAACCCCCGAAACTCCCCGGAACCGGCGGCTCCCACCCTGCCGAAGGCAGCCACCGCCGGACCACCCGCGCGGGAACGCCCGCCACCACCGCGTGGTCCGGCACCGTGCCGCGCACCACCGCCCCCGCGGCCACGACCGCGTTCCGCCCCACCACCGCGCCGGGCAGTATCACCGCGCCCGTGCCGATCCAGCTCCCCGCACCGATGCGCACCGGTGCCATGCTCGGCCACTGCTTCCCGACCGGCGTACTCGGGTCGTCGTAGCGATGGTTGATCGAGGTGACATAGACGTAGGGCCCCATGAAGCAGTCCGCGCCGATCGTCACCCTCGCGCCCGCGACGACATGGCTGCCCCTGCCGATGACCGCACCGTCGCCCACTGTCAGCAGTGGCTCCGGGCCGAGGTCCTGACCGGGTGCGAGACCCACCGTGAGCGTGACCTGTTCGGCGACCACGCAGTGCGCCCCGAGGCGGATCCAGCGCTCGCCGAAGATCGTGCCCTGCGGGTACGCGAGGCGCGTGTGGGGGCCGATGGCCCCGAAGCGCAGACGTCCTGGATGCTCTGCGGTCACGGCTCCGACCGCACGCGTCCAGCGCGCCGCTGTCTGGACGGCGCGCTGCGCGGCCCGGCGTGGCCAGCGTGCGATCGTATGTGCGAATGTCGGCACCTGGGCACCGTACCCTCCGACGCTCCGCAGGTGGCCCGCGCCCGGATGCGGCGCGGTGACCCGGTGGGGTGGGCGGGCGGCGGGAAGGGGCGGGAAGGGGCGGGACCATGCCGCGCACCACGTCGTTGAGCCGCAGACACCTCCTCGCCGCGGGCACCGGATGCGGCGCGGGCGCGGGCGGCGCCCCCGACCTCGACGCCGCCGAGGTGCCGACCGGCGAGGTCACCCTCGACTGGTGGTCGTTCCGCATGGCCACGGCGGACGGCGGGGACGTGCGCGAGACGCTCGTCCGCGCGTTCAACCGGCGGCATCCCGACATCCGCGTCAACCTCGTCGAGGCGCCCGCCAACACGGACATCACCAGGACCACGCTGTCCACCGCCGACGCGAGCGGCGCGCCGTTCCCCGACTTGTACATGGGGGACGTGGCGTGGCCCGCGCAGTTCGAGTACAACGCGTCGGCCCTGCCGCTCGGTTCGCTGCTGCCGGGCGCGTTCTGGGAGGGCTTCCCCGGCGCACTCGTGCGCGCGCGGTCCTTCGAGGACGAGCCGTACGCGTTCCCCTTCCACAGCGACCAGTCGTACCTCCACTACCGCGCCGACCTCCTGGACAAGCACGGCCTCGCCGTCCCCCGCACATGGGAGGAGGTCGCCCGCGCCGCGACCGCCGTGCGGCGCGCGGGCGACGCCGACGCGGGCGGCACCGTCCCTCGACTCCACCGGCGGCCGGGTGACGCTCGGCGGCCCGGTCGGCGAGCGGGCGTTCGGCTTCCTCCAGGACGCGCCGGCCGGCGGGGTGGTCCCGGCGGCGGTGGCGACGTTCAAGGAGCAGCACTCCACCGACGCGTTCACCGGCGGGCGCGCCGTCTCCCTGCGCAACTGGGCGTACGTCTGGGGGTGGTCGAGGGCGCGGGCTCGCCCGTCGCGGGGCGGGTCGGCGTCATGCCGCGCCCCGGCTTCGACGGCGGCGGGCCAGACGGCCACGGCTGCCTCGGCGGCTGGTGCGACTTCGTCACCATCCCGGTGGGCATCGCCGTGCTGGTGCCGGCGTTCCGCCGCACGGCCCTCTCCGGCTTGACGGACGGCGCGGTCAAGGGGTGAGTCCCCCGCCACCTTCGGTGTCAGAGGCGTCACTTATGGTAGGAGCGAGGAGAAGGGGGAGCGGATGTGGGTACGGAGGGCGTGGGGAGCACCGATCCGTTCGACGCCGAGTGGGCGGCCTACCAGGCGGCGGCGCGGGACGAGGTGGCGCGGACGCGGCTGAACGGTCTGGAACCGGGGGGCGGTACGGTGCCGGGTCCTGAGCTGACGGCGGACGCCGGCGCCAAGCGTGACGCGGCCGACCGGCTCGAACAGGACCTCGTGCCGGACGTGGCGCGTGTCGGCGACGCGCCGGTCGGGGAGCTGGAGGGGGCCGCGGCCAGGCTGTCCGGCTGGGAGTCGGCGACGGGGCTGCGTGACCTGGCGGAGGTCTGGTCACGGAAGGCGGGCTACCTGCGTGACCAGTTGGAAGCGGAGGCCGTGGTGCTGCGGGCGGCGGCGTCCGGCTTCCAGGGGACGGAGGCGGAGATCACGTACCGCCTGGCCGCGCTGCGCGGGGAGATCCACCCGTGGTGACGTACGCGGACGTCCTCGACGACGGCTTCGCGGCGGCTCTCGCGTCCGCCGCCGACGCCCTGGAGACGGCGGCGGAGGGGTACGCCGGTGTCGCGGAGGAGTACGCGCGGGAGGTCGGCGCACTGACGCGGCACGGGCGGCTGTGGACCGGCTTGTCCGCCGACAGCGCCCACGTGCGGTTCTCCGACACGGCGGGTGAACTGGAGGCGGCGGAGGCGGAGGCGCGTGCGCTGTCCGCGCTCCTGCGGGACGGCAGGTCGGAGCTGCTGCGGCTGCGCACCGTCCTCACCGGTCTGGCCGCCGACGCGGCGGACGCCGGTCTCCTGGTGGACGCGCGCGGAGTCGTCCTGGACGCGCTGGACCGCACCGGCAACCCGGACGTGGACGACGCCCGCGCCGAGTGGCAGCGGCGCGTGGACCGGGCGGTCGCCGACGTGGCCGAGGCGGACACGAACCTGCGGCTCGCCCTCGCCCGCGTCGCGGAGGGGCGTGACGGCCGGCACGCGGGCATTTTCAACGGCGGGGCACGGAGCGACGTGGACGAGGTGCTCGGCGCCCGCGCCGAGGAACTGGCGCGCCGTGTTGCGGAGGGCGAGGAGCTGACGGGCGCCGAGTGGGACGAACTGCGGCGGCTGCTCGAACTGAACGCGGACGACGCCGAGTTCAGCCGCACACTGCTGTCCGGACTTGGTGCGGACGGACTGGTCGACCTGGCGGCGCGTGTCACCGCCGACCCCTCCGGCCGGCACACCGCCCTGCGCGACGGCATCGCCGCCGCCCTGGCGACGGCCACGCGCGTTCCCCTGCTCGAACCGGGCTCGGCGGCGTACGGCCAGTGGTCGCGCGGCGAGGAAGGCCGCTTCTACACGCGCTTCCTGGCGGACCTCCACGAGGCGGGCGTCGCGGAGCACGCGGTCCCTGGCCTGACCGACCAGGACGTCCGCGGCTACCAGCTGCTGGTCAGCCTGATGGACACCGAGCCGCCGGGGGAGTGGGGCGAACGCTTCCTGCACGACCTCGCGGACGGCGTACGGACGGCCGAGGACCCGGCGCAGGGCGGCGCCCCGGACATCTGGCGGCTCAGGGGCGACGACCTGGGCGGCGTCGAGGGCCTGGACGCGGACGACCTCGACCGCTTCGCCCTCGACCCGCTGGACGGGCTGCTCGGCATCATGAGCCACGACCCGGCCGTCGCCTCCGCCTACCTGGACCCGGCGGGCGGCGACGACCGCCTGGAGTACCTGCTGAACGAACGCTCCTGGTCGCACTACGAGATGGCGACACCGAGCGGCCCGACCGCCCTGCCGGACGCGGCGGGCCCCGGCTTCGCGGCCGCGCTTGAGGCCGCGACGACCGGTATCCCCCAGGGCGCACCCCCCACCACGGACGGCCTGAACCGCACCGACGAGGGCGCCCGCGTGATGGAGGCGGTGGTCCGCGAGTTCTCCGAGAACCCCGCACGCATCGCCGACGGCGGCGACTTCGCCACGATGCGCCCAGAACTCTCCCGCATGACCGCGGCGTACATGGCGGAGGTGCAGCAGGCGATCGCACGGGTGGAGGTGGCCCCGCCTGAGCTGATCGAGGCAGACTTCAGCGGAATGGAGCTACCGGCCCTACTCGGCACACTGGCCTCGGATCCCGAAGGCTACAACGTCCTGTCGGCCGCTCAGCAGACACACACCGCCATTGCGCTGGACTACGCCATGAACCGGCCGGATACCGAAGCCGTTACGAGGGGAGACCGTGTCGGACCAGCGGTGGTGCCGGGTGCGTCAGTCGCGTGGATCATCAACGAAGCGCGTGCCGACGCCGTTTACTCAGGTGCCGTCGCCTCGGACGCGCAGTTCAACGGGCGACTGGAGACCGTCGAGGAGTGGACTGGCATGGTGATCGACGAAGTCGTCGGTCGCCTCGGCGACCGGTATCCGGTCGCAGGACCGATTCTTGAGTGGGGGGTGAACGAACTATCCACCGCTTTTTTCGACAGTATGCAGCGGGACACCAGCGCGGAAGCCGCTCAAGATGCCTCCGACGGGTTCGACGAAGGGCTCGATGCCACTCGGCTATCAGCTGAAGAGGCCATGCGGATCGCGGGGCAGGCCGCCGGTCTTGGAGGCGACAGTATCGGGCCCTTGGTCAACATCGTCTCCCTCCAGGTGACGGAATCCTTCAATGCCCCACCAGAATGGCAGGCTCCCAGCGATGCGCAATAATTTCTTCTCCGCCTGCTGCCGACAGGCTGTGGCCGCCGTTGGCTGCGTCGGTGTCGCCGTTCTGCTCTCGGCATGCGGGGGCGACGAGTCGAATGCGCGAGAGTACGATTTGCCCTCGAATTTCTGCGGAGTCGAGGTGCCTACTGGGCTCTACGACCCCATTTTTCCGCCGGGAGGAGAGGTGGAGAGCCGGGGAAGATTCGACGGGGCAGTGCCTGCCGGGCTGAACTGCTCCTACCGCGTTGACGGGGAAACCGCCGTCATGTCCGGAACGAGTGGCGATTCCGAGTTCGACTCCTTCCTCGCTGTGCGCGGTCTCGACTATTCCATGAGCGAGGCGGAAAATGTGGCGGGCGAGTATGAGGCCCTCGTGTGGCCGGGGTTCGTCATGGCGAAGGCGCCGTGCACCGTTGGAGATGATGAAAGCGCCATCATCAGATCGTTTACGGTCGCGGTGCAGGTGCAGCACCCGGAGGATGGTGAGGAGTCGAAGCGAATTCTGAGTGAGTTCATCCAGCCGTACATGGCCGCGCTTCTCGACCAGATTCCGTGTGCCGAGTACGGCGCTGGAGAGGGTGGCGAGTGATCAGGAGAAGACCTTGGCCAGGCGGCGCAGGCCCTCCGTGATGTCCGGGGCCGTGTGGGCCGTGAAGCTCATGCGGATGGTCGCGGGGTCGGGGGTGCCCGCGTAGAAGGGGGCGCCGGGGACGAAGGCCACGTCGTGGTCGAGTGCCTTGGGGAGGAGGGCCGTCGCGTCGGTGCCCGCCGGGAGGTGGGCCCAGACGAACATGCCGCCCTGCGGGCGGTTCCATGTGCTGCCGTCGGGGAGGGCGTCCGGCAGGCCGGTGAGGAGGGCGTCGCGGCGTATGCGGTAGTCGGCGCGGACGCGCGCCAGGTGGGCGTCCAGGTCGTTGTCCAGGAGGTAACGGGCCGCCGCCGCCTGGTCGATGGTCGAGCTGTGGAGGTCGGCCGCCTGCTTGGCCACCGCGCAGTGCCGCCGCAGCGCGGCCGGTGCGCGCAGCCAGCCGAGCCGCAGGCCGGGCGCCATGATTTTGGAGAAGCTGCCCAGCAGGACCGTGCGGTCCGTCGCCTCGGGGAAGGCCGAGATCCACGGCTCCGGCTCGCCCTCGAAGCGCAGCTCGCCGTACGGGTCGTCCTCGACGATCCACACGCCGTGGCGTTCGGCGGTGCGCGCGATGGCCTGGCGGCGGGCGGCGGAGAGGGTGTTGCCGGTCGGGTTCTGGAAGTTGGGGACGGTGTAGAGCAGCTTGGGGCGTTCGCGGTCGATCAGTTCGGCGAGCGCCGCCGGGTCGATGCCCTCGCCGTCCGTGGGCACGGGTATCGCGCGGGCCCCTGCGAGGGCGAAGCACTGGAGGGCCGCGAGGTAGGTCGGGTCCTCGACCAGCACGGTGTCGCCCGGGTCGAGCAGCGTCGTGGCCAGCAGCGTCAGCGCCTGCTGTGAACCTGCCGTGATCAGCAGGCTGTCCGGGTCCGTGGGCAGGCCGCGGCCGGCGAGGCGGTCGGCGACGGCGCGGCGCAGCGCGGGATCGCCCTCGGTCGTGGAGTACTGGAGGGCGCGGCGCGGGGTCTCGGCCAGTACGCGGTCGTACGCGGCGCGCAGGCCCTCGGCGTCGAACAGCTCGGGCGCGGGCAGTCCGCCGGCGAAGGAGATGACCTCCGGGCGGGCGGTCAGGGCGAGCAGTGCACGTATGGGCGAGGCCGGCGCCCCGATGGCGCGTGCCGCCAGGGCGGGGACGTCTGCGCGGTTCTGCATGGGCACAGGATACGGAACGAGTGCGTGTAGGTGCCAGCTATTGTTTCACGCTTCGGAGAAACCTGTCCGCCATGTGGGACGGCCGGGGTGCCAGCCCCGGGAGCGCGCGAGGTCGGCGCGGGCGCCGCGGGCCCAGCCGGGGCGTTCGTCCGACGCCACGGGCTCCGGCGGCGGCGCACCCACGGCGGCGGCGAGGACCGGCACCCACAGGCGGGCCGGGGCGGGCTCGCCGTCCACGACGTTGACCGGGCCGGAGGGCCAGTCCAGCGCGGCGACGGCGGCGGACGCCGCGTCGTCCACGTGCACGAAGGAGCTGACCGCCGCGTCCGGCGTCACGCTGCCGAGGAACGGCGGCCCCGGCTCGCCCCGCAGCGCCGCCGCGGCCGCGCCGTCCGGGACATACCAGGTACCGGGCCCGTAGAGCAGGCCGAAGCGCAGGACGACGGCCTCCGGCAGCTCGGCCGACATCCGCTCCAGCGCGTCCACGGCGGCGACGGTCGCGCCGCGCGGCCCGGGGGCGTTGAGGTCGAGCGGGACGGACTCGTCGGCCGGGTCGGCGCCGGGCGCGTAGGCCCAGGCGATCGACTGCGCGACGATGCGGCCGACGCCCGCCGCGCGCGCGGCGTCCACGAGGTGGCGGGTGCCCTCGTGGCGGAGCCTGCTGTTGGCGGCGCCGTCCGCGCCGGACAGGTCGGTGAGCATGTGCAGCACGGCGTCGGGCGCCGCCGCGACGACCGCGTCCCGCAGGGCGTCGGCGTCCAGGACGTCCACCTGTACCGCCTCGGCGCCGCCGGCCCGCAGCCGCGCGGCCCCTGCCTCGCTGCGCGACGTGCCGGTGACCCGGTGCCCGGCGGCGAGGAGCCGCGGGACGAGGGAGCGGCCGACGGCGCCGCCGGCGCCCGCGACGAAGAGGTGCATGGCGGTCAGCGTAGGCGCGGCGCGCGTCAGGCGCTGCCGGGATTCGCCGCGCGGGCGTACCTGGCGGCCTGCTCGCGGACGGCCGCTGCCAGTTCGGGGCTGTCGGAGGCGTCGAAGTCGGCGTCCAGGACGGCGAGCCAGCGTGCCATGGACCCCGGCGAGTCCGCGCCGAACGTCACGCGGCACGACTCCCCGTCCAGCGGCTCCACCGTCTCGGGGCGCCCCCAGTACCCGAGCCGCTGGACGACGGTCCCGGCCGGCGCGTACACCGTCACCCGCGCGGTGAACGGCTCGCGCGCCTCCCGGACGCCCCGGCCGACGTACGCCGCGAGGTCCTCCTCGGGCAGCGGACGCGGGGTGAAGCGCGGACCGGTCGGCACGCGGGGCGTCATCCGGTCCACGCGGAACGTGCGCCAGTCCTCCCGGTCCGTGTCCCAGGCGATCAGGTACCAGCGGCGGCCCCTGTTGACCAGGCGGTACGGCTCGACGTCGCGGCGGCTGGCGTCGTCGCCGTGCGTCCGGTAGTCGAAGCGCAGCCGCTCGCGGTCGCGGCAGACGCCCGCCAGCAGCGTCAGCAGGTCGGGGGCGACGCGCGGTCCCGGCGTGGCGGCCGAGGTGACGGTGTACTCGCCGAGCGCGGCGACACGGCGGCGCAGCCGCGGGGGGAGGACCTGCTCCAGCTTGGCGAGGGCGGACAGGGACGACTCCTCCACCCCGGCAAGGGAGCCGCCCGCCGCCGTCCGCAGGCCGACCGTGACGGCCACGGCCTCCTCGTCGTCCAGCAGCAGCGGCGGCAGGGACGAACCGGCGCCGAGGCGGTAGCCCCCGGCCGGGCCGCGGGTGGCGTGGACGGGGTAGCCGAGGCGGCGAAGGCGCTCGACGTCGTTGCGGATGGTCCGGGGCGTGACGTCGAGGCGGGTGGCGAGGTCGTCGCCCGTCCAGTCGCGGGGGGTCTGGAGGAGGGACAGCAGGCGCAGCAGGCGTGCGGAGGTTTCCAGCATGCGTGCATTGTCGGACGCGATAGCGGAACGGAACTTTCCTGAATGGCCGGGAGAGTGGTCCCCATGAACACGAAGCCGTCCCCCGAGGGGACCAAGGACCGCCGCTGGCTCGGCCTGTTCGCGGTGCTCGCCGCGATGATCATGAACCTGCTCGACAGCACCGTCGTCACCGTCGCGGGCCCCGCCATCCAGACCGACCTGGGCGGCTCGGCGGCCGACCTCCAGTGGACGGCCGCCGCGTACACGCTGGCGCTCGCCGTGGGGCTGCTGACCGGCGGGCGGCTCGGCGACATGTACGGGCGGCGGCGGGTCATGCTGCTGGGGATCGCCGGCTTCCTGGCGGCGTCGGTCCTGTGCGCGCTGGCCTGGTCGCCCGAGTCGCTGATCGCCGCGCGGGTGGTGCAGGGGCTGGCGGGCGCGGTGCTGATCCCGCAGTCGTTCGGCCTGATCAGGGACCTGTTCCCGCCGCGGGAGCTCGGGAAGGCGTTCGGCGCGCTCGGGCCCGTCATCGGGCTCGCCACGATTCTCGGGCCGGTCGTCGCGGGCGTGCTGGTGGACGCCGACGTGCTGGGCACGGGGTGGCGGATGGTCTTCCTCATCAACCTGCCGATCGGCGCGTTCTCGCTGGTCGCCGGGGCGCGGGCGCTGCCGCGGGGCGCGGGGCGGCCGGGGCTGCGGCTCGACGGTCTCGGCGCGCTGCTCGCGGGGGCCGGGATGTTCCTCGCGGTCTTCCCGCTGGTGCAGGGACGTGAGCTGGGCTGGCCCGGGTGGCTGTGGGCCGTGGCGGCGGGCGCGGTGGTGGCGCTGGCCGGGTTCGCGGTGCGGCAGCTGCGGCGGGCGAGGGCGGGGCGTACGCCGCTGGTCGAGCTGAGCGTGCTGCGGCTGCGGTCGTACACGTCCGGGGTCGGGTTCATCGTCGTGTTCTTCGGGGCGGTGGTCGGCTTCTCGCTGACGCTGGGGCTCTTCCTCCAGCTCGGGCTCGGGTACGGGCCGCTGCGGGCGAGCACGGCGATGGCGCCGCTGGCGGTGGGCGCGTTCTTCGGCTCGTGGTTCGCGGCGGTGCTGAGGGGGCGGCTCGGGCGGCGGATCCTCCACCTGGGGCTCGCGCTGATGGTGGTCGGGCAGCTCGCCGTGTGGATGGTGCTCGGGGAGGCCGGGAGCGGCGTGGACCGGTGGGACCTGGCGCTGCCGCTGCTGGTCTACGGCTTCGGGATGGGACAGATCTTCGTGCCGCTGTTCGACGTGGTGCTGGGGGATGTGCGGGACCACGAGGTCGGGTCGGCGTCGGGGCTGCTGGAGTCGTTCCAGCAGGCGGGGGCCAGCCTGGGGGTCGCGGTGCTCGGCACGGTGTTCTTCTCGGGTCTTGGCGCGGGCGCGGGCGCGGGCGCGGGCGCGGGTGCCGGTGCGGACGGCGGGGTGCGGACGGTGGTCGACGGGTTCGTGGACGCGCAGCGCGAGGTGACGCTGCTCGCGACGGGGCTGGTCGTGGTGGCGTTCGCCCTCGGTTTCCTGCTGCCGCGCCGGGCCAGGGAGGCGGCCGTTCCGGCGGAGGTGCCGGCGGAGGCGCCCGCCGGGGCGGAACGGGTCGCGGCGGCGGTGTGACGGACGGGCGCGGGCGGGGGGGGGGGGGGGGGGGTCCCCCCCCCCCCCCCCACCCCCCCCCCGCCGACGGGTCCGCCCGCTCTGTCCGGCTCCGGCGTCGGTCGGTCGTCCACGCCACGCCCCCGTCCACCTGTCGCCGTCGTGAAGCTCTCCCACGCTAGATGATCGGACGCAGGGGCGGTATGCGGCGTTGCCTCTCCGGTGCCGATCCGTGCTGTGGGCGTGCCGTGGCGGGCCATCGTCCGGGCGGCGGGCGGCCGTTCGGGGAAAGCGGCAGCTCAGGGCGTATACGCTCCTGCTATACACGAGGTTTATACATCGTGTGTATAGTGCGGGGCATGTCCATCAGCCACACCTTGCTCGGCCTCCTGGAGGCGGGACCGCGCCACGGGTACGACCTCAAGCGCGCCTTCGACTCCCACTTCGGCCACGACCGCTCCCTGCACTACGGGCAGGTCTACTCGACGATGTCCCGCCTGCTGAAGAACGGGCTCGTGGAGGTGGACGGTGTCGAGCCCGGCGGCGGCCCCGAGCGCAAGCGGTACGCCATCACCGCCGAGGGCGTCACCGACGTGGCCGGCTGGCTCGCGCGCGCCGAGAAGCCCGAGCCGTACCTTCAGAGCGTCCTGTACACCAAGGTCGTCCTCGCCCTGCTCACCGGCCGCGACGCCGACGCGCTGCTCGACGTCCAGCGCGCCGAGCACCTCCGCCTCATGCGCGAGCTGACCGCGCGCAAGGCGGGCGGCGACCTGGCCGACCAGCTGATCTGCGACCACGCCCTGTTCCACCTCGAAGCCGACCTGCGCTGGCTCGAACTCACCGCCGCCCGCCTGGACCGGCTCGCCTCGGAGGTCCGACCGTGAACCACCCGCACACCGCCCCCGCCCTCCTCACGGCGACGGACGTCCACAAGACCTACGGCGCGACGCCCGCCCTCAGCGGCGCCGACTTCACCATCAGGGCGGGCGAGATCGTCGCCGTCATGGGCCCCTCCGGCTCCGGCAAGTCGACGCTCCTGCACTGCCTGTCCGGCATCGTCCCGCCCGACAGCGGCGAGATCCGGTACGCCGGCCGCGACCTCGGCGGCCTCTCCGACGCCGAGCGCAGCGCGCTGCGCCGCACGGACTTCGGCTTCGTCTTCCAGTTCGGCCAGCTCGTGCCCGAGCTGACATGCACCGAGAACGTCGCGCTGCCCCTGCGGCTGACCGGCACCCCGCGCAAGGAGGCGGAACGGCGCGCGACCGAGTGGCTGGCGCGCCTTGAGGTCCAGGACGTGCGCCACCACCGCCCCGGCCAGATCTCCGGCGGCCAGGGCCAGCGCGTCGCCGTGGCGCGGGCACTGGTGAACGACCCGCGCGTCCTGTTCGCGGACGAGCCGACCGGCGCCCTCGACTCCCTGAACGGCGAACGCGTCATGCAACTGCTCGTCGCCGCCGCCCAGGAGACCGGCACCGCCGTCGTCCTGGTGACGCACGAGTCGCGCGTCGCCGCGTACTCCCACCGCGAGGTCGTCGTCCGCGACGGGCGCGCCCGGGACATGGCGGGCGCCGCGTGAGCGCGGGCCTCACCGACATCAGGGCCACCGGCCAGGACCGCCCGGAGCGCCCCGACGGCGGCACGAGCTGGCGGCGCGACCTCGGCATGGGGGCGCGCTTCGCGCTGGCGAGCGGCGGGTCCGGCTGGATCAGGACCGCGCTGACCGCCGTCGGCGTCGGCCTCGGCGTCGCCGTCCTGCTGCTCGCCGCGTCCATCCCCGGAATGCTCTCCGCCCGCGCCGACCGGCAGGACGCGCGGGTGCCCCAGTGGGGAACGGGCGAGATGACGCCCGGCCAGGACACGTTCCGTTTTCGCGACATGGGCACCGAGTACCACGGCGACCGCATCGACGGCCTCGCGGTCCAGACCGACGCCGCTCCCGCCGACAGCACCGCGACCCTGCCGCCCGGCACCGACCGCTGGCCGGGGCCGGGCGAACTCCTCGTCTCCCCGGCGCTCGGCCGCCTCCTCGCCTCCGACGACGGCGCGCTGCTCGCCGACCGGCTCGGCGACGACATCGTCGGCACCATCGGGCGCGAGGGCCTCGTCGGCCCCGGCGAGCTGTACTTCTACGTGGGCACCGACGACCTCCCCGAGGAGACGCCCCGCACCGACGCGTGGATCGAGAGCATGGCCGGCGAACCCCTCGGGCCGACGCTGACCCTGCTGATCCTCATCATCTGCGTCGTCCTGCTGATGCCCGTCGCCGTGTTCATCGCCACCGCGGTCCGCTTCGGCGGCGAACGGCGCGACCGGCGGCTCGCGGCCCTGCGGCTCGTCGGGGCCGACACGACGACGACGCGGCGCGTCGCGGCCGGCGAGGCGATGACCGGCGCGCTGCTCGGCCTCCTCGTCGGCGGCGTGTTCTTCTTCGCGGGCCGGGGGCTGCTGGGGGACGTCAGCGTGTGGGGCGAGTCGGGGTACGCGTCCGACATCAGGCCCTCGCCGGTGCTCGGCCTGCTGATCGTCCTCGCCGTGCCCGCCTCGGCCGTCGCCGTGACGCTCTTCGCGCTGCGCGGCGTCGTGATCGAGCCGCTCGGCGTCGTACGGGAGGGCGCGGCGCGCGGGCGGCGGCTCGGCTGGCGGCTTGTGCCCGGCGTGCTGGGCGCGCTGCTGCTCGTCCCGCTGGCCTTCACGTACGAGGCGGCGGACGACGTCACGCTGACCCAGGCCACGGCGGGTGTCGTCCTGCTGCTCGTCGGCACGACCGTCGTCCTGCCCTGGGTCGTCGAACGGGTCGTCGCCCGGCTGCACCGCGGCCCGGTCGCGTGGCAGCTGGCCATGCGCCGCCTCCAGCTGAGCAGCGGCCCGGCCGCGCGGGCGGTGAGCGGCATCACCGTCGCCGTCGCGGGCGCCACGGCGCTGCTGATGCTGCTGGCGGGGGTGGACGAGGAGCAGACGTTCGACACCGGCCGTGACCCGAGCGGGGCGCAGTTCGAGGTCACCGTGCCGGCACCCGGACCGGGGGAGCCGGAGCGGCTGACGGCGGACCTCGGCGCCCAGCCGGGCGTGGCGGCGGTGTACGGCGCGGTCGTGGGATGGGGCGTCGAGACGGACGCCGGGATGTTCGACTTCACGATCGCCGACTGCGCGGTGCTGCGGCAGCTGGTGGCGCTCGACTCCTGCGAGGACGGCGACGTCTTCCTCTCCGACTTCGCCTACCAGGGCGGCGGCGCCGCCCGTCCCGACCCGGGGCAGGAACTCGCCTTCACCGGCACGCCGGACACCTGGACCGTCCCGGCGGACGCGCCGGTCGTCCACGCGTCCGGCGACCCGGGCGGTGGGGTGACCGCCGGAGTCCTCGCCACGCCCGGGGCGTTCGACCAGCGCGTGCTGCTCGACCCGATGAGCCGCGTCCTCGTGCGCGTCGACGAAGCCGACCCGGACGCCGGCGAACGGGTCAGGAACGTCGTCTGGGGCCACGGCTTGGACACCTCCGTCTGGGAGATGGAGAGCGAGCGGCAGCCCGAGCGCTTCCGGAGCATCAAGCAGGGCCTGCTCGTCGGCGCCACCGGCGTGATGGGGATCATCGGGCTGAGCATGGTCGTCACCACGATCGAGCAACTGCGGGAGCGCAGGCGGCTGCTGTCGGTCCTGGTCGCCTTCGGCACGCGCCGCGGGACGCTGGGCGTCTCGGTGCTGTGGCAGTCGGCGGTGCCCGTGGTGCTCGGGCTGCTGCTGGCGTCGCTCGTCGGCACGGGGCTCGGCGCGATTCTGCTGGCGATGGTGGACCTGCCGGTGGGCAGCTGGTTCTTCTTCTGGCCCATGGCGGGCGCCGGTGCCGGGGTCATCGCCCTGGTGACGCTGGCGAGCCTGCCGCCGCTGTGGCGGATGATGCGCCCGGACGGCCTCCGCACGGAGTGACCTCCCCGCCCGCCCGCGCCCCCCGCCCCCCAACGGCCGGGGGCGCGGGCGGGCGGCCGTGCGCGGCAGCACGGGCCCGTTCCTGGCGGGCGATCCGGTCCGGCCTCCCCGGGGCATGGCGCACCCGCCGGACGGGAGTCGGCCGACGGGTCCGGACGGCTCCGGCCCGGTGTGTGGCAGTGACCGTGGCCGCGTGGTCGAGGCGGTCCCGGCCTCAGGCCACGGGGGCGGACCGCCGTGCGTCGGTGGTGCGCAGCCACACGGTCAGTGCGCGCCGCAGCCGTTCCGCGTCCGCCCGCACGACCGCTATCTCGTGCCACGTCATCGCCTCGTCGTGCGCCGTGAGCATGCGTTCGTACTCACTGCGCAGCCGTTGCAACGCCCGCAGCCTGGTGGGATTCTGCGGCGCGGCGACCCGGGCGAGGTCGTCGCCCAGCGCCACCAGGTCACGCCAGACCGCCACCGCCGCGACATCGGCGCGCTCCTGCTCCCCGCGCGCCTGGCTCGCGGGCAACCGCGCCAGGCGCCGCCGCCACCTGGCCGTCGCCCGTATCCGGCGCCTGCGGCGCGTCGAGTTGGCCGCCAGCAGCGGCACCAGCCACAGGGCGCCCATCGCGAGCACGACCAGCAGGTAGATCCGCGGCTGCCCCGTGTCGCCCGCCGCGCCGGGCAGCGCGGGGCCGGGGCCGCCCCCGTCGTCCCCCAGTTCGGTGAGCAGTTCCTCCAACGGCCCGGATATGGCGGGGGTCTCGCCCCACGTCCACTCCGTCGCCTCCACGAACGACGAGTCGCCCGTCGCCGAGACGTCCGTCACGTACGCGTCCGACTCGGTGTCCACCGTCCAGACGACCACGTCGGTGCCGTCGCCCTCCGGCACGAACATCTCGGCCAGTTCGGGGGAGTCGCTGTCCGGCAGGTCCTCCCCGAGGCGCAGCTCCAGCACCCCCTCCGGCATGAACGCCGCACGCGCGGACGGGTCCGCGCTCCGCAGCCGCTCCCGCAGCGCGTCCAGCTCCTCCTGGCCCGTCTCGCCGTCCGACACCCCCGGGTGCACGTAGACGGGATCGTCCGCCAGCGCCTGCCGCGCCACCTCGACCGGGTCGGGGCCGAGGAGCGCGGCCAGCAGCGCCATCCGCTGCGGGAGCGCCCCGGGCGGGACCGCGCCGATGCCTATGCCGCCGACCGTGAGGCTCACGTCGTCCACGCCGAACGGCGCCTCCCTGGTGCCGGTCGTCACCGAGAAGTCCTCGTCCTCCCAGCGCAGCAGCACCCCCGTCCCGCCTTCGGGCAGGTCCGCGAACAACTCCTCCTGGATCGCCGACTCGTCGCCCCCGAGCGCCGTCACGACCGCGACCCGCACCGGCGTGCGCGCGTCGGCGAACGTGGTGGCGAGCGACGCCGCGTCCACGGACGGGAAGACGTCCGTCACCGCCGGGTCCACGAAGAACGGCTCCTCGTCCGACAGCGCGAACACCCCGGGGGACAGGTCGCCGTCGAAGGCGTCCGGCAGGCTCAGGAGGAAGTTGCCCACGCCTATGCCGACGCGGTCCATGTACTCGTCGTCCATCTCCTCGCCGGTGAACCCCGCGCCGTAGGTGGTCCACTGGGAGGCCGTGGTGGGGTAGTCGGAGGTCGGGTCGTCGGTCTCGCTGTGAACGATGTACGCCCCCGGCTCGCCGACGGCGGCGGCGAACTGCTGGGCCGCCGCGTCGCCCTCGCCCAGCTCCTCGGTGACCATGGCGACGCGTACCGGCGTCTCCGCCCGCGCGTACCGCGCCCGTATCAGCGCCACCAGCGGCTCCGGCGCGCCCTCGAACCCGTCGGCCACCCACACGCCGGGCCCGTCCGCCAGCGCCTCGGCGGCCTCGTCGAGCTGCCCGGCCGCCCGCGCCGGGGGCGCGGTCAGCAGCCCGAGCGCAAGCAGCGGCGCGAGCACGGCCCCGATCAGCCCGGCGCCACGCCCCCCGGAACGCCTCCGCATCGCGCACCCCCCTCACCTGATGCCGTTCGCTGTGGAATCCTAAGCCGCGCCACTGACAACGGCGCCGGCGGAACCGGCACCGGCGGAACCGGCACCGGCACCGACACCGGCACCGACACAGCAACAGCCACCGGCGGACCGCACCGCCGGGTGGTCCGGGGGACACATGGTCGCGACGGGCGACGTACTCGAAGGCCGCTACCGCCTCGTCCGCAAGCTCGGCGAGGGCGGCATGGGCCAGGTCTGGCACGCCCACGACGAGCGGCTGCGGCGCGACATCGCCGTCAAGACCGCTACCGAGGGCGGCGCCGCGGACGACGACATCGTCGCCCGCCTCGAACGCGAGGCCCTCGCCATCGCCCGCCTCGCGCACCCCCACATCGTCACCGTCCACGACCTGTTCACCGGTGCACTCGACGGCAGGCCGACCGTCTTCCTCGTCATGGAGATGGTGCCGGGCCGCTCCCTCGACCGGCTCCTCGCCGAAGGGCCGCCCCCGCTGCCGACCACGCTGGAGTGGGCCGCGCAGATGGCCGACGCGCTCGCCGCCGCCCACGCGCCGGGCGTCGGCATCATCCACCGCGATCTGAAACCGGCCAACGTGATGGTGGTCCAGAGCCGGGTCAAACTGCTCGACTTCGGTATCGCGCGGTTCGCCGAGGGACTCAGCGACCGCCACCGCAGCTCCCTGACCGCCACCGGCGCCGCCATCGGCACCCCCGACTACATGGCGCCGGAGCAGTGCCTCGGCGACCCCGTGGACGCCAGGACCGACCTGTACGCGCTCGGCTGCGTCCTCTACCGCATGCTCACCGGCCGTACGGTCTTCCCGCCCGGCGGCACGGTGATGCAGGTCCTCTACCGCCAGGTGCACCAGGCCCCGCAACCCCCGCGCGAACTGCGCGACGACATCCCCGCCGACATCGAAGCGCTGGTGCTGCGCCTCCTCGCCAAGAGCCCCGCCGACCGCCCGGCCCACGCGACCACAGTCCGCGACCGCCTGCGTGAGCTGGCCGTACGGTATGCCGACGGCCCGTCCCACGACACCCCGACGAACGACCTGCGGTACAACGGCCCCGCCCCCGCTCCTGACGTGCCACCCGCCGACGCCCGCCCGGCCGCCCTGCCGGAGGACGCCCGCCCGACCGGCGCGCGGGACCCGCGTACGCCCGCTCCCGACAACCACAGCACCCACAGCGCCCAGAACAGCCAGAACAGCCAGAACAGCCAGAACAGTGAGACCAGCGAGAACAGCCACGACACCCAGGAGCCGCGCCCCCTGCGCCGCTCCTCCGTACGCCACGCCCCCAGCGAGGCCACCACCCTCCGCCAACGCCTCGCCGCCGCCGAAGCCGCCGCATCCCCCGCCGACTGGGCCGCGCTGATACCCGACCTGGCCCGCTACCACGGCCCCGACGGCTGGCCGACCGAACGTGCCTGCGTCCGCCTGGGCCTGCTCGACCCCACCGGAACCGCACGCGACGTGGCCGCGCTGCTGCTCCGCGAACACGGCGCGCGCCGCACCCGCCGAGCCCGCCGGGCCCTCCAGGGGAAGCGCATCACTCTGGGCTGAAGCCCTCCCGGTAGATTCCTCCCCATGAGTGGTAGCAACGAATTCCGCATCGAGCACGACTCCATGGGCGAGGTGCGGGTCCCGGCGGACGCGAAGTGGCGTGCGCAGACCCAGCGGGCCGTGGAGAACTTCCCCATCTCCGGTCAGGGCATCGAGCGCGCGCACATCGCCGCCCTCGCCCGCGTCAAGGCCGCCGCGGCGACCGTCAACGCCGAGCTGGGCGTCATCGACAAGGACATGGCGGAGGCCATCGCCGCCGCCGCCGGCGAGGTCGCGGACGGCGCCTGGGACGCGCACTTCCCGATCGACGTCTTCCAGACCGGTTCCGGCACCTCCTCGAACATGAACACCAACGAGGTGCTGGCCACCCTCGCCACCGAGCGCCTCGGCCGCCCGGTCCACCCCAACGACCACGTCAACGCGAGCCAGTCGTCCAACGACGTCTTCCCCTCCTCCATCCACATCGCCGCCACCGGCTCCGTCACCGGCGAGCTGATCCCGGCGCTGGCGCACCTCGCCGAGGCGCTGGAGCGCAAGGGCCAGGAGTTCTCCGGCGTCGTCAAGTCGGGCCGCACCCACCTCATGGACGCCACGCCCGTCACCCTGGGCCAGGAGTTCGACGGCTACGCGGCGCAGATCCGGTACGGCATCGAGCGCCTGAACGCCTCCCTGCCGCGCCTCGCCGAACTGCCTCTCGGCGGCACCGCGGTCGGCACCGGCATCAACACCCCGCCCGGCTTCTCCGCCGCCGTCATCGCCGAGGTCGCCCGCGTCACCGGCCTGCCGCTGACCGAGGCCCGCGACCACTTCGAGGCCCAGGGCGCCCGCGACGGCCTGGTGGAGACGTCCGGCCAGCTGCGCACGATCGCCGTGTCCCTCACCAAGATCTGCAACGACCTGCGCTGGATGTCCTCCGGCCCCCGCACGGGTCTGGCCGAGATCGCCCTGCCCGACCTCCAGCCGGGCTCCTCGATCATGCCGGGCAAGGTCAACCCGGTCATCCCCGAGGCCGTCCTGATGGTCGCCGCCCAGGTGATCGGCAACGACGTGACCGTCACCACGGCGGGCGCGGCGGGCAACTTCGAACTGAACGTCATGCTGCCCGTCATCGCGAAGAACCTGCTGGAGTCGATCCGCCTCCTGGGCAACGCCTCCCGCCTCCTCGCCGACCGCACGGTGGACGGCATCACCGCGAACGCCGAGCGCGCCCGCGAGTACGCCGAGTCCTCCCCGTCCGTCGTCACGCCCCTCAACCGCTACATCGGCTACGAGGAGGCCGCGAAGGTCGCCAAGCGCGCCCTCAAGGAGCGCAAGACCATCCGCGAGGCCGTCCTCGACGGCGGCTACGTGGAGCGCGGCGACCTCACCCTCGAACAGTTGGACGAGGCGTTGGACGTCCTGCGGATGACGCGCCCCTGACGTACTTGTCGGCCGGATGCGCCCGCTGTCCGTGGCGTCGCCCATACCATGTGTAGATGACAACGGGAACTGAGCGGAACGGCGGCGCGCATCCGTGGCGACCCGGCGACCACATCCTGTGGCGCTACCGCGCGAACGGCGCGGGAGGCACCGCCGGGCGCTTCCACATCTGCCGGCCCGTGACCGTTGTCCAGGACAGCCCCGACCTCCTCGCCGTCTGGCTCGCGCCCGGCACCGAGTGCATCAAGCCGGAGCTGGCCGACGGCACGCCGGTGCACCTGGAGCCGCTGGCGACCCGCTACACCAAGCCGCGCACGACCGTGCGCTCCCGCTGGTTCGGCGCGGGCGTGCTGAAGCTCGCGAGACCCGCCGAGCCGTGGTCCGTCTGGCTGTTCTGGGACCGCGGCTGGCGCTTCAAGAACTGGTACCTCAACCTGGAGGAGCCCAGGAGCCGCTGGCCCGGCGGCATCGACTCCGAGGACCACTTCCTCGACATCGCCGTCTACCCCGACCGCAGCTGGGAGTGGCGGGACGAGGACGAGTTCGCCCAGGCGCAGCAGGCCGGGCTGCTCGACGCGGGGCAGGCGGCCACGATCGGCGCCGCGGCCCGCGAGGCCGCGCGGCTCGTCACCGCCTGGGGCCCGCCGTTCTCCGACAACTGGCCGTCCTGGCGCCCCGATCCACGCTGGCGCACGCCCCAGCTGCCCGCCGACTGGGACCGCGCGCGCCCCGCGCTCACCGGCCCGCGGCAGGCCCGCCGGATGCCGGATCATCCCCGAGCCTCTTGATACGACCCCCCGCGCCGCCCGTAGGATCGGTCCCCACGACCGCACAACTGCACAACACCCCCACCACGCGCCCCAGTTTCCGCAGTTCCAGCCTGGATGGACATCCTCTCGTGACGGACCCGACCCCCTCGCAGCCCGTGGCTCGCACGGCGGACCTGACCACCTTCGCCGAGAGCCGGACGCTGCCGCACGCGCGCTCCGAGTCCGCCCCCGCGGAGCATCCGCCCGTCGGGCCCGTCGCCGGGGAGGGCCTCGGCGGCGGCATCGCGGAGTCCGACCGGCTGCGGTTCGTGGGGTCGGCCACGCGCCGCATCGCGCGCGGCATGGACCTGGACGAGATCGTGCTCGGCCTGTGCCGGTCGTCCGTGCCGACGTTCTCGGACGTCATCCTCGTCTACCTGCGCCACCCGCTGCCGGTCGGCGACGAGCAGCCGGTCACGCCGTGGGTGCTCAAGCTGCGCCGCAGCGACCGCATCCCCGAGCACATGTACCTCGGCGGCGCCCGCCCCGCCGAGCGCCCGCCCGCGCTCCCGCCGCTGCTCGGCGAGGCGATGCCGCAGGTCGAGGTCAGGGGGAACGGGCCGCTGGCCGAGGTGCTGCGCGGCGTCAGGCCCGTCTTCACCGACTCGCAGGTGCCGCGCGCCGCGATGCGCGAACTGACCGGCGCCACCGACCTGCCGGAGGGCCGCCGCGTCATCGTCGCGCCGCTGCGCGGCCGGCGGCGGGTGATCGGCGCGGCCGTCTTCCTCCGCACACCCGATCGTGAATCGTTCGAACAGGAGGACCTCCAGGTCGCCGCGCAGCTCGCCACCCACTCCGCGCTCGGCGTGGACAAGGCGGTGCTGTACGGGCGGGAGGCGTCCATCGCCGACGAACTCCAGCGCACCATGCTCCCCGACGACCTGCCGGAGCCGACCGGCGTCCGCCTCGCGAGCCGCTACCTGCCCGCCGCCCAGTCCGCCCGCGTCGGCGGCGACTGGTACGACACGATCCCCCTGCCCGGCAGCCGCGTGGCGCTCGTCGTCGGCGACGTGATGGGCCACTCGACCACGTCCGCCGCCATCATGGGCCAGCTGCGCACGACGGTGCAGACACTCGCCGGGCTCGACCTGCCGCCCCAGGAGGTCCTGCACCACCTGGACGAGCAGGCCCAGCGGCTCGGCACCGACCGGATGGCGACCTGCCTCTACGCCGTCTACGACCCGGTCGCCCACCGCATCAAGGCCGCCAACGCGGGCCACCCGCCGCCCGTCCTCCTCCACGTGGACGGCTCCACCGAGCTGGTGCAGATGCCGCCCAACGCGCCGATCGGCGTCGGCGGCGTGGACTTCGAGACCGTCGAGTTCGACGCCCCGGCGGGCGCCACCCTCGTCCTCTACACGGACGGCCTCGTCGAGTCCCGTACGCGCGACGTGTGGACGGGCGTGGAGCAGCTGCGCGAAAAGCTCGCCGAGATCTCCCGGCTGACCCGCCCCGACGCGGCGCTGCCCCTTGAACCGATGTGCGACGAGATCCTCGACATCGTCGGCCCCGGCGACCGCGACGACGACATCGCCCTGCTGGCCGCCCGCTTCGAGGGCATCGCGCCGGAGGCCAACGCGTTCCTCCGCCTCGACCCGCGCGCCCAGTCGGTCCGCGAGGCGCGCCGCCTCGTCCGCGAGAGCCTGGCCCGCTGGGACCTGCTCGACATCGAGGACACGGTGGAGCTGCTGGTCAGCGAGGTCGTCACCAACGCCGTGCGGTACGCGGAACGGCCCGTCACCGTCCGGCTGCTGCGCACCGACGTGCTGCGCTGCGAGGTGGGCGACGACGTGCCCCAGCTGCCGCGGCTGCGCCAGGCCGGCCCGGCCGACGAGGGCGGCCGCGGCCTCTACCTGGTGCAGCGGCTGGCGCGGAGCTGGGGCGCGACACGGCTGAGCACCGGCAAGGTCGTCTGGTTCGAGATGGCGACGCAGGCGGCCTGATCAGGTCCCGGCGAGCAGCGCGTCCGGGTCGAGGACGGGCTCGCCGCGCGTCCACCCGCAGGGCGTCAGCCCGTCGCTCTGGAGCGCGTCGAGCACCCGCAGGACCTCCTGCGGGTTCCGGCCGACCGTCCCGGCCGTGACCATCGCGAAGCGGATCTCGTCCTGTGGGTCCACGAGGAAGACGGCCCGCTGCGGCAGCCCGTCGGGGCCGAGGACGCCGAGCGCGGCGCACAGCTCGCGCCGTACGTCCGACAGCATCGGGAACGGCAGGTGCCGCAGGTCGGGGTGCTCGCGGCGCCACGCGTGGTGGACGTACTCCGAGTCGAGCGACAGGCCGAGGACCTGGGCGCCCCGGTCGGCGAACTCCTGCGCCATCCCGCCGAAGGCGGCGATCTCGGTCGGGCAGACGAAGGTGAAGTCCATGGGCCAGGCGAAGACGACCTTCCACGCGCCCGCGTGGGTCTTCTCGGTGATCCTGGTGAACTCCTGGCCAGGCTCAAGCGAGACGCAGGCGGGGAGGTCGAACGGGGGGAACGGGTCGCCGACGGTCAGCACGGCGGGGCCTCCTCGGGGCGCGGTGCACGAAAGGTTTGTCGCATACCGTGCCACACCCGTCACGGATCGTCGCCCTCCTGTCGCGCGCGCCGCGGTTCAGGCGGGGGAATCGCCGCCCGGCGCGTCCCGGCGGCGCGGCCGGCCGCGCCGCCGGGCGGGCGAGGTGTCGTCCGGGAGGCGCCCCGCGGCCAGGAGCGCCTGCCGCAGGAGGTAGTCGATCTGCGCGTTGGTGCTGCGCAGCTCGGCGGCCGCCCACCGCGCGAGCGCGTCGTGGACGGCGGGGTCGAGCCGGAGCAGGACCTGCCTGCGCGGGGGCGGCGGCGGTGCGGTCACTGGTACAGCGTCCCGGTGTTCAGCACGGGCTGGGGGGAGCGGTCGCCGCACAGGACGACGAGCAGGTTGGAGACCATCGCGGCCCGGCGTTCCTCGTCCAGTGTGATGTCGTCCATCTCCGCGATGCGCGACACGGCGTCCTCCACCATGCTGCACGCGCCCTCGACGATCGTCTTGCGCGCCGCGACGACCGCGCCCGCCTGCTGGCGCTGGAGCATCGCGGAGGCGATCTCGGGGGCGTACGCGAGGTGGGTGAAGCGTGACTCGATGATCCGCACGCCCGCGGCGGCGACGCGCGCGGTCAGCTCGACGGCCAGCTTGTCGGTGATCTCCTCGGCGTTGCCGCGCAGCGACAGCTCGTCCTCGCCGTGCGCGTCGTACGGGTAGTCGAGCGCGATGTGCCGGACGGCGGACTCGGTCTGGACGCTGACGAACTCGACGAAGTCGTCCACCTCGAACGACGCCTGCGCCGTGTCCTCGACCTGCCAGACGACGACGGCGGCCAGCTCGATCGGGTTGCCGTACGCGTCGTTGACCTTGAGGACGTTGGTCTCGTGGTTGCGGACGCGGGTGGAGATCTTGCCGCGGGTCGTCAGCGGGTTGACCCAGCGCAGGCCGTCCTTGCGGATGGTGCCGGTGTAGCGGCCGAAGAACTGCACGACGCGTGCCTCGCCGGGGGCGACCATGTTCAGTCCCGTCATCAGGACGATGCAGGCCAGCGCGAGCAGGAGGCCGCCGGCGATCAGGGCGGCCCCGGCGCCGGCGGACCCGTCGTCGGCGAGGGCGATGCCGTACGCGGCGCCGCCGAGCCCGGCGAGGAGGCCGAGGAACGTGAGCAGCAGCGCGAGGCCGCCGGGCACGCTGTGCGCGGGGAACTCGCGTACGCCCGGCGCCGGCATCGCCGGCAGGTCGGCGCCGCCCGTGGTGGCGCGGGTGGGCTGTGTGGGTGTGCCGTCGGTCATGGGGTCCCCGTTCCGGTCGGTCCGATGGTCTAGCAATCTGCTAGCACTTTACCTCAAGGGGGTGGTCGCGATGTATCGCGAGTCGCTAGGCTGTCGCCCGTGACAGCCGAGAATCCGCCCGCGGTACCGCTGGGCAAAGAACCGCCGCCCCCGCCGGTCCGCGCCTCCGACGCCGAGCGGGACCGGGTGGCCGAGATCCTCGCCCAGGCCCTGAGCGACGGACGCCTGGACGCCGAGGAGCACTCCGAGCGCGTCGACGCCGTCTACGCGGCCAAGACCGTCGCCGAACTGGAGCCGCTGATCCGCGACCTGCCGGAGGGGCAGGCGTTCACACCCCCCGCGGACCACGCCGCCAGGCCCGCGCCCGAGGTACGCCCCGCGCCGGGCGGCGCGTCCGCCGGGACGCGCAACGTCGTGGCCGTCCTCAGCGGTTCGACCCGGCACGGGCGGTGGCGCGTCGGCGGGACCATCAACGCGGTGGCCGTCCTCGGCGGCATCGAACTCGACTTCACCGAGGCCCTGTTCGAGCAGCGCCAGGTGGTGGTCAACGCGGTCGCGGTCCTGGGCGGCATCGAGATACGGGTGCCGGACAACGTCTCGCTGCGCTGCGAGGGCAGCGGCTTCATGGGCGGTTTCGAGGTCCGCGAGACCGAGGCGGCGGACCCTGACGCGCCCGTGATCGTCGTCAAGGGCTTCGCCGTGATGGGCGGCGTGGAGGCGAAGCCGGTGGACGGCCGGCGCGTCAAGGACCTGCGCAAGGACTGACCGGTACGGCTGATACGGCGGGCCGCGTTGTCGCTCCGTGCATAAGCGTGCGCACAGCGGGTAGGGCTCGGGGGACCGTCACTCGTATGGCCGCATGGTGGGAAGGGCAAGCGCGGCGTCCCCCAGGACGGGTGAGGGTCCACCAGCCAGGAGCGACCCCCGTAGCCGTCGTCAGGAGTTGACCGTGCTGCAATCGTCACCGCCACATGAGTCCCAGTGGTCCCCAGCAGCCCCCGCCCAGCGCAGTACGAGAGACCTGGGCGGCCCCTGGCACTCGGAGGCCGCGTGCCGGCGCGACGAGGCCGGCCTGTTCTTCGCGCCGTCCCAGGAGCCCACCGCCGCCCGGCTGTCGCGCGAACAGGCGGCCAAGTCCGTGTGCGCCCGCTGCCCGGTCCTGCTCGAATGCCGGGAGCACGCCCTCCTCCAGCCGGAGCCCTACGGCGTCTGGGGCGGGCTCACGGCGGCCGAGCGCCGCGTCGTGCTCAGCCGCAGGCGCCGCCGGGACACGGCCGCGCCCGGCGGCCGCGCGGCCGACATCCCGCGCATCGCGTGAACGGCCCGCCGCGCGCCGCCTGAGCGAGCCGGACGCCGCCGAGCGGGGCGGCCGCCCCCCAACCCACCGCCCGCCCCGCCGGCTCCCCTTCCCGACCCGCCGGACGACCCGTCAGCCGGCGCGGTCGAAGTCCACGGCGCTGTACGCCCGCAGCTTGCTCAGCCGGTGCGTGGAGTCGATCTGACGGATCGTGCCGGAACGCGACCGCATCACCAGCGACTGCGTCGTCGCCGTCTCGGCGCGGTAGCGCACCCCGCGCAGCAACTCCCCGTCCGTCACCCCGGTCGCGACGAAGAACACGTTCTCGCCGCCGACCAGGTCGTCCGTGTGCAGCACCCGGTCGAGGTCGTGCCCCGCGTCCAGGGCGGCGCGGCGCTCGGCCTCGTCCTTGGGCCACAGCTTGCCCTGGATCGTGCCGCCCAGGCACTTGATCGCGCACGCCGCGATGATGCCCTCGGGCGTGCCGCCGATGCCGAGCAGCAGATCGACGCCGGTGTGGTCGCGCACGCTCATGATGGCCCCGGCGACGTCCCCGTCCGCGATGAACTTGATGCGCGCCCCGCTCTCCCGCACGCGGCGCACCAGGTCGCCGTGGCGCGGCCGGTCGAGGATGACGACGGTCACGTCCTCCGGCTTCCCGCCCTTGGCCTTGGCGACCCGGCGGATGTTCACCTCGGGCGGCGCGTCGATGTCCACGAACTCGGCCGCCTCGGGGCCGGTCGCCAGCTTGTCCATGTAGAAGACCGCGCTGGGGTCGAACATCGCGCCGCGCTCGGCCACCGCCAGCACCGACACGGCGTTCGCCATGCCCTTGGCGGTCAGCGTCGTCCCGTCCACCGGGTCCACGGCCACGTCGCACTCCGGGCCCGTGCCGTCGCCGACGCGTTCGCCGTTCCAGAGCATCGGCGCCTCGTCCTTCTCGCCCTCGCCGATGACCACGACGCCGTTCATCGAGACGGTCGAGACGAGCGCGCGCATCGCGCGGACGGCGGCGCCGTCCGCGCCGTTCTTGTCGCCGCGCCCCACCCAGCGGCCGGACGCCATCGCCCCGGCCTCGGTGACGCGGACGAGTTCCAGCGCGAGGTTGCGGTCGGGCGCCGCGGGGGCGACGTCGAGGGGAGGCGGAAGGTGATCGGGCATCTGAGGACGCGCCTTTCTGCGCCGGGCGGCGCGGGGAGGGTGCTCCGACTCTAGCCGCATGCCCTTCAGATGAGCGGGGCAACCGTCGTTTGAGCGAGACCGGGGGCGGGTGCGGGCTCCGCCCCGGCGTGCGCGACGATGGCTGTGTGGCGAGCGAAGTGTCGAGTGAGAGCCCCGCGCCGGACGCCGCGGCGGAGACCCCGTCGGGGAGCGCGGACGGAACGGCCCCCGCGCCGCCCGGCGGACGGCCGGGCGGCGGGCGGGCGCACCGCCTGCGCCTCCAGAGTTTCCGCAACATGGTGCTGTCCATGGCGCTGATCTGCGTCGGCGCGTTCGGCTTCTGGCTCGTCATCCCGCACGACGAGTCGCGCGACCCGGTCCGCACCGTCGAGTACGACGTCGCCGCCGCCACCGCGGCCCGCGCGGCGCCCTACGACCTGCTCGTCCCGCGCGGCCTGGACGAGGACTGGCGGGCGACGGCGGTGCGCTACGACCCGCAGGGCGAGTTCGGCCCGACCTGGCGCCTCGGCTTCATGGACCCGTCCGACGAGTACGTCGCGCTCACCCAGGCGGTGCCGGTGGAGGGCAACGAGGACGCGTTCGTGTCCTCCGTCACCGTCGGCGCGACGGCCACCGGCGAGACCGTCGAGGTCGCCGGTGACACGTGGGCGCGCTACGAGGGGCCGAAGTACGACGCGCTGGTCCGCGTCGGCCCCGAGGACACCACGGTCGTGATGGGCACCGCGCCGCTCGACGGCCTCACGGGGCTGACCGAGGCGCTCGCCCCCGAGCCCGGCCGGGCCGCCTGACGACGGGACCGGCGGGCGCGTCCCACCGGTCCCGCGCCGCTCACCTCACAGGACTCACAGGGTTCACAGGAAGCTGACGGCCTCGGCGGCGTCCAGCCTTGGCTGGCGCGGTCGGTAGGCGGTCTCGGCGGGCCGGCCTATGTTCACCAGCACCAGCGACCGCTGCCGCCCGTCGGGGAAGAACTCCTTGTCCACACCGGCGCGGTCGAAGCCGCTCATCGGACCGGCCGCCAGCCCCGCCGCCCGCACACCGAGCACGAAGTAGCCGATCTGGAGGGACGCGTTCAGCCGCGCGTCCGCCTCGCGCACGCCGGGGTCGCCGTACACGTCCCGCGCCAGCGTCGGCTTGACCGGGAAGAGCGTCGGCAGCTTCTCGTGGAAGTTCAGGTCGGCGGAGAGGATCGCCGTGGCCGGGGCGGGCGCCGTGTGGACGCGGTTGCCCTCCGTCAGGTGCGGGAGCAGCCTCGCCTTCCCCTCGGGACTGCGGACGACCGTCACACGCAGCGGCGAGATGTTGAACGCCGTCGGCGCGTACTTGATCAGGTCGTAGACCGCCCTCACCTGTTCGTCGGTCACCGGCTCCCCGGTGAACGCGCGGGCCGTGTGCGCCTGGTGGAACAGCAGGTCCTGGGCTTCGGTGTCGAGGCTGAGAGCCATCGGGGAGTGCCTTTCACGATCGCGGCCGACCGGCGGAAATTGACCGGTCAACTTGTTCGGCCGCGATGCTATTCCTCCCCGTCGGCGCCCCGCGCACCGCCCACCGGCTCGGCGCCGTCACCGCCGTCACCGCCGTCACCGCCGTCACCGTCCTCGTCACCGGCCGCCAGCGCCGCGTCCAGCCGCGCCCGCGCGCCCTCAAGCCACTGACCGCAGATCCGCGCCAGCTCCTCGCCCCGCTCCCACAGCGCGAGCGACTCCTCCAGCGTCGCGCCGCCCGTCTCCAGCCGGCGCACCACGTCGATCAGCTCGTCGCGCGCCTGCTCGTAGCCCAGCGCTGCGCCGGGACCGGTCCCCGCTTCCGTCATGCCAGCCACCCTATGTCCGGCCCCACGGGCCACCCGTCACACATCACACCCACGCCGCCCTCAGCTCCCTTCCGTCCCGTCCCGCCCGTCCCCGCTCACCGTCACCCGGAACGTCCCGTCCGCCACCCGGGCCCGCAGCCCGTCCCCGGCCGCCACCTCGTCGGGGGACCGCACGGCCGCGCCGTCCGCCCGCTGGAGCACCGCGTACCCCCGCCGCAGCGTCGCCGCCGGCGAGAGCGCCACGACGCGCGCCCTCGTGTGCTCCACGTCCGCCCGCGCGCGGTCCAGCAGATGGCCCAGCGCACGCCGGGAGCGCCCGAGCAGATCCGCCAGCTCCGCCCCGCGCCCCTCCACCAGCCCGTACGGCTCCGCCAGCGCCGGACGGCTGCGGATGCCCGCGAGCCCCCGCTCCTCCCGGTCGAGCCGCGCCTCGACGCACCGCCGCGCCCGGTCCCGCAGCTGCCCTATCCGCGTCAGCTCCTCCCGCACGTCGGGCACCACCCGCTTCGCCGCGTCCGTGGGCGTCGAGGCGCGCAGGTCGGCCACCAGGTCAAGCAGCGGCGCGTCCGGCTCGTGCCCGATCGCCGAGACCACCGGCGTCCCGCACGCGGCGACCGCCCGCACCAACTCCTCGTCGGAGAACGGCAGCAGGTCCTCCACGCTGCCGCCGCCCCGCGCCACCACGATCACGTCCACCCCGGGATCGGCGTCCAGCTCGCGCACCGCCGCCACGACCTGGGACACCGCGTGGACGCCCTGCACCGCCACGTTCCGCACCGCGAAGCGGACGGCGGGCCAGCGCAGCCGCGCGTTCTCCAGCACGTCGCGCTCGGCGGCCGACGCGCGGCCCGTCACCAGCCCCACGCAGCCGGGCAGGAACGGCAGCCGCCGCTTCCGGTCGGCGGCGAACAGCCCCTCGGCCGCCAGCTCGCGCTTCAGCCGTTCGAGACGGACCAGCAGCTCGCCCATCCCCACGGCCCGGATCTCCGTCGCCCGCAGCGACAGGTCGCCCCGCGCCGCGTACCACGACGGCTTCCCGAAGACGACGACCCGCGCCCCCTCCCGCACCACATCGGACACCTGGTCGAACACGGCGCGGTAGCACGTCACCCGCAGCGACACGTCCCGCGCCGGGTCGCGCAGCGTCAGGAACACCACCCCCGCCCCCGGACGCCGCGTGAGCTGCGTGATCTGCCCCTCGACCCACACCGCGCCGAGCCGGTCGATCCACCCACCGATGAGCCGCGACACCTCCCCGACCGGGATCGGTGCCTCTGCGGACGTCGTGACAGCCATGCGCGCAACGCTAACGCCCGCCACTGACAACGCGGTCCGTTCCCCGGCCGGCCGCCCGCCCCCGTACGATGAACGCATGGCCGACCCGACCGAGACCAAGCGCCGCGTCCTGCTCGCCGCCCCCCGCGGATACTGCGCGGGAGTGGACCGTGCCGTCATCGCGGTCGAACGCGCGCTGGAGCAGTACGGACCCCCCGTCTACGTCCGCCACGAGATCGTGCACAACAAGTACGTCGTGCGCACCCTCGAACAGAAGGGCGCCGTCTTCGTCGAGGAGACGGCCGAGGTCCCCGAGGGCGAGATCGTCATCTTCTCCGCCCACGGCGTCGCCCCCGAGGTGCACCGCGAGGCGGAACGCGGGCGGCTCGCCACCATCGACGCGACCTGCCCGCTCGTCACCAAGGTCCACAAGGAGGCCGTCCGGTTCGCCAGGGAGGACTACGACATCCTCCTCATCGGCCACGACGGGCACGAGGAGGTCATCGGCACCAGCGGCGAGGCCCCCGAGCACATCACCCTGGTGGACGGCCCTGGCGACGTGGCGGGTCTTGAGGTCCGCGACCCGGAGAAGGTCGTCTGGCTCTCCCAGACCACACTGTCGGTGGACGAGACGATGGAGACCGTCGCCGCGCTCAAGGACCGCTTCCCCCAGCTGATCGACCCGCCGAGCGACGACATCTGCTACGCCACGCAGAACCGGCAGACCGCCATCAAGCAGGTCGCGGCGGACGCGGAACTCGTCCTCGTCGTCGGCTCGAAGAACTCCTCCAACTCGGCCCGCATGGTCGAGGTCGCCCTCGGCGCGGGCGCGGACGCCGCGTACCTCGTGGACGGCGCCGAGGAGATCGACGAGGCCTGGCTCGACGGCGTGACGACCGTCGGCCTGTCCTCCGGCGCGTCCGTGCCCGAGGTGCTGGTGGACGGCGTGCTGGAGTGGCTGTCGGCGCGGGGCTGGGCGGACGTGCAGATCGTGCAGCCGATGCAGGAGCACATCCAGTTCTCGCTGCCGAAGGAACTGCGCCGCGACCTGCGCGCCGAGGCCGCCGCCGCCAAGACCGCCGCCCGCTGAGCCGCCGCGCTCAGATCCCGCGCCCCTCGGCCGCCCGGCGGCGGTCGCGCAGCCTGCGGCCGAGGAGCAGCAGCAGCTTGCGGACGAGGGCGATCGCCCCGGCCACGGCCGTGCCCGCGAAGACCCACGGCGCCTGGAGCGCCAGCTGCGTGACGGCGTCCAGCGGGCCGCCCGTGGTGAACAGCCCCGCCGCGAACGCGATCGGCGCCGCCACCGGCGCGAACACGAGGTCGGCGGGCCGCACCCACACCGCCGCGGCGGTCCCCGTCACGACGAACAGCACGCCGTAGAGCGTCGGGACCCCGCCCAGCAGCTCGCAGAACCACGCCGACCCCACCATCGCCAGGGTGGTCAGCACGCCGCAGCCCAGGCCGGTCAGCCGGGGACGCGGGAGCCTGCGGGCGGGCCGGCCCGGCTGGGGCCTGGCCCGTACGGCCCCGGCCGGCCGGGGCACCCGTGTCCGCACCCGGGCCGCGGCATTCGTGTGCCGAGGGTGATGAGCTGTGTGCGTAGAGTGTTCCACGGGGTCAAGGTAAGCCGCCGGGCCCCGGGTGGGGGGTGATGGACACGCGTGCACGCCGTATGACTGTCCTCCTGGCTGCCCGTCGGACGGTACGCACGCCGCCCGGCCGCCGCCCCGTTCCGCGCCCGTAGACTGGGTCCTCGGCCCTTCCGCCGTCCGGCGGACCCACGACCTCGCTCCGGGAAGTCTCACGTGTCGCTCACGATCGGTATCGTCGGCCTGCCGAATGTCGGCAAGTCCACGCTGTTCAACGCCCTGACCAAGAACGACGTGCTGGCGGCCAACTACCCGTTCGCCACGATCGAGCCGAACATCGGTGTCGTCGGCGTCCCCGACCCGCGGCTGGCGCGGCTCGCCGAGGTGTTCGGCTCCGAGCGGATCGTCCCGGCGCACGTCGATTTCGTGGACATCGCGGGCATCGTGCGCGGCGCCAGCGAGGGCGAGGGCCTGGGCAACAAGTTCCTGCACCACATCCGTGAGTCGGACGCGATCTGCCAGGTCATCCGCGCGTTCAAGGACGAGAACGTCGTGCACGTGGACGGCAAGGTCTCCCCGAAGAGCGACATCGAGACCATCGACACCGAGCTGATCCTGGCCGACCTCCAGACCATCGAGAAGGTCCTGCCGCGCCTCCAGAAGGAGGCCCGGGTGAAGAAGGACAAGCAGCCGCAGGTCAAGGCCGTCGAGGAGGCCCAGGCGATCCTGGAGGAGGGCCGCACGCTCTTCGCCGCCGGCATCGCCCAGGGCACCGAGCGCGCCGAGCCGCTGCACGAGCTGCACCTGCTGACGGTCAAGCCGTTCCTCTACGTCTTCAACGTGGACGAGGACGAACTGACCGACGACGCGTTCAAGGCCGAGCAGGCCGCCCTCGTCGCCCCGGCCGAGGCCATCTTCCTCAACGCGAAGCTGGAGGCCGACCTCGCCGAACTGGACGAGGACGAGGCGCTCGAACTGCTCGCCACCGTCGGCCAGACCGAACCCGGCCTCGCCACCCTCGCCCACGCGGGCTTCCGCACCCTCGGCCTCCAGACCTACCTGACGGCGGGCCCGAAGGAGACGCGCGCCTGGACCATCGAACAGGGCGCCACCGCTCCCGAGGCGGCCGGGGTGATCCACACCGACTTCCAGAAGGGCTTCATCAAGGCGGAGGTCATCTCCTTCACCGACCTGATCGAAGCCGGCTCCACCACCGAGGCCCGCGCCCGCGGCAAGGCCCGCATGGAGGGCAAGGACTACGTGATGCGCGACGGCGACGTGGTGGAATTCCGCTTCAACGTGTAGTCGGTCAGATGGTTTCGTCAAGCGTGCAGGTCGGAGGGGGTCGGACTCTGTCGAGCCCGACCCCCTCCTGCGTTCCGTGCTGACTTGGTGCTGACCTGGGGGTGCTCCGCGACAGATGTCCGTAAGTGTTGAGTGATCAAGTAAATGCGGATTGTTACTTTCATTGGGCGCTTGATATCCTGCGCCCAATGAAAGTGTCACCGAGTCTGCTCCCCATCCTCCGGTCTCGTACGCAGGGCGAGCTCCTCGCCTTGGTACTCCTGCACCCGGACCGCGAGTACAGCATCACGGAGCTCGCGGCCGAGGTCGGCGTGACGCCCACCGCTGTTCTCCGAGAGGTCGACCGGTTGGTCGGTGGTGGCATCCTGATGGATCGGCGAGTGGGACGTAGTCGCCTCGTCAAGGCCCGTACGGATACTCCGCTGTACCGTCCGCTGAGTGAGCTCATGTCCGTCTCCTTCGGCCCTGTGTCCGTGCTCACCGATGCGCTCGCCGGACTCGAAGGCGTGGAGCGCGCCTATATCTATGGCTCGTGGGCCGCTCGGTACAGCGGTGAGTCCGGGCTGCCGCCTGCTGATGTGGATGTCCTCGTTGTGGGTGCCCCCGATGCCGACGCGCTCTTCGACCTTGCCGAGGAAGCGTCGCGGCGCTTGCGCCGTGAGGTCAATGTGCATCGGGTCTCCGCCAAGGCGTGGGAGGCCCCTACGGGCGATCCATTCCTCACCAGCGTTCGCGAACGTCCGCTGGTACAGCTGAACCTTGACGTGGAGGTGCAATGACGCGCTGGAATCAAGGGCGGTCGACTGTTGACGCGCTCATCGCCAGTGGCGGACTCGAACGAGTCCCCGCCTCCCTGGAGGCCGCCGAAGCGGAACTGGTTCGGGCGCGAACCCATGTCGGCTCCGCGCGGCAGTTGGCGTCCGGAGACCCGGAGGGTGCGTACACGCTGGCCTATGACGCCGCGCGCCGAGCGTTGGCCGCGGTATTGCAGAACCAGGGGCTGCGTGCGACCAGTCGTGGTGGCCATACCGTCATCTATGAGGCCGTGCGGGCGCAGCTCGACCCCCCGCTCGGGTCCATGCTGCGCCCTTTCCACCGCATGCGAGCCCGGCGCAACGAAGTCGAGTACCGGTCGTCGGAGGCTCCCGCTGTGACGCCGGACGAGGTCGCTGGCGACTTGGCGAAGGTGGAGGCGCTCATCGACCTTGCGGGAAAGGCAATTACGAACATGCCGCGTTACTGAACTCCGATCCGCCGACTCGGTCGCGGGCCGGGAGCATCGACCTTGTTCTCCCGTGCTGATCCTGTGCTGACTTGAACCCCGCAGAACCACATCTCCGCAGTGCAGAGCCCTGCACCGCGCGTTCCGCTTCAACGTCTGAGCGGATGAGCTGACAGCGCCTCGCTGCGCGCACGCCGGGAGTGCTGGGGCGGGTGGGGTCAGCGGTGGCCGCGGCGCAGGAAGGTGAAGAAGGCGTAGGAGGGGTCGTCGGGGCCCGGGTGGCCTATGTGGGCTCCGGCGAGGAAAGGGTGGTCGAGGTCCACGCGTGAGGGCTCGGCCGGGTAGAGCCAGTCGGCCACGATGACGCGGTGGCTGAACTTCCACACACCGCCGCGTTTCTCGTACTTGTCGAGGTAGCGGCCGTGCACGAGCATGTCGACCCCGCCCTGCCCGTCGTCGATCTTGTGGAAGGCGATGACGTACACCTCGCCCTCGGCGCGGTCGCCGTCCAGCTTGAGGTTCACGGTGGTGATGTGGTGCTGGAGGATCAGCATGTCCGCCTGCATCTGCGGGAGGCGGTCGATGAAGTCCCTCGCCGGTCCGGCCGAGAACCGCCCGTGCTCGTCGATCGCGTCGGGGTGGTAGAGCTGCCGCATCCTGGCGTGGTCGCGCCGGTCGGCCGCGTTGGCGTAGGCGTGGATCAGTTCGTGTATCGCCTGCTTGTCCAGCAGTTCTGTCAGGGCGCGTGGCATGGTGGCGTCGGCTGAGGGGTCGGTCCTCACCGGGTGTCGCCTCCGGTGTCGGGAACGGTCGCCACCGAGGATCGACGGAGCAGAATGGACCGGCGAGTTTGCTTTGGGCTGAGGGGCGTGGCATGCCGAACGGGACGACGCGCAAGGGTGAGGCCACCAGGGCCCGTATCGTGGCGGGTGCGGCGGAGGCGCTGCTCTCGCTCGGAGTGGCCGACGCCACGCTCGACGATCTGCGCGATGCGTCCGGGGCGAGCAAGAGCCAGCTGTTCCGCTGCTTCCCCGGTGGCAAGGACGAACTGCTGACCGCGGTCGCCCGGCACGAGGCGGAACGCGCCGTCTCCGCCCTCCGGTTGCGCATGCCGCCGCTGACCGACTGGGAAGGCTGGGTGCGGTGGCGGGACCAGGTGCGGAGGGGAACGACTGCCCGCTGCGTGTCCTGGTCAACGACCTCGCGCCGACCACGCCCGGGGCCCTCGCGCTGGTCCGGCAGCTCCTTGCGCAGTGGCACACCCATCTGACCGAGGGGATCGGCGTGATGCAGGCCGAGGGCGCCGTACCTCCTGGGGTGGACACGGAGCGATCGGCCTCGGCGATCATCTCGGCCGTGCAGGGCGGCGTGGCCATGACGGCGGTCACGGGCTCGTCGCGGCACCTGGCCGCCGCGCTGGACGTCGCGATCGGTCATCTGGGCGCCGGATACGACCGCGCCATGGTGGCCCGCTCTCTTTCCACCACGTGATCGGCTCGCCGGTGCCGGCAAGCCGGAGCCGCTGACGTACTACCTGTGCTGGATGCGCGGCGTGCGCCGGTCACCTCGCTATGGCGACGGTCGCCGGAGGGCGCCTGGTGCTCAGTTCCCGGCCGCGTCGTCGTGGAGGTTCTCGCGCGGTGGGACGAGGCGGGTGAGGTCCAGCGTGATGTCGAACGGTACGGGGCGGTGCAGGGCGCCTCGGAAGATGCCCGCGGGCGCGTACGCGCCGGTGGGGCCGTCGAGTTCGTACACGTGCACCGCGGGGGAGCCGTCCTCGTCCTCGACGCACCAGTAGTGCGGGATGCCCGCTTCCGCGTACTTGCGCAGCTTCACGGTGCGGTCGCGGTGGGCGGACTCGGGCGAGACCACCTCGACGACGAGCCGGATGTCCTCGGGCGCGAACCAGGTGCGGTCCGGGTCGTACGGCGCGGTCGTCGCCAGAAGGTCCGGCTCGGGACGGTTGCGCGCGTCGAGGCGGATGGTCATCTCCCGCTCGATCTCGACACCGGCAGGCGCCACCGCCACGAGCGCCGTCGTCAGCCCGGTGACGAGACGGCCGTGCCAGGACCGTTGGGGGGACATCATGAAGACGAGGGCTCCATCGATCAATTCCGTGTGGCGCGGTGCCTCGGGGAGGCGGTCCAGGTCCTCCGCGAACCAGCCTTCCGCGCGTGGCGGGCGCATCCAGTCGGGCAGTGCGGTCATGGCTCCACCATAGGTGCGGACAGCTGTCCGCAGCGGGGTCAGGGGCGCTTGCGGGAGGTGGGCCTGGCCGGCTTGGCGGGGGTGGCGTTCTTCTCCTTGAGGCGGAGCGCCTCCTTCTGGACCTCCGCCTGTGTGGCGCGCTCCCGCTGGAGCCACTCCGGGTTCTCCGCCCGCAGTTCCTCGATCTCCTGGGTCGTCAGCGCCTCGGTGACGCCGCCGCGCGCGAGGCCCGAGATGGACACGCCGAGCCGGGCGGCGACGACGGAGCGCGGGTGCGGGCCGTTGCGCCGCAGGTCGCGCAGCCAGGCGGGTGGGTCGGACCGGAGGGCGTCCAGCTCGTCGCGCGAGACGGTACCCTCCTGGAACTCGGCCGGAGTGGCCTTGAGGTAGACCTCCAGCTTCTTCGCCGCGGTGGCGGGCTTCATCGTCTGGCTGGTCCTGTGCGGCGTCATGGTGTCAAGCGTAACGAGCGTGTCGGGGTGCCCGGGACACGCCCGGTAACCTGGCCGGGTGACAGGCTCGGACACCCCGCCCTCGTTCAGGCTCGCCTACGTCCCGGGGGCGACGCCGGGCAAATGGGTGCGCATCTGGCAGGAGCGGCTCCCCGGGGTGCCGCTCGCACTCGTGCCCGTGCCCGCCGCCGACGCCGCCGGGCTGCTGCGCGGACGTGGCGCGGACGCCGGGCTCCTGCGGCTGCCGGCCGACCGGACCGACCTCAGCGCCATCCCCCTGTACACGGAGACGACGGTCGTCGTCGTGCCCAAGGACCATGTCGTGACCGCCGCCGACGAGGTCACGTCGGACGACCTGGCCGACGAGGTCGTGTTCCACCCCTTGGACGACGTTCTCGCATGGGAACGCCCGCCCGGCCGCCCGGCGGTCGAGCGGCCCGCCACGACGGGGGACGCCGTCGAGCTGGTCGCGGCGGGCGTGGGGCTGCTCGTCGTCCCCATGTCGCTGGCCCGGCTGCACCACCGCAAGGACCTCACGTACCGGCCGCTCACCGGCGACGACGTGCCCGCGTCGCGCGTCGCGCTGTCCTGGCGGGAGGACGGGACGACGGACCTGGTGGAGCAGTTCATCGGCATCGTGCGCGGCAGGACGGTGAACAGCACGCGCGGGCGCCCCGCGACGCCGCCCGAGCCGAAGGCGAAGCCCACCGCGAAGGCCAAGGCCAAGGCCAAGGCCAAGGCGAAGGCCAAGCCCCGCCCCCAGGCCGCCGCGAAGAAGGCGGGCGCCCGGCGCGGGAAGCCCCGCCGCAAGGGCTGACGCGCCCGCCCGGCACGTCACAGGCGCTGCGTCCCGATCGCGGCCGGCAGCGCGAGCTTGCCCTCCGACTCGCTGCCGGGCTCCGCCGAGTACAGGACGATCCGCAGGTCGCCGCGCTGCGTGGTGAGGACGTCGCAGTCCGGGTCGAGGCGCCCGACGCTCTTCACGGTCGGCCCGTGCTCCGCGATCTCGTGCCGCCGCCACAGCTCCCTGAACGGCGCGCTCTCCTCGCCCAGCCGCGCGACGAGCCGCCGCAGCTCCGGGTCGTCCGGGTAGCGGCCCGCGTCGCGCGGACGTGGCAGTCGGTGAGGCCGTCGAAGTGGAGCCACAGCACGTTGCGTTCCGCCTCGCGCGGGCGGGAGGGGGCGGACATCAGGGCCGCCCACACCGGGTTCCGGAGCAGCAGGGTCCACATCGCATCGAAGACGGCGACGGGGCGGTCCGGCGTGCGCTCCGCCAACCGCCTGATGCCCGCGGGGACCAGGCGGCTGCTACGGCCCGTACCGGTGGCGTGGCCCGCCGGCCGGAAGAGGTGCTCCTGCTCGGTGGTGCTGAGCTGGAGCGCGCGGGCGAGCGTGGCGCGGGCCGCTCGTGCGGCGGGAGGTGTTCGCGGGCGGGTCGGCGGCCCGGGGGGCCAGGCGTTCGCGCCCTACGCGGAGGACCGCCGCCAGCTCGCCCGAGGCGTCGTCCATATGTCCGTCGTCCCAACAGGGGCGGCGGACAGCCTGGTACCCGCGTTCCCAGGACGAGGCGTTCCTGGAGGGCGCGCGCGGCGCGGCGCATGCTCGACCGCATGACCGGCACAGTCGTCACGGGAGCGAACAAGGGGCTCGGGTACGGGACCGCGCGCCGCCTCGTCGCCGAGGGCCACCCCGGCTACACCGCCGCGCGGTCGGGCAGGCCGGTCGCCTGCACGGACCTGCCGGCGGACGAGTACCGGCGGGTGCTCGACCGGGCGGGGCTGCCGGGCCCGGCCGTCGAGCTGATCGTCGACGCGGACGTGCAGATCGCGCGCGGTGCCTTGTCCCGGACGACGGGCGACCTGAGCGCGCTCCTCGGCCGTCCCGCCACGCCGCTCGCCGTCACGGTCGGGGAGGCGCTGGGCGGCTGACGGGGTACCGCGCGCCGGGTGGGGTGTGCCGGTCGTGTGGTGGAAAACGTAACATCCCCTCACCTGACCACCGTGACACGGCCGTGACCTGCGCGAAGGATCGTCGCCTTGATTTCACGAAGATGTCCGCCGTGTGTCGCTACTCGCGTAGGTCTTGTCAACTCCTGTACGTGATCGCATCATTCCATCTGGCAGCCCCCCACGGTCATGGATATGTCATGGCCATGCCATGGTGCATCGGTGACCGTGCGCTGCCCTCCCTTGGGTTTTGGCGCACCACCGATGAGGAGGAACCCCTCGATGGCAGTGATGCGATTCCCCGGCCTGCCGCGGACCAGGACGAGCGTGGCCACCGCCGCGCTGCTGGCCCTCGGCGCCGGAGCGCTGATGCCGGTGACAGCACAGGCCGCGGACGGGCCGCGGGCGGTGATCGCGAACGCCGGTGCGGCGGACACCGTGCCCGGCAGCTACATCGTCGTCCTGAAGGACGGCGGCTTCTCCGCGTCCTCCGCGCGCGCCGAGTCGCTCGCCGACCGGCACGACGCGAAGGTGACGAGCGTCTACACCCACGCCCTCAACGGCTTCGCCGCCGAACTGAGCGAAGCCGACGCGCTGGAACTGGCCGCCGACCCGGCGGTCGAGCGCGTCGTCCAGAACAGCGTCTACCACGCCGACGCGACCCAGACGGACCCGCCGTCCTGGGGCCTGGACCGGATCGACCAGCCCAGCCTGCCGCTCGACGGCAGCTACACCTACCCGGACTCGGCCGGTGAGGGCGTCACGGCGTACATCATCGACACCGGTGTGCGCGTGACGCACGAGGACTTCGAGGGCCGCGCGCGCGTCGGCTTCGACGCCTTCGGCGGCGACGGCCTCGACGGCTACGGGCACGGCACGCACGTCGCCGGCACCGTCGCGGGGGCGGACTACGGCGTCGCCAAGGAGGCGGAGATCGTCTCCGTCCGCGTCCTGGACGACAACGGCTCGGGCACCACCGAGTCGGTCGTCGCCGGCATCGACTGGGTCACGGGCGACGTGGCGGACCTCGACGGCCCGGCCGTGGCCAACATGAGCCTGGGCGGCGGCGCCGACGAGGTCCTGGACGAGGCGGTCGAGAACTCGATCGACGCCGGTGTCGTCTACGCCGTGGCCGCGGGCAACGACTACGGCGACGACGCGAGCGGCTACTCGCCCGCCCGCGTCGCCGACGCCATCACGGTCGGCGCCAGCGACTCGACCGACGCCATCTCGTACTTCTCGAACGTCGGCGGCGTCGTGGACCTCTTCGCGCCCGGCAGCGGCATCACGTCGGCCTGGAACGGGAGCGACACCGACGAGGACACCATCTCCGGCACGTCCATGGCGACCCCGCACGTCGCCGGCGCCGCCGCGCTCTTCCTGGCCGAGAACCCGGACGCCACCCCCGCCGAGGTGGAGGACGAGCTGGTCGACACCGCCGTGTGGAACCAGCTGTCCGGCATCCCGGCCGACACCGCCAACGCGCTGTTGCACATCGGCGGCGAGGGCGGCGGCGGCCCCGAGCTGCCGACCGGTCCGAAGTTCACCAGCGACACGAACGTCGCGATCGTCGACAACAGCACCGTGTCGTCCCCGCTCGCCGTCTCCGGCGTCGGGACGCTCAGCGGCATCTACCAGGTGGAGATCCACATCCAGCACACCTGGGTCGGCGACCTGACCGTGGAGCTGGTCACCCCCGCGGGTGACACCGTCCTGCTGCGCGACCAGTCGGGCGGCTCGGCCGACGACATCGACGCCACCTACAACCTGAACGGGAACGGGGTGGACGCGGACGGCACCTGGACCCTCCAGGTGACGGACAACGCCAGCCTGGACCAGGGCCTGATCGACTCCTGGTCGCTCCAGTTCTGAGCGCACCGGACGCGTGACGGCGCCGGTCCGTCCTCCGCCGAGGGCCGGCCGGCGCCGTACGCGTCATCCCGCCCGCGTCACTCCGCCGGGGCGGGCCGCCGCAGGATGTCCGGCTCCAGGTAGATGACGCGGGCGGTCGGTTCGGCCGCCCGGATGCGTGCCTCGGCGGCGTCGATCGCCCGCGCGACGGTGGCCGCGTCGTCCCCGCTCTCGACCGCTATCTTCGCGGCGACCAGCAGTTCGTCGGGGCCCAGGTGCAGCGTGCGCATGTGGATGACCTGGGTGACGGTCTCGCCGTCCACGACGGCCGCGCGGATACGGACGACCGCGCCCTTGCCCGCGGCCTCGCCGAGCAGCAGCGACTTCGTCTCGGCGGCCAGGACGAGGGCGATGACGATCAGCAGGACGCCGATGCACAGCGTGCCGGCGCCGTCCCAGACGCCGTCGCCGGTCGCCAGCGCGAGGCAGACGCCGCCGAGCGCCAGGACGAGGCCGACCAGCGCGCCGAGGTCCTCCAGCAGCACGACGGGCAGTTCCGGCGCCTTGGCCGTGCGGACGAACTGGACCCACGACTGCGAACCGCGCGTCTCGTTCGACTCCTTGATGGCGGTGCGGAACGAGAAGCTCTCGGCGATGATCGCGAAGACCAGCACGCCCACCGGCCAGTACCAGTGCTCGATCTCGTGCGGGTGCCTGATCTTCTCGAAGCCCTCGTAGAGCGCGAACACGCCGCCGACGGAGAACAGCACGATCGAGACCAGGAACGCGTAGATGTAGCGCTCGCGCCCGTACCCGAAGGGGTGCTCCTCGCTGGCCGCGCGCTTGGCGCGCTTGCCGCCGAGGAGGAGCAGTGCCTGGTTGCCCGAGTCGGCGAGCGAGTGCACGCCCTCCGCCAGCATCGAGGACGAGCCACTGAAGACGGCGGCCACGAACTTGCTGACGGCGATGGCGAGATTGGCGCCCAACGCGGCGACGATCGCCTTGGTTCCACCTGACGCGCTCATGTCTGTGGGTCCCCCTTTTGACGGTCTCCGCACCCTGCGGCGCGGCACATTCTTGCAGTACCGCTTCCCCGTCAGAGGGCCGGTACAGGGGGCCGTCGCGGGCCGCTCCCCGGCGGTCCCGGCCGGGCGCCCGCGGGGTGCCTGCGGGTGGTCCCGCCCGTGGTCATCACTTCGGGTGAAACTCTGGCCGTCTCTTGCGCATCGCAACCGAGCGTTGTCAAGCTGTTGCAGGTAGTCAACAGCATGTCAACAGCACCGGGTGACGAGCACCGCGGTCGACAGCACCGGGAGGGCCAGTGCCGTTGGGTGAGAAGCCCGCGTACCTCCGTGTCGCGGAAGACCTCAGAGCGCAGATCGCCGACGGCACGCTGCCGCCCCACACCAGGCTGCCGTCGCAGGCCACCATCCGCGCCGCCTACGGCGTCTCGGACACGGTCGCGCTGGAGGCCAGGAAGGTGCTCATGGCCGAGGGGCTGGTGGAGGGCCGCTCCGGGTCGGGGACCTATGTGCGGGAGCAGCCCGTGCCGCGCGCGATCCGCCGCAGCGGCTTCAGGACGCTCGGCGGCTGCACGCCGTTCCGCCAGGAACAGACGGACGAACGGGTGCGCGGCACCTGGGAGGGCGACAGCGAGCGGGAGGAGGCCGCGCCCGCCATCGCCGCCCGCCTGCGCGTGGAGGCGGGCGACCCGGTGATGCGGACGCGGTACGTCTTCAGGACAGGCTCCGAGGCCGTGATGCTCTCCACGTCATGGGAACCGCTGCGGCTCACCGGCCGCACGCCGGTCGTGCTCCCGGAGCACGGGCCGCTCGCGGGCCGCGGGGTGGTGGAGCGGATGGCCGCCATCGACGTCACGGTGGACAACGTCGTCGAGCACGTCGGCGCGCGGCCCGCCCTGGCCGAGGAGGCGCGGCAGCTCGGCGGGCTGCCGGGGCACGCGGTGCTGGTCGTCAGCAGGACGTACCAGGCGGGCGGGCTGCCGGTGGAGACGGCCGACGTGGTCGTCCCCGCCGACCGGTTCCGCGTCGCCTACCACCTGCCGGTGCGCTGAGGGGGCGCGGCGGCGGGATCGTGCGGGACCGTGCGGGATCGGGGAGGGGACGGGGATGGGGACCTCAGGGGTCGGAGATGGACAGTTCGAACCAGATGCTGCGGCCGATCGGCCCCTCGCGCGTGCCCCAGCGGTGGGCCTCGGCGGAGACGAGCGGCAGCCCGTGCCGCGCGTCGTCGTCCAGCACGGACGCGGTCTCCCGCAGCGGGTCGGGGGACGGGTCGGTGACCTCGACCAGGAGCGTGGTGCTGTGCACCATGCGCAGGGCGACCGGCTCGCGGAGCGCGCCGACCGCTTTCCCGACCAGCTCGGCCACCAGGCGTTCCGCACGGTCGGCCAGCGCGGCGAGGTCCCAGGCGGCGAGGGTGGCGCGGACGCGCCGCCGCGCCTCGTCCACGGCATCGGGACCGGACGCGAACCGGAAGCTCTCCACCCGGTCCGCGGGCAGGACGGAGAGCCTGGCGAGGAGCAGCGCGAGGTCGTCGGAGTCGTGCCCGTCGTCCGCCGGGCGCAGCTCGTCGATGACCCGGTCGCAGACGGCGTCCAGCGGGGCGCCGCGCCCGGCGGACCCGGCGAGCAGGTCGGCCAGCCCGGTCACGCGGTCGGTGATGTCCTCGCCCCGCGTCTCGACCAGTCCGTCCGTGTAGAGCGCGAGGACGCTGCCGGGCGGGACGTCCACGCGCAGCTCCTCGAACGGCACGCCGTCCACACCGAGCGGCGCGCCGGACGGCATGTCGAGGACGCGGGCGGTCCAGCGGCCGGTGGCGGGGTCGGTCCCGGCGAGCACGGGCGGCAGGTGCCCCGCCTTGGCGAGGACGAGCACGCCGGTCGCCGGGTCGTACACCGCGTACAGGCAGGTGGCCATCACCGGGTCGTCGGGCCGCTGGGCGATGTCGCGGCCGAGCTGGTTGAGCCGTCGCAGCAGCTGCCCCGGCGCCAGGTCGAGCCCGGCGAGGGTCCTGACGGCGGTGCGGAGCTGGCCCATCAGGGCGGCGGCGCGCAGCCCGTGCCCGGTGACGTCGCCGATGACGAACGCGACCCGGCCGCCGGTCAGCGGGATGGCGTCGAACCAGTCGCCGCCCACCTCGGCGCCGGTGCTGCCGGGGACGTAGCGGTGGCTGACCTCGACGCCTGGCTGGGCGGCGAACGACTGGGGGAGCAGGCTGCGCTGGAGGGTGAGGGCGCCCTCGCGCTCGCGGATGTACAGCCGCGCGTTGTCCAGCGAGATGCCCGCGCGCCCCGCCAGTTCGAGGGTGAGCGCGAGGTCCTCGCGGTCGAAGGCGGCGCGTTCCCCCGCGCGGCTGACGACGAGGAGCCCGAGGACCGTGCCGCGGGCGCGCAGCGGCACCGTGAGCATCGAGTGGATGCCGAGCAGTTCGACGGCCTCCGCCATCGGCTCGTCGCCGGCGACGGCGGCCCGCAGCTGCTCGCGCGTCTCGGCCAGGTGGGGCGTGCCCGAGGTGAGGACCGGGCCGAGGACCGAGCCGGGGCGGAACGTGACGTCCTCGCCGCCGACGCGCAGGCACCGGTCGACGGTCGAGTCGTGCCGCTTGGCGGCGATGCCGACCTGGACGAGTTCGGCCTGGCCGTCGTCCCCGACGCTGGGCGGCTCGCCGCCGGTGGCGACCGGGGCGAGCAGCTCCACCCCCGCGTAGTCGGCGAAGCGCGGGACGAGCGCGAGGGCCAGGGCCTGGCCGATGCGGCGGACGTCGAGGAGGTCCCCGAGCGTCGTGCCGACGTCGTCCAGCAGTGCGAGGCGCTGGCGGGTCCGTTCGATGTCGGCGAGGGCGACGCGGCGCTCGGAGATGTCCAGGACGGTGCAGCTGACGCCGAGGGGGCGTCCCGCGCGGTCGGTGACCCGGCCGAACGAGACGGACTGCGCGCCCTTGCCGTCGGGGGACGCCGTGACCAGGTCGGTGATGGGCTGGCCGGTGCGCAGGACGGCGCGCTGGATGCGGTGGAGCTCCTGGCCCATGGGGGCGGGCAGCACCTCCTTGACGGTACGGCCGATCAGGTCGTCGGCGGGCATGCCGTACAGGCGGGAGAGCGTGTCGTTGACCCGCGTGTAGCGCTGCTCGGTGTCGAAGAGGGCGATGCCGAGCGGGGACGCGGTGAACAGGGCGTCCAGCGCGGCGAGATCGCGTCCGGCCCCGTCGAGCGGCGCGGCCTCGGCCAGTTCGGCCAGGACGCGGGGGGTGCCGTCCGCGTCCATGACCCGCCAGGCGAGGACGGCGGTCGCGACGGTGCGCCCGTCGCGGTGGCGCAGGGGCAGGACGCCGTGCCAGTGGCCGTCGCGGAGGAGGGTCCGCAGGAGTGCGGTGCCGTTCCCGGCGGGATGGTCCGGCGGCAGGAAGGCGGTGAACGCGCGCCCGGTGACCTCGTGGGCGCCCCAGCCGAGGATGTCTCCGGCGGGCGGGCTCCAGAGCAGGAGTGTCCCGCGGGCGTCCAGCGCGGCAGTCCCCACGGGCAGGAGGTCCAGCAGGGAGTACCGGGCCGACCGTCCCGTGACGGCCTCGTCACGGCCGCTCGGTTCGGTTGGTTCTACAGACACCGCCGGCCCCTGTCGGGTTTGGGTTCTTCTGTCCCTCATGACCGATTGTGCCAAGGGTGCGGCGGGTCAGCGCGGTATGCGGTCCGCGGGCGTATCGACGCGCTCCACGACGTAGTGCGCCGGAGCGTCCGCCGCCTGCGGCCCCGCGTTCAGCAGGAGCCGCTGGATCAGGCGCTGGGCCTCGGCACGGGTGGCGCAGTGCCCTATCCGGTACCTGCTGCCGTCCTCGTCCTGCCGGACCACCTGCCAGGGCTGTGCATTGCCGGCGTTCATTCATCACCCCCCATCCGCATATGCCAGACCATACGCCAGCGCCTCACCCACCGAACAGGGCTTTGGGCAGCCGGAGCGTCCCCTCAGGTCAGCGGCCCGGCGTCACGTTCCGTCCTGGCGACGGACACGCGGGCGAGCGCGTCCGCCAGACGGGCGGCGGCGAGGGCGCGGACCGGTTCCCGGTCCGCCCGCGCGGCGGCCTCGGCCAGCACGCTCCGGGCCGCCGCCAGCCGGGCGCGGGCGGCGGTGCCCAGGGCGGCGCGGTGCGCCGTGACCAGGGCGTCCGCCCAGCTCACCTCCGTGTGGGCGAGCAGCAGGGCCTGGGCCAGCAGCGCCCGCGCGCGCCGTTCCCGTTCCGCGGGCGTCCGGTGCGCCGCCAGGTCGCCGGCGAGCGGTGTGGCTTCGGCGAGCAGTGTCCGCAGTGCGTCGAGAGGGTCGTGCGCCCGGCGTGCGCCCGCGAGCGCGGCGGTGGCCCGCGCGACGGCGCCGGGCGCCGCGCGCCCCGCGCGTGCCTCCGCCAGGTCCGCCGCCGTCCCCGCCGCCGCCTCGGCGAGGACGACGCGGGCGCGTGCCTGGGCCGCGGTCCGGCGCGCCGTGGCGGCGAGCAGTGTCTCGGTGGCCGCGACGGCGTCGCGCGCGGTCCGGACGGCGTGTGCCGCCGCGGACCGGTCGTTCCGGGCGAGCGCCCGCCGGGCGCGGGTGAGTTGCTCGCGGGCGCCGGCCAGCCGTGCCCGTGCGACGGGCAGGGCTCGGGCGGGCGCCGTCACGGCGGCGATCCTGGTCCCGGCGGTGGCGACGGCGCCCGCCGTCCCGGCCGCCGCGACCGGCCCGGCGGCGGCCAGGTGTTCCCGGGCGAGGGCGCAGCGCTCGGCGATCCTGATCAGCGTCCGGCGCCGGACGACCGCGCCCGCCCCGGCCGCCGTCGCGTCCGCCTCGTACCACTCGCGCAGCGCGGCGGTGGTGCCCGCGCGGGCGTCCTCCAGCGCCGCCGGGGCCGCCCGGGGCGCGGCCGGGGTGAACGACAGCCCGGCCGCGCGTGTGCGTACGGCGTCGTCCAGGTCGATCAGCAGCCCCCGGACGTGGGTGTCGAGCGCCGTCAGCGGGACGACGGGCGGCAGGCCGCGTTCCCCGTGGCGGATCAGGAAGACGACCAGCGCGGCCGCCCCGGCGAGCAGCACCACGGGAACCACCCAGTCCCGGATGTCCCTGCCGGGGGAGGGGCCGGGGTCCTGGTCGCCCGGCACGATCGCGGGCCGCCGGACCCGTTCGCCCTCCTTGACCGCCGCGAAGCCCTCCGCCGCGCCGATGGCGGCCCCCGCCCAGTCGGCGTGCCGCAGGGCGGGGGCGACGGCGACCGACTCGACGCGTTCGAGCTCCCGGGCGGAGAAGCCGGAGTGCACGTCGGCGGAGAGCGCGTACCGCCGTTCGTGGGTGGCGAAGGCGAGCAGCAGGTCGTGGGCGCCGAGCCGGTTGCGGTCGGCCACGCCGTCCGCCCACGACTGGGCCTCGTGCCCGGAGAAGTCGCGCACGTACACGACGAACAGCTGGTACCGCTCCTCGTCCTCCAGCCGGGTGAGCGCGCGCTGCACCGCGTCCGCGCGTCCGCCGAGGGCGCCCACCTGGTCGGTGATCTGCCCGGCGTGGTCGAGCGTCACCGTGTCCTCGGCCATGGCCGGAAGGGGGACGGCCGTCAGGCACGCGGCCAGTGCGGCGGTCAGCGCGGCGGCCGGGCGTGCGCGCATCCGCCCACCTCCCGACCGGGGAAGCGCATCGCCTCGACCGTAGGCGCGGGGCCCCGTGGGCGCGACCGCTCCGGGCCGGACGGGCGGCCCATGTCGCCCGCGCGGGCGCCGGGTTCCGTGGCCCGGACGGAGTGGGCGGTCCCAGGGCGGGCTGTCCGCCGCGCGCCCCGGCGAACGGTGTGCCGCCCGGCTCGGCCGCACGCCGCGTGCACGGGTCTCCGCATGCGCGGGCGGAGGACGACGGTGCGGGAGGTGTGGAAGGTCCTGCCGTCCGCTGTACGGGGGCGAGGGCGTGACGGGGAAGGACCGCGCTCCCGGCTCAGGGCAGGGCCGTGCGCCGTTCGCTCCGGACTGCGTGGCGGGACTCCGGTGCGTGCGGTGTCGCGGGCGGTGCCCCTGCCACAGCAGGCGATCACGAGCGGAGAACTCGGCGGTCTCCTGCGCGACGGACGGGTGCGTACGGGCCTTCCGGCCCGCACGCGAGTGGGCAGGGGACGGAACAGTGGTGGGGACGGTCCTGGACGGTCAGAGGCGTGGCGGCGGGGAGGTCACCCTCGGCGTCCCGGCACGTGAGGCCGCGGGCGGTGCGCCGGCGGCCGGGCAGGGGAGGTGTTCGAGGGCCGCGCCACGGGCGCTCGACGCCGTCACCGCGGCCGCCGTCCGGGGCCACGGCGGCGCGCGGTCCGGAGGAGTCGCGGGCACGGTCGGGGTGTCTCCCGGGCGCCGGGACCGGCCGCTGCGGGGGGAACACCGGACCTGGCGGAGCACCGGACGCCCGGGGAACGGGACCTGCTCCGGCCGGCCTGCTGCCTCCGGGTGCTGCGCCGTCAGGGGCTGCGTGCCATGCCCCGCTTCCTTCCTCACCGGGCGGCTGCCGGACGACGGGTCGATGGACCGGACACAGGGGTGTCGCGTCCGGGTTCGGCCGAGCGGTCGGCGTCGGCCGGGCCTCACGACAGACCGGGAGCGCCTCTTGCGGCTGGTCGCGGGCCGGACCTTGGTGCCGGGGCGGGCGCTCGGGTGGGCTCCTGCGGGGGCCGGTGGTGACATCCCCGCCGGGACGGGCTCCCTGCCCGCCGCTACCCGGCGAGGTCCGCCGCGCGCGGAGGTGAGCTGGGCGGATGCCCCGGGCTCCGTCACCCGGACGGAACACGAGGCCGGGCGGATCGGGTGGTCCCTCACCGGGGCGGGCCGCCGACTCCGTGTGCGCGTGCCGTGGTCGGCGGCCCGCTCCGCGGGCTCCTCGGGTCTCCGACCGGGTCAGGAACGCGGGGTGGTGGCCAGGGTGACGAGTTCTTCCACCAGGGCTTCGTCGAGCGGTTCCCGCGTGGCGATGACGCGGTACCACAGCACGCCGAAGACCAGGTCGAGGAGCGTCCCGGGCGTGGGGACCGGTGGCAGGTCGCCGCGCCGCGCGGCCCGTTCGACCAGGACCCGCAGCGCGTCGCGCCGCGTCGGCAGGAAACGGGCGCGGAAGCGCGCGCCGAACTCCTCGTCGGTCAGGGACTGGCCCATCATCGCGCGCAGCAGCGGCCCGATCTCCGGCCGCGTGGCCAGCGCGAACGTGGCGCTCAGGAACGCCCGCAGGTCCGCCGCCCACGACCCCTGGTCCGGCACGTCGATCGCCAGCTCGCTCCGGGTGAGCGCGGCGTCCATCAGCACGTCCGCCTTGGACGGCCACCAGCGGTAGATCGTCTGCTTCCCGCAGCCCGCGCGCTGCGCGATGCCCTCCACCGTCAGCTCGGCGTACCCCTTCTCGGTCAGCAGGGACACGGCGGCCGCCAGGATCGCCTGGCGGCTCTCCTCGCTGCGCGGGCGGCCCGCGCGGGGCGGGCCTGGGGAGCGGATCGGCATGGGTGTAAGTTTATATCGAGACGCGACGGTCCGAAATTAAACGCGGACCGTGACCGTCGCATGTTCCTCCCTGCCAGGAAAGGCGGCCCCATGTCCTCCCAGACGTCCTCCCAGCCCACCGCGGTCGTGGTCGGCGGCACCTCGGGCATCGGCCTCGCCACCGCCCGCCTCCTGCTCAGGCGCGGCACGGCCACCCACGTCGTCGGCCGGTCCGCCGCGCGCGCCGAGGCGCTGGCCGTCTCCGACCCGGACCTGACCGTCCACCGGGGCGACGCCGCCGACGCCGCCCGCATGGCCGGGCTGTTCGCGTCCGTCGGCCGCGTGGACCACCTCGTGCTCGCCAGCAGCGGCGGCGCGGGCGCGGGTCCGCTCGCCGAGCTGGAACCCGACGTGCTGCGCGGCGCGTTCGAGGCGAAGCTGTTCGGCCAGCTCACGGCCGTGCGGGCCGCGCTGCCGCACCTCGCGCCCGCCGGATCGGTCACGTTCATCAGCGCGGCCAGCGCCCGCGCCGCCCTGCCCGGCACCGCCGGGCTCGCCGCGGTCAACGGCGCCATCGAGGCCATGGTCCGCCCGCTCGCCGTCGAACTGGCCCCGGTCCGCGTGAACGCGGTCTCGCCCGGCGTCGTCGACACGCCCTGGTGGGACGCCATGCCCGCCGGGGCGCGCGACGCGTACTTCGCCCAGGTCGCCGCCGCCCTGCCCACCGGCCGCGTCGCCACCGCCGAGGACATCGCCGAGGCCGTCGTCCTCGCCGCCACCAACCCGAACGTCACCGGCACCGTGCTGGAGACCGACGGCGGCGCCCGCCTCGTCTCCCTCGGCTGACTCGACCGGCCGCCCCGCCCGCCCGTTCGGGTGGCCTGTCGCCCCGCCGCCGCCGTGCCTCCAACGCGATGACCTGCGGCTCCTCTTCAGTGAGCGCATAGATGTGATCAACGCACCGGTAGGGCCGGAGGTAGCAGGATGGCAGGCGGGACGGGACGCGCGTGGCTGGCCGCGTGCGCCATGGGAGCGGTGCTCGTGCCGGCGCTGACGGCCTGCACCACCGGGGACGCGGCCGAACGGGCGGCGCCCAGGTCCGTCCAGTCCGTCAGCACCGCGCGCCGCGCCCAGCTCGAACGCGGCGGCACCGCCCGCTGGGCCGTGGACGCCCTGCCCGCGACGCTGAACGCCTACCAGTTCGAGGCGGACGCCGTCACCGACCGCGTCGCGGGCGCCGTGCTGCCCAGCCTCTTCATCCTCGACGCCGAGGGCCGCCCGCAGCTCAACACCGACTACCTCAGGTCGGCCGAGATCACCGAACGCGAGCCACGCCAGCGCGTCGTCTACACCCTCGACCCGGACGCGCGCTGGAGCGACGGCACCCCGATCGGCGCCGACGACTTCATCGCCCAGTGGAAGGCCCTGGGCGGCGAGGACAAGGACTACTGGTCGGCGCGCAACGTCGGGTACGACCGCATCGAGAAGGTGCGCAAGGGCCCGGAACGCCACCAGGTCGAGGTGACGTTCACCCGCCCCTACGCCGACTGGAAGTCCCTGTTCACACCCCTCTACCCGCGCGCGGTCACCGGCGACGCCGACGCGTTCAACGACGGCGCCCGCACGGAACTGCCCGTCTCCGGCGGCCCGTTCGAGGTCGCCGACGTGGACGAGGAGGCGGGGACCGTCACCCTGGAGCGCAACGACGCGTGGTGGGGCGACCCGGCGCTCCTCGACACACTCGTCCTGGCCGCCGTGCCCCGCGCCGAACGCCGCGCCGCGCTCGCCGCGGGCGAGCTGGACATCGCCGAGGTGACACCGGGGGACGCCGAACGGATCACCGCCGCCCGCCGCACGGCCGCCGCCGCCCCGGGGACCGACGACCGCAAGCAGCCCGCGCCCGCCGCCCCCTCCGCCGCCGACGCCCTGGGCGACCTCGCCCGCGCCCGCCTGGAGGGCGAGGAGGTGGCGGCCGCCGCCGAGCGCTACCGCGACGCGTACGCCGACGCCGAGCACGCGCGCGAGCGCCAGTGGGCCACCCGCGAGGAGGCCGACCGCGAGGCCATGAGCCACCTCGTCGTCCACCGCGCGTACGACCCGTCCTGGACCCAGCTCACCCTGAACGGCACCTCCCCCGCCCTCACCGACGAACGCGTCCGCTGGGCCGTCGCCCGCGCCGTCGACCGTGCCGCGCTCGCCGAGGCCGTCCACGGCCCGGCCGACCTGCCCGCCACCCCCCTCGGCAGCCACCTGCGGACCCTCGGCCAGGCCGGCTACCGCGACAACAGCGCCGCCATCGGCGAGACGGGCACCGCGTCCGCCGCCGGGCTGCTGGACGACGCCGGGTGGCTGACGCCCGGCTCGGGCCAGGGGAAGGAGACGGACGGCGACGCCAAGCCGGGCGCGGCCGCCCCCGCGCCCCTGAACGCCGCCGGCCCTGCCACCGCCGCGTCCGCCGCCCTCCTGCGCCAGTCGGCCGCCGCCGAACGCGCCGCGGGCGACGACGCCGCCGCCGCCCGTACGGAACGCCGCGCCGAGGCCGCCGAACGCCGCGCCGCCGAGCTGGCCGAGGCCGCCGCCACCCCGCCGCGCACCAAGGACGGCGCCCCGCTGGAACTGCGCTTCGTCCTCCCCGACGGCGCCGACGCCGCGCCCCTGCGCGCCGCCGCCCGCCGCATCGCCGCGATGCTCGCCACCGTCGGCATCCGCGCCGTGACGACCGAGGTGGACGCCGACCGCTACTTCGAGGACCACATCGCGACCGGCGCCTTCGACCTCGCCCTCTTCTCCTGGCCCGCCACCGCCTACCCCGCCACCGACGCCCGCCCCCTGTTCGGCAAGCCGCGCGAGCTGCCGGGCGGCACCCTGCGCGTGGCGCAGAACTACGCGCGCATCGGCACCGACTACGTGGACCAGCTCCTCGACCAGGCCGCTGGCGAGCTGGACGAGAAGGAGCACGCGGCGCTGCTGGACCGCGCCGACGCCCGCATCTGGGCCGCCGCCGGCTCCCTGCCGCTCTACCAGCGCCCCCAGCTCGTGGCCGTGCGGGACACCCTCGCCGGGGCGGGCGCGTTCGGCCTCCAGACCCCCCGCTACCAGGACATCGGCCACCGCCGCTGACCCCCGCGCCGCGGCCCCCCGGCCCGTGCCGGGCCGGGGGGCCGGCCCGCGCGGCTCGGCCCGGTCCGGCGCGGCAACGTACGATGGCGGGTGACGCCGGTGCTGTGGTCTGTTCGGGGGCGTACCCCCGCCGGGCGGACATCCCCCGCCGAGCCGTCCTGACACCGTCCTCGCCCGGGAGAAGCGCCCAGCCATGCCTACGCGCCACGACATCCGTAATGTCGCCATCGTCGCCCATGTCGATCATGGCAAGACGACCCTGGTCGACGCCATGCTCCGGCAGGCGGGAGCCTTCGCCGCCCACCAGCAGGTGGACGACCGCGTCATGGACTCCAACGACCTGGAGCGCGAGAAGGGCATCACCATTCTCGCGAAGAACACCGCCGTGAAGTACCACCCCAAGGGCGGTGGCGACCCGGTCGTCATCAACATCATCGACACCCCGGGCCACGCCGACTTCGGCGGTGAGGTGGAGCGCGGCCTGTCCATGGTGGACGCGGTCGTCCTCCTCGTGGACGCCTCCGAGGGCCCGCTGCCGCAGACCAGGTTCGTGCTGCGCAAGGCGCTTCAGGCCCGGCTGCCGGTCATCCTGTGCGTGAACAAGACGGACCGCTCGGACGCCCGGATCTCCGAGGTGCTCAACGAGACGTACGACCTGTTCCTCGACCTGGAGGCGGACGAGGAGCAGATCGAGTTCCCGATCGTCTACGCCTGCGCCCGCGACGGCATCGCCTCGCTGACGCAGCCCGCCGACGGCACGGTCCCGGCCGACAGCGACAGCCTGGAGCCGTTCTTCTCGACGCTCCTGGAGACCGTCCCCGCGCCGGTGTACGAGGAGGACGCGCCGCTCCAGGCGCACGTCACCAACCTCGACGCGGACAACTTCCTCGGCCGCATCGCCCTGTGCCGCATCCGCCAGGGCACGCTGCGCAAGGGCCAGACCGTCGCCTGGCTGCGGCGCGACGGCAGCCAGCAGAACGTGCGTGTCACCGAGCTGCTGATGACGGACGCGCTCACCCGCAAGCCCGCCGAGCAGGCCGGTCCCGGCGACATCTGCGCCGTCGCGGGCATCCCCGAGATCATGATCGGCGAGACCCTCGCCGACCCCGAGAACCCGCTGCCGCTCCCGCTGATCACGGTGGACGAGCCCGCCATCTCCATGACGATCGGCACGAACACCTCGCCGCTCGTCGGCCGCGGCGGCAAGGGCCACAAGGTCACCGCCCGCCTGGTCAAGGACCGCCTCGACCGCGAGCTGATCGGCAACGTGTCGCTGCGCGTGCTGCCCACCGAGCGCCCCGACGCCTGGGAGGTGCAGGGCCGCGGCGAGCTGGCGCTGGCGATCCTCGTCGAGACGATGCGCCGCGAGGGCTTCGAACTGACCGTCGGCAAGCCCGAGGTCGTCACCCGCGAGATCGACGGCAAGCTGCACGAGCCCGTCGAGCGCATGACGATCGACGCGCCCGAGGAGCACCTCGGCGCGATCACCCAGCTGATGGCCACCCGCAAGGGCCGCATGGAGACGATGACGAACCACGGCTCCGGCTGGGTGCGCATGGAGTTCCTGGTGCCCTCGCGCGGCCTGATCGGCTTCCGCACGGAGTTCCTGACCGAGACGCGCGGCACCGGCATCGCGCACAGCATCTTCGAGCGGCACGAGCCGTGGGCGGGCGAGCTGCGGACCCGCAAGAGCGGCTCCCTGGTCGCCGACCGCGCGGGCGTCGCGAGCCCGTACGCGATGATGAACCTCCAGGAGCGCGGCGTCATCTTCATCGAGCCCGGCACCGAGGTGTACGAGGGCATGCTCGTCGGCGAGAACTCCCGCGCGGACGACATGGACGTGAACATCACCAAGGAGAAGAAGCTCACCAACATGCGCGCGGCCTCGGCCGACAACACCGAGAACCTCGTGCCGCCGCGCAAGATGTCGCTGGAGCAGTCGCTGGAGTTCTGCCGTGAGGACGAGTGCGTCGAGGTGACGCCGGACGAGGTGCGGCTGCGCAAGGTCGTCCTCGACCAGCGCGAGCGCGCCCGTACGACGGCGCGGGCCAAGCGCGCCTGACGCGGTTGATCTTTCCGGAGCCCCCGGGCCGTTCGCGTGTGAACGGCCCGGGGGCTTTGCCGTCGGAACGGCCGGGCACCCCACTCGGGCGGCGGGCCCGGCCGGTCCACCGGGAACGGCCTGCCGCCGTCCTCGCTCACCCGGATGGCGCCGTCGCCGTGGCGGAAGATCCGGCCGGGACGCCGTGGGCCGGTTCAGGACGCACGTGCCGCCGGACAGCACACGGGAGGGCGAACGCGTCCGACCCGTCGGCGCGGACGGCACGGGCGGCGGCGCCGGAGCCGGGGTGGGGGTCGTCCGGGGCATCCCGACCCGAGCCCGTACACCCGACCGGCCCCAGGGGCGCCGGCAGGACGAGGGCGGCCTGCGGCGATCCGCGCGTCCCCGGGACGCAGGCCGCCTCCCTCCTCCGGCATATGGGGGGTTCTCGGCAACATTCCGCCTCAGCGGCGCTCGCCTGGATGCACGAAAGGGACATAAGGGGTGTGATGGTACTCGGATGTGACTTTCGGGATTTCTGAGGAGGCGCCCCATGCGCGGCAGCACCCACCTCACCATGGCCCTCGCCTGCGCGGCGGCCCTCTCCGTGACGGCGACGGCCTGCGGCGGCGACGGCGGCGACTCCGCCGACGCCGGGGCGGGCGACCGCGTGGTGCGTGCCTCATGGGGCGACCCGCAGCACCCGCTCGAACCCGCGAACACCAACGAGGTGCAGGGCGGCAAGGTCCTCGACATGATCTTCCGCGGCCTCAAGCGCTACGACGCGAAGACCGGCGAGGCCAAGAACGCCATGGCCAAGTCGATCGAGACCGACGACCAGCAGAACTTCACCATCACGCTCAAGGACGGCTGGAAGTTCAGCGACGGCACGCCGGTCACCGCGAAGTCGTACGTCGACGCCTGGAACTACGGCGCCAACGCCAGGAACGCCCAGGTCAGCAGCTACTTCTTCCAGTTCATCGACGGCTACGACGCGGTCCACCCCGCCGACGAGGACGCCGAGCCCACCGCCGACACCCTCAGCGGCCTCGCCGTCAAGGACGAGCACACCTTCACCGTCCGCCTCAGCGAGCCGTTCTCCCTGTGGCCCGAGACGCTCGGGTACGCCGCCTACTCGCCGCTGCCCCAGTCGTTCTTCGACGACCACGACGGCTGGCTCGACAAGCCGGTCGGCAACGGCCCGTACCGCATCGACTCCTACCGGCCGAGCCAGAGCATGAAGCTGGTGAAGAACAAGCACTACGCCGGGTCGGACAAGCCCGAGAACGACGGTGTCGAACTGCGCGTCTACACCGACAACAACACCGCGTACACCGACCTCCAGGCCGGGAACCTCGACATCGTCGACGACATCCCCGCCTCCCAGCTCGGCAACGCGGAGAACGACCTCGGCGACCGCTTCATCAACCAGCCGGCCGGCATCATCCAGACCCTCTCCTTCCCCCTCTACGACGAGGACTGGCAGGGCGCGGACGCCGCCAAGCTCCGCAAGGGCCTGTCGATGGCGATCAACCGCAAGGAGATCACCTCGAAGCTCTACCACGACACCCGCACCCCGGCGACGGACTTCACCTCGCCCGTCCTCGGCAAGGACGGCGGCTACAAGAAGAACCTCTGCGGCGAGGCCTGCACCTACGACCCCGACCGCGCCAAGGAACTGATCGAGGACGCCGGCGGCCTGCCGGGCGGCAAGGTCACGATCACCTCCAACGTGGACACCGGCTCGCACCGGCAGTGGATGGACGCGGTCTGCAACAGCATCAACAACGCGCTGGACAAGTCGAAGGCCTGCACGGTCAACCCGGTCGCGACCTTCGCCGACTTCCGCAACCGCGTCGGCGACCACCGGATGACCGGCATGTTCAGGACCGGCTGGCAGATGGACTACCCGCTGATCCAGAACTTCCTCCAGCCGATCTACTACACCGACGGCTCCTCCAACGACTCCGGCTACAGCTCCAGCCGCTTCGACGACCTGGTGGACCGCGCCAACGCCGCGGACGACGAGGACGACGCCATCGGCCTCTTCCAGGACGCGGAGCGTGAGCTCGCCAAGGACCTCCCCGCCATCCCGCTGTGGTACCAGAACGGCACCGCGGGCTACTCGGACCGGCTGAGCGACGTCCGGCTCAACGCGTTCTCCGTCCCCGTCTTCACCGACATCAAGGTGGACTGACTCCGTGGGGCGCTACATCGTCCGCCGACTGCTCCAGATGATCCCCGTGTTCATCGGGGCGACGCTGCTGATCTTCCTGATGGTCTACGCGCTCGGGGACCCGGTCACCGCCCTGTTCGGCGACCGGGCCCCCGACCCGGCGACCGCGCGGGCGCTGCGCCACGAGTTCAACCTCGACAAGCCCCTGTGGCAGCAGTACCTGCTCTACATGGGCAAGATCTTCACCGGCGACTTCGGCACCGCGTTCAACGGGCAGCCCGTCACCGACCTGATGCGGCACGCGTTCCCCATCAGCCTGCGCCTGGCGATCGTCGCGCTCGTCCTGGAGATGCTGATCGGCATCGCCCTCGGCGTCGTCACCGGCCTGCGGCGCGGCCGGGCGGTGGACACCACGGTCCTCGTCCTGACGCTGGTCGTCATCGCGATCCCCACCTTCGTCCTCGGCACGACCGCGCAGTACTTCCTCGGCGTCAAGCTCGGCTGGATCGACCCGGCCGTCAGCCCGGACGCGCCGTTCAGCGAACTCCTCGTCCCCGGCCTGATCCTGAGCCTCGTCTCGCTGGCCTACGTGACGCGGCTGACGCGCACCTCCGTCGTCGAGAACGCCCGCAGCGACTACATCCGCACCGCCGTCGCCAAGGGCCTGCCGCGCGGCCGCATCACCGTGCGGCACCTGCTGCGCAACTCGCTGATCCCCGTCGTCACCTACCTCGGCGCGGACATCGGCACGCTGATGGCGGGCGCCATCGTCACGGAGCGGATCTTCAACATCCAGGGCGTCGGCTACCAGCTCTTCCAGGGCATCCTGCGGCAGAACTCGCCCACCGTCGTGGGCTTCGTCGTCGTCCTCGTCCTGATCTTCCTCCTCGCCAACCTGCTCGTCGACCTCCTGTACGCCGTGCTCGATCCGAGGATCCGCTATGCCTGACCCGCAGGCGCGCCAGCCGCTGGGCGCCCAGGAGGACGCCGCCGCAGGGGGCCTGACGGCCGGGACGTCCGGCGCCACCCCCGAGCCGGGCGCGCCCCACGGCCTGTGGACGGACGCCTGGCGTGACCTGCGGCGCAACCCCGTCTTCCTCGTCTCGGCCCTCCTGATCCTCTTCCTGGTCCTCGTCGCGGTGTGGCCCGGCCTGATCGCGAGCGGCGACCCGAACCACTGCGAGCTGATCCGCTCGCTCGAAGGCCCGTCGTCCGGCCACTGGTTCGGCTTCGACACCCAGGGCTGCGACGTCTACACCCGCACGGTCCACGGCGCCCGCGCGTCGATCGCCGTCGGCGTCTGCGCGACGCTGGGCGTGGCGCTGCTCGGCGCCGTCATCGGCGGTCTGGCGGGCTTCTACGGCGGTTTCCGGGACGCGGTGCTCTCCCGGATCGGCGACGTCTTCTTCGGCATCCCGATGGTGCTGGGCGCCATCGTCTTCCTGTCGATGGTCTCGCTCGGCGGGATCTGGCCGGTCGTCCTCATCATCGCGGCGCTCGGCTGGCCGCAGATCGCCCGCATCGCGCGCGGCGCGGTCATCACCGCCAAGCAGAACGACTACGTGCAGGCCGCCCGCGCCCTCGGCGCGAGCAACACGCGGCTGCTGCTGCGGCACATCCTGCCGAACGCCGTCGCGCCGGTCATCGTGATGGCGACGATCATGCTCGGCACGTTCATCGCCCTGGAGGCCACCCTCAGCTACCTCGGCGTCGGCCTGCGCCCGCCCACCGTCTCCTGGGGCGTGGACATCTCGGCCGCCTCGGACGGCATGCAGTTCCGCAACGCGCCGCACATCCTGTTCTATCCGGCCGCCGCCCTGAGCATCACGGTGCTCGCGTTCATCATGCTCGGCGACGCCGTCCGCGACGCCCTGGACCCCAAGCTCCGCTGACCCGCCGGGAGGCTCCATGCTGCTTGACGTACGCGACCTGCGCGTCGAGTTCCGCACGAGGGAGGGCGTCGTGCGGGCGGTCAACGGGGTCAGCTACTCGGTGGCGGAGGGGGAGACCCTGGCGGTGCTCGGCGAGTCGGGCTCGGGCAAGTCCGTGACGGCGCAGGCGGTGATGGGCATCCTCGACACCCCGCCCGCCCGGGTCACCGGCGGCCGGGTCCTGTTCCAGGGCACGGACCTGCTGACGCTCGGCGCGGAGGAGCGGCGGCGCGTGCGGGGCGAGCGGATGGCGATGATCTTCCAGGACGCCCTGTCGTCCCTCAACCCGGTGCTGCCGGTGGGGTACCAGCTGGGCGAGATGTTCCGCGTGCACCGGCGCGCGTCGCGCAAGGAGGCGCGGGAGCGCGCCGTCGAGCTGATGGACCGGGTCCGCATCCCGGCGGCCAGGGCGCGCGCCGGGGACTACCCGCACCAGTTCTCCGGCGGCATGCGCCAGCGCATCATGATCGCGATGGCGCTCGCGCTGGAGCCCGAGCTGATCATCGCCGACGAGCCGACGACGGCGCTCGACGTGACCGTGCAGGCCCAGGTCATGGAGCTGCTGGCCGATCTCCAGCGGGAGTTCGGGATGGGGCTGATCCTCATCACGCACGACCTGGGAGTGGTCGCGGACGTCGCCGACAAGATCGCGGTGATGTACGCGGGCCGCATCGTGGAGAACGCGCCGGTCGCGGACCTCTACAAGCGGCCGGCGCACCCGTACACCAAGGGGCTGCTCGACTCCATCCCGCGCCTCGACCGCAAGGGGCGGGAGCTGCGCGCGATCAGCGGGCTGCCGCCCAACCTGCTGCGCATCCCGCCCGGCTGCCCGTTCCACCCGCGCTGCCCGCAGGTCAGGGACGTGTGCCGCGTCGATCCGCCGCCGCCGCTGTACGAGGTGACGTACGCGGGCCGGGACGCCGAGGCGCTGCGGGCGGCCGAGCTGATGCCGGACGACCCTTCGGCCCTCGGGCGTTCCAGCGCGTGCCACTTCTGGAAGGAGACCGTCGGTGAGTGAGACGGCGAATGAGGCGGTGGGTGAGCCCCTGCTCGAAGTGCGCGGCCTGATCAAGCACTTCCCGCTGACACAGGGCGTGCTGGTGCGCCGGAGGGTCGGCGCGGTGCAGGCGGTGGACGGTGTCTCGTTCGACCTGCGGCGCGGCGAGACGCTGGGCATGGTCGGCGAATCCGGCTGCGGCAAGTCGACGGTGGCGAAACTGTTGATGCACCTGGAACAGCCCACCGGGGGACGCATTCTCTACAAGGGCGAGGACATCGCCGGGCTGTCCGGCCGTGCCCTGAAATCCGTGCGCCGAAACATCCAGATGGTTTTCCAGGACCCCTATACTTCGCTGAATCCGCGGATGACCGTCGGTGACATCATCGGGGAGCCGTTCGACATCCATCCGGAGGTCGCACCAAAGGGGGACAGGCGCCGCCGGGTGCGGGAACTCCTCGATGTGGTCGGGCTCAATCCGGAGTACATCAACAGATATCCGCACCAATTCTCCGGCGGGCAGCGGCAGCGTATCGGCATCGCGCGCGGACTCGCGCTGCGGCCTGAAGTGATCATCGCGGACGAGCCGGTCTCCGCGCTCGACGTCTCGGTGCAGGCACAGGTCGTGAACCTGATGGAGCGGCTCCAGGACGAGTTCGGCCTCGCCTATCTCTTCATCGCGCACGACCTTTCCGTGGTCAGGCACATCTCCGACCGGATCGCGGTGATGTACCTGGGCCGGATCGTGGAGACCGGAACGGACCGGGAGATCTACGAACACCCCACGCACCCGTACACGCAGGCGCTGCTGTCGGCGGTGCCGGTGCCCGATCCGGGGGCGCGGCGGCGGGAGCGGATCATCCTCGCCGGCGATGTCCCCTCGCCCGCGGACCCGCCGTCCGGATGCCGGTTCCGCACCCGGTGCTGGAAGGCGCAGGACCTGTGCGCGGAGGTCGATCCGCCGCTCGCGGTACCGGTGGCGTTCGCGAAGGCATCGGGCCCCGCGGCCCACGATTCGGCCTGCCACTTCGCCGCCGAGGAGCCCGCCGCGTCGGCGGCCTGAACGGCAAAAACGCCTGGACAGTGACCGGGGTGGCACCGCTTGGAAGCGGTGCCACCCCGGTCTACGGCACCCGCACGGCCGTACCGCCCCAGTCTGGGGCGTTCGCATATCGCGAAGGCGTCACCGGTGTTGCCTCCGCGTTAAAAGACATGGTCCCCACTTAGCGGCACATTCCGGAAATCCGGAATCGTAGTCAAGCACGCTACGGGCTCGATCTGCATAAGTCTCACCCATGAATGGACTGTCATAGGTTTATACCATTGCTAACTCTTGACGGGAAAGTCTGTGCCTTGCCACAGTCGCGATCTACACGCATCGCATGCAGGTCCATCCCGCCGGGGGCGCCGAGATGTCCATTGCAACCAAGCCCGTCGAGGCCGAACTCGTCGGCCGCTCGCCAGGGCAGCTGATGTGGCGCCGCTTCCGACGTGATCGGATAGGCGTCATATCCGCCCTGATCGTGGCGTTCTTCTTTCTGGTGGGACTGCTCGCGCCGGTCATTTCGTGGCTGTACGGCAAGGACCCCTACACCCGTTATGGGCAAGTTCGGCCCGAGCTGCTCAACGACTACGGCTATCCGGTCAAGCCCAACGGCGGGATCGACGGCGAGTTCTGGTTCGGTCTCGAACCGAGCACCGGACGCGACGTATTGACCGAACTTCTCTACGGAATCCGCACATCGCTCTTCATCGCCCTGGCGGTGACGGTCCTCGCCGTGCTGACGGCGATCGTCCTCGGCATCGCGGCCGGCTACCTCGGCGGTGTGTGGGACTTCCTGATCAGCCGCACGACCGACCTGCTCATGGCCTTCCCCCAGCAGCTGTTCTTCGTGGCCTTCCTCCCGATCACGACCAGCCTGTTCGTGGACCCGAGAGAGGAGACACCGGTCTGGATCAAGGTCGTCTCGATCATCGTGGTGCTGTGGGCCCTGGGCTGGATGACCCTGGGCCGCATCCTGCGCGGCGTGACCCTGACGCTGCGGGAGCGTGAGTTCGTCGAGGCGGCCAAGGTCAGCGGCGCGTCGTCCTGGCGCATCATCCGCAAGGAACTGCTGCCCAACGTGGTCTCGCCCATCCTCGTGCAGGCGACCTACATGCTCCCCTCCTTCGTGACCACGGCGGCGGCCCTGTCCTTCCTCGGCGTCGGCATCACCGAGCCCACGCCCGACTGGGGCCGGATGTTCGCCACCGCCGCCCAGGTGTACCGCAGCGACATCACCTACATGTTCTTCCCCGGAGTCTCGCTGGTGATCTTCGTCGTCGCCTTCAACCTCCTGGGAGACGCGGTCCGGGACGCCTTCGACCCGAAGACCGTGCGATGACCGGCACGACCTCTCACAACGAACGGGCAGGTGCCAAGGAACCCATGAGCAAGCGAACAGCGCACAGAAGGCGCACGGCGGGGGTGGCGCTCGCCCTCGCCGGGGCCCTGGTCCTCAGCGCGTGCAGCAGCGGCGGCGGAGGCGGGGGCGACCCCGAGGGTGAGGCGAGTGCCGGCCCGGAGGTGTCCGCCGCCATCACCTTCGGCGACGAGGCCGCCTCGACAGGACCCGCCGAGGAGGTCCCCGGCGCGGCCCCTGGCGGCACGATCCACGTGCTCCAGGAGACCGCGCCCGACCACCTGGACCCGGGCCAGGTCTACGTCTCGCACGAGTCGAACATCACGCGCCTGCTCCACCGTGGGCTCACCGCGATCCGCCTCGACAACGAGGGGAACTACAGCGTCCTCGGCGACCTCGCCACCGACGCGGGCCAGGTCAGCGACGAGGGCCGCACCTGGACGTACACCCTCAAGGACGAGATCTTCTTCAACGACGGCACGCCGATCACGTCCGCCGACCTCCGGCACACGTTCGAGCGCATGTTCGCCCCGTTCATCACCCAGGGCCCCAACTACATCCAGGGCTGGCTGGCGAACGACCCGAAGGAGTACCGCGCGCTGCTGCCCGACGGACCCTTCGAGGGGGAGCACCTGCCCGACTCGATCCTGGAGACCCCGGACGAGCGCACGATCGTCTTCCACTTCGAGGAACCGCAGAACGACCTGCCCTACGCCCTGGCCACGCCGGGCTACGGCGTCGTCTCCGAGGCGGGCGACACGCGGGAGCAGTACGACCAGGAGCCGGTGACGTCCGGCCCCTACCAGATCGAGGACTTCCGCCCAGGACGCTCCATGACGCTGACGCGCAACGAGTACTGGGACCCGGCGACCGACCCGGCGCGCAACGCCTACCCGGACCGGTACGAGATCTCGTTCGGCCACACCCGCGAGGACACCACCGCCCGGCTCATGGCCGACAACGGTGACAACCGGACGACCGTGACGTTCAACAACGGCCTGGACGCGGGCAACGGCCCCTCCGTCGTGGAGGACCCGCAGTACCAGGACCGCCTGATCGACGGCTACCAGCCCTACGTCTGGAGCCTCGCGATCAACCAGGACACCGTCACCGACCGCCGCATACGCGAGGCGATAGCCCTGGCCGTGCCGCTCAACGGCGTCCGCGCCGCGTACGGCGGCGCGCTCGGCGGCGAGTACGCGGGCAGCCTGATCAGCCCGCTGCTGCCCGGCCGCGAGGACGACTACGACCCGTTCGGCAAGGTCGCCAACCCGCAGGGTGACATCGAGGGCGCCCGCGCGCTCCTGGAGGAGGCCGACGCGGTCGGCTACGAACTGAGCTACGTCCACCACACCGCGCCCGAGGACCAGCAGGCGGCCGTCGCCATCGAGGACGCGCTGGAGGAGGCCGGCTTCGTGGTCAACCGCACCGAGGTCCCGCCGGAGACCTACTACGACACCATCGGCGTCGTGGACTCCGGCTACGACATCTACCGCTCCAGCTGGGGCGCCGACTGGCTGTCCGGCTCCACGGTCGTCCCGCCGCAGTACGACGGCCGCCAGATCGCCGACGGCGCCTCCAACTACGCGCACCTGAACGACGAGCACGTCAACTCCGAGATCGACCGCATCCTGCTGATCGAGGACCCGGACGAGGCCGCCCGCGAGTGGTTCGAGCTGAGCAAGTACGTCGTCGAGGACGCCATCGCGTCCGTGCCGGTCATCTACTACCGCCAGACGCTGCTGCACGGTTCGCTCATCGGCGGCGCCGTCTTCAACGACGACGTCGGCACGATCGACATGCAGCGCCTCTACGTCGTCCAGGAGTAGAGCCGGACCCCCGCCCCGCCCGGCCGCCCCGCCCCACGGCGGGCCACCGGGCGGGGCGGCCAGGGCCCCGCACATCCGGCCGGGGGGGGGGGGGGGGGGGGGGGGTGCCCCCCCCCCCCCCCCCCCCCCCCCCCACGCCCCTCGCGATCCCGGGGAAGCGGTCACGCCGCTCCCCCGGCCCCTCAGACGTTGAAGCCGAGCGCGCGCAGCTGCTCCCGCCCGTCGTCCGTGATCTTGTCGGGCCCCCACGGCGGCATCCAGACCCAGTTGATCTTCAGCTCGCTGACCAGCCCGTCGGTGGCCGACCTGGCCTGGTCCTCGATGACGTCGGTCAGCGGGCAGGCGGCCGAGGTGAGGGTCATGTCGATCGTCGCCACATTGGCGTCGTCGACGTGCACGCCGTAGATGAGGCCGAGATTCACGACGTCGATCCCCAGCTCGGGGTCGACGACGTCCATCATCGCCTCGCGGATCTCCTCCTCGCTCGCCGGCGCCGTCGCGGTCGTCCCGGTGTCACTCACAGCTTCTCCCTCTCCAGTGCCTGCGCCGTCGCGTCCTTCCACGCCATCCAGCTGAGCAGGGCGCACTTCACCCGCGCCGGGTACTTGGAGACGCCGGCGAACGCGACCGCGTCCTCCAGCACCTCCTCCATCGCGTCGTCCGGCTCGATCTGCCCCTTCGACTGCATGAGGTCGAGGAACGTCGCCTGGATGGCCATCGCCTCGGACAGTTCCTTGCCGACCAGCAGTTCGTTCAGCACGGACGCGCTGGCCTGGCTGATGGAGCAGCCCTGTCCCTCGTAGGAGACGTCGGCGACGGTCTCCCCGTCGTACCGGACGCGCAGGGTGATCTCGTCACCGCACGTCGGGTTGACGTGGTGCACCTCGGCGTCGCCCCGGCGCAGGCCGCGCCCGTGCGGGTGCTTGTAGTGGTCCAGGATCACGTCCTGGTACATCGATTGCAGCTGCACGTCATCCGCCCTCGTGTTCCGCCCTTGTCATCCGAAGAAGCCACGCACGTACTCAAGGCCCTCGACCAGGGCGTCGACCTCGGCCGGGGTGGAGTACAGGTAGAACGACGCCCGCGTGGTCGCCGGAATTCCGTACCGCAGGCAGACGGGCCTGGCGCAGTGGTGCCCGACGCGCACGGCGATGCCCTGCTCGTCCAGCACCTGCCCGACGTCGTGCGGGTGGATGTCGCCCAGGGTGAACGAGATGGTGGCGCCCCGGTCCTCGGCCGACGTGGGGCCGACGATCCGCAGCCCCGGCACCTCGGCGAGGCGCCCGAGCGCGTACCCGGTGATCGCCCGTTCGTGCGCCTCGATCCGGTCCATGCCGACGCCGGTGAGGTAGTCCACGGCCGCGCCGATGCCCACCGCCTGCGCGATCGGCGGCGTGCCCGCCTCGAACTTGTGCGGCGCGGGGGCGTATGTCGAGTGCTCCATGGAGACGGTCTCGATCATCTCGCCGCCGCCGAGGAAGGGCGGCAGGTCCTCCAGCAGCTCCTGCCGTCCCCACAGCACGCCGATGCCGGTCGGGCCGAGCATCTTGTGGCCGGTGAAGGCCACGAAGTCGGCGCCGAGCGCCTGCACGTCGAGCGCCATGTGCGGCGCCGCCTGCGAGGCGTCGACGACCACCAGCGCGCCGACCTGCTGGGCGCGGCGGACGATGGCCTCGACCGGGTTGTGGGTGCCCAGGACGTTGGAGACCAGGACGAACGAGACGACCTTGGTGCGCTCGGTGATGATCTCGTCGATGTCCGACAGGTCGAGCCTGCCGTCGTCGGTGAGGCCGAACCACTTCAGCTTCGCGCCCGTGCGCTGCGCGAGCAGCTGCCACGGGACGATGTTGGAGTGGTGCTCCATCTCCGTGATGACGATCTCGGTGGAGGAGTCGACGCGGTAGGGGTCGTCGGCCCAGCCGAGCATGTTGGCGACCAGGTTGAGGGACTCGGAGGCGTTCTTGGTGAAGATCACCTCGTCGCGGCTCGGCGCGTTGACGAACGCGGCGATCTTGTCGCGCGCGCCCTCGTACAGCGCCGTGGCCTCCTCGGCGAGCACGTGGACGCCGCGGTGGACGTTCGCGTGGTGCCGCTCGTAGTACTCGCTCAGCGCGTCGAGGACCTGGCGCGGCTTCTGGGAGCTGGCCGCGTTGTCCAGGTAGACGAGCTTCTTGCCCTCGTGGACCGTGCGGTCGAGGATCGGGAAGTCCTTCCGGATCGCCTCGGTGTCCAGGAGACCCGGCAGGTCGTGGCTCATGCGGTGCCGCCTCCCTTGGTGTACTGCTCGTAGCCCTCGGCCTCCAGCTTGTCGGCCAGTTCGGCGCCGCCGGACTCGACGACGCGGCCCGCCGCGAAGACGTGGACGTGGTCGGGCTTGATGTACCGGAGGATGCGCGTGTAGTGCGTGATCAGCAGGGTGCCGACCTCGCCGGTCTCGCGGACGCGGTTGACGCCCTCGGAGACGATGCGCAGCGCGTCGATGTCGAGGCCCGAGTCGGTCTCGTCGAGGATCGCGATCTTCGGGCGCAGCAGCTCCAGCTGGAGGATCTCGTGGCGCTTCTTCTCGCCGCCGGAGAAGCCCTCGTTGACGTTGCGCTCGGCGAAGGCCGGGTCCATCTCCAGCCGGGCCATGGCCTCCTTGACCTCCTTGACCCAGGTGCGGAGCTTGGGGGCCTCGCCGCGTACGGCGGTGGCGGAGGTGCGCAGGAAGTTGGAGACCGAGACGCCGGGGACCTCGACCGGGTACTGCATGGCGAGGAAGACGCCGGCGCGGGCCCGCTCGTCCACGGACATGGCGAGGACGTCCTCGCCGTCCAGGGTGACGGTGCCGCCCGTGACGGTGTACTTGGGGTGGCCGGCCAGCGAGTAGGCCAGGGTGGACTTGCCGGAACCGTTGGGGCCCATGATGGCGTGCGTCTCGCCCTGTTTCACGGTCAGATCGACCCCGCGCAGGATCTCGGTGGGTCCGCCCTCGGCGTCGACGGAGACGTGCAGGTCGTGGATCTCAAGCGTTGCCATGGTGCCTTCAGGACTCCTGGGTGACGGAGACGAGCACGGCCGCGTCGGGGCCGTCTCCCTCGATCTTGACGGGGTAAACGGGAATGGGCCGGGTGGCGGGCAGCCCGGAGGGCTTGCCCGTGCGCAGGTCGAAGCTGGAGCCGTGCAGCCAGCACTCGATCTGGCAGTCCTCCACCTCGCCCTCGGAGAGGGAGACGTTCGCGTGGGAACAGATGTCGTTCACCGCGAAGACGTCGCCCTCGGTGCGGACGACGGACACCGGGACGCCGCCGAGCTCGACCCGGAGCGGGACGTCCGGCTCCAGGTCGGCCAGCGCGCAGGCGCGCACATAGCCTTCCGTGGTGCCGCTGCCTTCGGTGGCGGTCATGCGATGGACGCCTCCAGTTCGGCCTGGAGCTTGGCGACGAGCCGCTCCTCGACGTCGGGGACGCCGATCTGCTGGACCAGCTCGGCGAAGAAGCCGCGCACCACCAGGCGCCTGGCCTCCTCGGCGGGGATGCCGCGCGCCATCAGGTAGAACAGCTGCTCGTCCTCGAAGCGCCCGGTCGCCGAGGCGTGCCCGGCGCCGACGATCTCGCCGGTCTCGATCTCCAGATTGGGCACGGAGTCGACGCGGGCGCCGTCGGTGAGGACGAGGTTGCGGTTCAGCTCGTACGTGTCCGTGCCGGTGGCGGCGGCGCGGATGAGGACGTCGCCGACCCACACCGCGTGCGCGTCGGTGCCCTGGAGGGCGCCCTTGTACGCGACGTCGCTGCGGCAGTTGGGTGCGTTGTGGTCCACGAAGAGCCGGTGCTCGTGGTGCTGGCCGTTGTCGGTGAAGTAGAGCCCGTAGAGCTCCGCCTCGCCGCCGGGGCCGGCGAACTCGATGTGCGGGTGCAGCCGGACGAGGTCACCGCCGAAGGTGACGACGACGGACTTGAACGTCGCGTCGCGGCCGACCGAGACGCTGTGCTGCGAGCAGTGCACCGCGGTGTCGGCCCAGTCCTGGACGCTGACGAACGTGACCTTCGCGCCGTCGCCGATCTGGAACTCGACGTTGGCGGCGCGCACGGCGTCACCGGTGTGGTCCACGACGATCACGACCTCGGCGAACCTGCCGACCTCGAAGATCGTGTGGCCGTAGGTGGCGCCGCCCTCGCCGTGCAGGACGAGCCGCACCGGCTCGGTGTGCACGCTCTCGGCCGGGACGGAGACGACGGTGGCCTTCTCGAAGGAGCTGAACGCCTGCGCCGCGACGCGGTCCACCGGCGTGCCGGCGCGGCCGACCCGCGGGTCGTCCCGGCCGACCGTGGTGGCCGTGACGCCCTCGGGCAGCGTGAGGTCCGCCTTGAGGGACCCGTCGGCGACCGCGGTGCCGTCGTGCAGGCCGCGCAGCCGTTCGAGCGGCGTGAACCGCCACTCCTCCTCGCGCCCGTGCGGCACGGGGAAGTCCGCGACGTCGAAGGACGGCGGGGCGCTCATCCGGGTCGCGACGGTGGACTCGGCGGCCACCGCGACCGACCCGCCCGCGCTGGCGCCTGCCGGAATACTCTGGGCATCGGCCATGGGTCTCGTCGTGCTCACTCTCTTGATCGGCCGTGATCGGCCCCGCGGAACCTGTCCGCGGGGCCCGTCCGGGGAACCTGTCGGGAAACGGGGGTACGGGAAGGGGCTGGACGGGGGTACGGGGGCGGCGTCAGCCGACCGCGCCCTCCATCTGGAGCTCGATGAGCCGGTTCAGCTCCAGGGCGTACTCCATGGGCAGTTCCTTCGCGATGGGCTCGACGAAGCCGCGCACGATCATCGCCATCGCCTCGTCCTCGGACAGCCCGCGGCTCATCAGGTAGAAGAGCTGGTCGTCGCTGACCTTGGAGACGGTCGCCTCGTGTCCCATCGTCACGTCGTCCTCGCGGACGTCGACGTACGGGTACGTGTCGGAGCGGGAGATCGTGTCGACGAGCAGTGCGTCGCACAGCACGTTGGACTTCGAGCCCTCGGCGCCCTCGCTGATCTCGATCAGGCCGCGGTACGAGGTGCGCCCGCCGCCGCGCGCGACCGACTTGGAGACGATGTTCGAGGAGGTGCGCGGCGCCATGTGGACCATCTTGGCCCCGGCGTCCTGGTGCTGGCCCTCGCCGGCGAACGCGATGGACAGCGTCTCGCCCTTGGCGTGCTCGCCCATCAGGTAGACGGCCGGGTACTTCATGGTGACCTTGGAGCCGATGTTGCCGTCGACCCACTCCATGGTGGCGCCCTCGTAGGCGACGGCGCGCTTGGTCACCAGGTTGTAGACGTTGTTCGACCAGTTCTGGATCGTCGTGTAGCGGCAGCGGCCGCCCTTCTTCACGATGATCTCGACCACGGCGGAGTGCAGGGAGTCCGAGTTGTAGATCGGCGCGGTGCAGCCCTCGACGTAGTGGACGTACGCGTTCTCGTCGACGATGATCAGCGTCCGCTCGAACTGGCCCATGTTCTCGGTGTTGATCCGGAAGTAGGCCTGGAGCGGGATGTCCACGTGCACGCCCGGCGGCACGTAGATGAAGGAGCCGCCGGACCAGACGGCCGTGTTCAGCGCGGCGAACTTGTTGTCACCGGCCGGGATGACCGTGCCGAAGTGCTCCTGGAACAGCTCCGGGTGCTCCTTCAGCGCCGTGTCGGTGTCGAGGAAGATGACGCCCTGCCGCTCCAGGTCCTCGCGGATCTGGTGGTAGACGACCTCCGACTCGTACTGCGCCGCGACACCGGCGACCAGCCGCTGCTTCTCCGCCTCGGGGATGCCCAGCTTGTCGTAGGTGTTCTTGATGTCCTCGGGCAGGTCCTCCCAGCTCTGGGCCTGCTTCTCCGTGGAGCGGACGAAGTACTTGATGTTGTCGAAGTCGATGCCGCTGAGGTCGGAGCCCCAGTTCGGCATGGGCTTCTTGCCGAAGAGCTTCAGGCCCTTCAGCCGCAGCTTGAGCATCCAGTCGGGCTCGGACTTCTTCCCCGAGATGTCCCGGACGACGTCCTCGGACAGGCCGCGCCTGGCGGTGGCGCCGGCCGTGTCGGAGTCGGCCCAGCCGTATTCGTACTTGCCCAGGCCGTCGAGCTCGGGGTGGGCGGTCTCCGTGGGGAGCGTCATGCGGGGTTCCTCCCGGCGATACGTGCTGTTGCGGTGGTCTTCTGTGCGCCGGCGGTGCCGACTGTCTGTGCTGCGGGCTGTGCTGCGGTGCTCCGGGGAGCGGTGCCGCCGTCCGTGCCGCCGGGCGCGGCCCTGGGCACGAACGTCGTGCACACGTCGGCACCGTGGGCGATGGTGGCCAGACGCTGCACATGGCTGCCGAGCAGGGCCGAGAACACCTCGGTCTCCGCGTCGCACAGCTGCGGGTAGCGGGCGGCGGCGTGCGCCACCGGACAGTGATGCTGGCACAGCTGCTCACCGGCCGGGGCCTTCACCGCGTGCGCGGCGGCGGCGAACCCCTGGGTGGAGAGCGCCTCGGCGAGCGCGGCGACCCGTTCCCCGGGCGCCACGCCCTCCAGCAGGGCACGGTACTGCTCGGCCTGCCCGGCCGCACGCGCCCGCGCGAACGCCAGCACGGCGGCCGCGCCCGGCTCGCCGCCCCCGGCGGCCCGCTCGATCCAGCGGAGCGCCTCGACGGCAAGCTCGTCGTACGCCTGGTCGAACGCGTCACGGCCACAGTCGGTGAGGGCGAACGCCTTGGCCGGGCGGCCGCGGCCCCGTGAGCCGCGCACCCGCTTCTCGCCCGGCTCCACCAGTCCGTCGGCGGCGAGCGCGTCGAGGTGGCGGCGGACGGCGGCCTGGGTCAGGCCGAGCCGGTCGGCCAGCTCGGCCGCCGTGGAGGGGCCGTGGTCGCGGATGGAACGGACCACGCGCTGCCGTGTGCCGGACTGCTCGTCGGTCACCGGGGAGAGGCCCGCCTCACCGGCGGCCCGGGGGGCCGCGGGCGCGTCGCGCTGCTCGTTCCGGTTTTTCACAACGCCATTGTTGCGTAATTCCCGGGAGACGGGCAAGCCGCGTCCTGACCAGCCCGGATGGAGTGCGTCACGTAAGGCATGCCTAAGCTCCACCGGCCCGCGAAGCCCCCGGGCCCGGCGGGCACGGGCCCCGACCTAGACTCGCCCCCATGCAGTCCACAGGAGCCGCCGCACCGGCCGTCGTGGTCAGCGGCCTGGTCAAGCGGTACGGCGCCACCACCGCCGTGGACGGCCTGGACCTGACCGTCGGCGCCGGGACCGTGACGGCCGTGCTCGGCCCGAACGGCGCGGGCAAGACCACCACCGTCGAGTGCTGCGAGGGCTACCGCGTCCCCGACGCGGGCCGCGTCCGCGTCCTCGGCCTGGACCCCGTCGCCGACGCGCACACGCTGCGGCCCCGCGTGGGCGTGATGCTCCAGGAGGGCGGCGTGTACCCGGGCGTGCGCGCCGGGGAGATCCTGCGCCACATGGCCGGGCTGCACGCGCACCCCCTCGACACCGCCGAGCTGACCGAGCGCCTCGGCCTCGGCCCCGCCGCCCGCACCCCGTACCGCCGCCTGTCCGGCGGCCAGAAGCAGCGGCTCGCGCTGGCGCTCGCCGTGGTCGGCCGCCCCGAGCTGGTCTTCCTCGACGAGCCGACCGCGGGCCTCGACCCGCAGGCACGCCACGCCACCTGGGACCTGATCCGCGCGCTGCGCACGGACGGCGTCACCACCGTGCTGACCACGCATTTCATGGACGAGGCCGAGGAGCTGGCCGACGATGTCGCGATCATCGACGGCGGCCGGGTCGTCGCCCAGGGCAGCCCCGACGCACTGGCCAGGGGCGGCGCGGCCGACGTCCTCCGCTTCGCCGGGCGGCCCGGCCTCGACCTCGACTCGCTGCGCGCCGCGCTGCCCGCCGGGAGCGAGGTGTCCGAGCCGAGCCCGGGGAGCTACCGCGTCGCCGGAGAGGTCGGCCCGCGGATGCTCGCCACCGTCACGGCCTGGTGCGCGCAGCACGGCGTGCTGCCCGACCGGATCACCACGCGGCGGCACTCCCTGGAGGACGTCTTCCTGGAGCTGACCGGCAAGGAGCTGCGGTCATGAGCGGTCACGCACCCCGTCCCGGCGCGGCGCCGGTGTCCCGGATGATCAGGGCGCAGGCGGCGCTGGAGACGCGGATGCTGCTGCGCAACGGGGAGCAGCTGCTCCTCACCGCGGTGATCCCGACGCTGCTGCTCGTCCTGTTCAGCGCGGTGGACATCGTGGACCTCCCGGACGGCGGCGGCGACGGCCGCGTCGACTTCCTGACGCCCGGCATCCTGGCGCTCGCCGTGCTGTCCACCGCCTTCACCAGCCAGGCCATCGCGACCGGGTACGAGCGGCGCTACGGGGTGCTGAAGCGGCTCGCCGCCTCTCCCCTGCCGCGCTGGGCGCTGATGTGCGGGAAGACCTGCGCGGTACTGGTCACGCTGGCGCTCCAGACGGCGGTGCTGTGCGTCGTCGCCCTGGCCCTGGGGTGGTCACCGCACGGGAACGCGCTCGCCGTCGCCGTCCTGATGCTGCTGGGGGCCGCCGCCTGCTCGGGGCTCGGGCTGCTGATGGCCGGGACGCTGCGGGCGGAGGCGACGCTGGCCGCGGCCAACCTGGTCTTCGTCCTGCTGGTCTTCTTCGGCGGTGTGATCATCCCGCTGGACGACTTCCCCGCCGGGGTGCGGACCGTCCTGGAGCTGCTGCCGGTGGGCGCGCTGGCGGACGGCCTGCGGTCCGTGCTGCGGGAAGGGGCGGCCATGCCGTGGGCGGACACAGGGGTCCTCGCGGCCTGGGCCGTCCTCGCGCCGGCCGCGGCGGCGCGCTTCTTTCGATGGGAGTAAGAGGGGCCGTTGGGAGTGAGAGGGGCCTTTGGGAGTGAGAGGGGCCGGGGGCTCGTGAATCGGCGCACAAGCTCGGGGCTACGATGACGGGGTGCTGAAAGCGGTGCGAAACCCCCTCGCGTACATCGCCGGGCGCTGGACCCCCCACCCGAGGACCGTCCGGCGCGCGGCCACCACCGCGCTCGTGATGAGCGTGGTCATCGTCGTGACCGGCGGCGCGGTCCGGCTGACCGGCTCCGGCCTCGGCTGCGACACCTGGCCCCGGTGCAGCGACGAGAGCCTCGTCGCGACGCGCGAGATGGGCCTGCACGGCGCCATCGAGTTCGGCAACCGGATGATGGCGTACGTGGTCTCCGCCGCCACGGGCTGGTTCATCGTCGCCGCGCGCGCCGCGAAGCCGCGCCGCAGGGAGCTGACCCGGCTCGGCTGGGCCCAGTTCTGGGTCATCATGAGCAACGGCGTACTCGGCGGGGTCACGGTCCTCACCGAGCTGAACCCGTTCATCGTCGCGGCGCACTTCCTGGCCGCCATGGCGCTGCTCACCGTGACCACGGTCAGCTGGATCAGAGCCCGCGAGGGCGACGCGGCGCCCCGGCCGCTCGTCGGGGTGCCGGTACGGCGCGCGATCGTGGCGCTGACCGCCGCGAGCGCGGCCCTCGTCACCGCCGGCACGGCGGTGACGGGCAGCGGCAAGCACGCGGGCGACGACAGCGACATCGAGCGGATGCCGTTCGACTGGGACACCGTGACCCGGGTGCACTCCGGCCTCGCCTGGGTGGTGGTGCTCGGCACGGTGGCCCTGGTCGTCGGGCTGCGGCTGATGGACGCGTCGAGCGTCACCCGGGCACGCGCCCGCGACCTGCTGGCCGTGCTGCTCGGACAGGGCGTGATCGGCTACACGCAGTACTTCCTGGACGAGCCCGAGATCCTCGTCGGCCTGCACATACTGGGCGCGACGCTCGTGTGGATCGCGGCGCTGCGGCTGCTGCTGTCGGTCCGCGACCGGGGCGGCCCCGCCCCGCAAGCAGCGGCGGACGGGAGCGGCGGCACGGCCGCCGAGCCCCGGGTCCCCGCGACCGCCTGAACCGGGGCTCACCCAGCGCGTCCGCTGTCGGTGCGTGGCGATACGGTCTGCGTGCCATGAAATACGCGAAGACACCTCCGCCGTTCCGCCACAGGACCCGCCGACGCCGCGCGCCGGCCGCTCTCGCCCCCGTGGCCGCCGTCGCCCTGCTCGCCGCCACGGCCTGCACGAACGACCTGGCCATGCCCCAGGACTCCCGGCCGTCCGGCTCGGCGGCGGGCCCGGCCGGCAGCTACGACGGGCTGCCCGACACCATCGGGCGGCAGGAGCTGTCCTGGGAGACCTGCGAGGCGCCGACGCCGCTCCAGGGCACCGGCACGGCGCCCGGCGAGGACTGGGAGTGCGCGACCCTCACCGTGCCGCTGGACTACGAAGACCCGGACGGCGGGACGATAGGCATAGCCCTGATACGGGCGGCGACGACCGCCCCGGCCGGCGAACGGCTCGGCTCCCTCGTCTTCAACTTCGGCGGACCGGGCGGCTCCGGTGTGTACACGCTGCCGCAGTTCGCGGAGGAGTACCGCGAACTGCGCGACGGCGGCTACGACCTGGTGAGCTTCGACCCGCGCGGCGTCGGCGAGAGCGCGGGCGTGGTCTGCCTGGACGGGGAGACCGTCGACGCGTGGGCGCAGGAGGACTCCGGCGACCCCGACACGGCGGCGGAGCTGGCCGAGGCCGAGGAGCGGGACGCGGAGTACGTCGCCGCGTGCCAGGAGAACTCGGGCGACGTCCTCCCGCACGTCTCCACCACCGACGCCGCCCGCGACATGGACGTCCTGCGCCATGTCCTGGGCGACGAGCGGCTCAACTACTTCGGCATCTCCTACGGCACGCAGCTCGGCGCCGTCTACGCGCACCTCTTCCCCGGCTCGGTCGGCCGCACCGTGCTCGACGCGGTCGTGGACCCCTCCCCCGACGTCCTGGAGCAGGTCAGGCTCCAGACGGAGGGCTTCCAGCTCGCGCTGGAGCACTACCTGGAGGACTGCGCCGCCGAGGAGGACGGGCCCTGCCCGACCGGCACCGACCCGGCCGGCGGGCAGCAGGAGATGGCGGCGTTCCTCGACGGCCTGGAGGACGGCCCCCTCCCGACCTCGGACCCGGACGGCCGGGAGCTGACGGCGGACCTCGCGATGACCGGCATCATCGCCACGCTGTACTCCGAGGAGTCCTGGGAGTACCTGACGATGGCGCTCGAAGAGGCCCTCTCCCTGGGCAGCGGCGACACGCTCCTGTTCCTCGCCGACTTCTACAACGGCCGTGACGCGCAGGGCCGTTACAGCAACCAGAACGACGCCTTCACCGCGATCCAGTGCGCCGACGACCCGTCCGGCATGTCCGTCGAGGAGGCGCGCTCCCACGAGGACGAGCTCGTCGCGCTCTCCCCGGTCTTCGGCGCGGACATGATGTGGGGCCTGACCGGCTGCGACGGCTGGCCCGTGCCCGCGTCGGAGACGGAACGGCCCCGGTACGACGCGCCGGACGCCGCGTCGCCGCTGCTGCTGGTCGCCACGACGGGCGACCCCGCCACCCCGTACGCCGGGGCGGCGCGGATGCAGGAGGCCATCGGCGGCCCGGAGGTGGCGCCGCTGCTCAGCTTCGACGGCGAGGGCCACAGCGCGTACACCTCTGGGGACGACTGCGTCGTCTCGGCGGTGGACGCGCATCTGCTGGAGGGGGCCGTCCCGGACGACGGGACGCGCTGCTGACGCCCGGCCGGCGCCCCCGCGACACCGCTGGGGGCGCTGGACGGCTTCCGTTCACCGGAGCGACGCGATGATGTGACCGGGCGTCAAGCCGCCTGCGTGAGGGTCTGGTTGGTCCGACCCCATGATTCCCCCAGGCAAAGAGGCGCGCCCGGTATGCCCGATCTCCACTTCACCAGGGACCATGTGCAGGAGAAGGCCGGCTGCTGGCCGTGGGTGGCGCAGAAGACGTTCTGCGACGAGGTGGACTCGGAGGACATGGCGGAGAAGGCGGCCGTCTACGCCCGCGCCGCCGCCGAGGGCACCGACGCGGCGGACATCGCCGGACGGGCCACCGCGATCGCCGCGGAGGCGGGCGAGCTGGACGGTTCGTCCCTCGTCGACGCCGAGGGCCGCGTCAAGGAGACGGACCGCCAGTTGCGCCCCGCCGAGCTGAAGGACGTCCCGAGCCTCCTGATCCGCGCGATGAACCTCGCGATCGACGCCGAGAACGAGACGGTCCGCCTGATCCTCGGCGACGGCGGCCTCGACGTCGGCTACACCCACCATCTCAGCGGCTCCGTCAACGAGTACAACGGCTGGGTGGAGGCCGTGAACCGCGTCATGGCGGCGCTGCCGCCGAGCGCGGACGGCCTCCCCCCACGCGCCGTCCCCGTCACCCTCCCCGGGCACGGGACGCGCACGATCAGCCCGGCCATCGGGTCCGACGGGATGTACCACGTCTCCCTCGACGACTGGGCCGTGGAGATCCGCGCGCGCCACCTCCAGGACGCGGCCGACGACGCGAGGACGGCGAACGAGGAGCTGACCGCCGTCATCGAGACGTACCACCGGCAGATGACCGAGCTGGCGGGCGAGCTCACGAAGCACGAGTACGACCTGTCCGAGGGGCCGCTGAAGAGCCTGTGGATCAACCCCGGCATGGCGAGGTGGGCGGCCGGCCGACTGAACGACCTGCTGGAGAGCGACCACGGGACGGCGGCGGAGGAGATGCTCCAGGCCCTGGCCGGCGTCGAGGGCATTCTCCACGGCCTCTTCGACGACTACGGCCCGGCCTCCCCCGGCGAGGCGTCCCGCCGCCTCACCGCGGACGAACGGGCCTACCTCGACGACTTCTACCGGGTGTTCGACGAGAGCAGCCTGGGCGCGCTGGGCGGGCGTCACTGGACGGCGGGCACCGACCGCCTCCGGGAGCTGGGCGACCACCTCATGCGTGTCGCGGGCGACGGCGTCACCGTCCTGCTGGACCCGGAACTGGGCGGCGTGAGCCAGCGCGAGGAGTGGGACGCGATCCCCCCTCCCCCGCTGACCGGCCTCACCCGCCGCCTGCCGGAGGGCGGCCACGCCGACGACGAGGACATCGCCGCGCTGAGCGGCTTCGGCAGCGTGCTGAGCCACTCGACCGTCCCCCTCGGCCGGGAGTTCGGCCACGACCTGACCGAGTCGGTGATCGACACCCTCGCCCACGGGCGCGGCAGGACCGACGCCGCCGGGAACCCCCTGGACACGGACGCCAGGAAGCTCCTGGCCGTGACCTCCCGGGACCCGGAACGTGCGGCGGAGATGATGGGCGACCCCGGCTTCACCGGCAGCCTCCTGGGCGACGTCTACCCGTTCGACACCTGGACGGACGGCGTGGAGCCGAACGTGCAGCGGTTCGTGGAACGCGCGACGACCCTGCCCGAGGGCGTCACGCACGACAGTCCGGCGGGCCGCGCCCACGCCGACGCCGCGTACGCCTACCTCTCCTACGCGGAGGCGGCGTCGGGGGGCGACCTGCACAACGTGGACGCCGAGACGATCCGCGGCCTGGTGAAGACCTACGGCGATCTGGACCCCGGCCGCTTCGGCCGCTTCGCGCACCTGCCGGACGAGCCCTGGGTCCCGTTCCTCTGACAGCCGGGTCCGGGCACCGCCCTCGGGGCTCGTCTTCAAAGGGGTCGCCCCGCTCGCGACGCTCCCCCGGCCTGACGGCTGGGCGGTGTCCCGGGGCGCGCGTGCTCGCCGCGTTGCCGGCTCGCCCCGGACAGCCCGGTACAGGGACGATCCGGCGCCGCTCCCTTTGATCACAGGTCAGTACACCTGGACCGCTTCCCCCAGGCGGTAGACCTGGCGCGCGGTGCCGCCGCCGATCTGGCGGGCGGTCCTGGCGGCCTCGGCGTGCGGACGCGCGCGCAGGGCCGCGCCCAGCGCCTGCCGGAACAGCCCGGCGCGGGCGACGTGCAGCTCCGGCAGCGTCCCCGCCCTGGTGGAGAAGAGCAGCTTGCCCGGCGGCGCCTCCGCGAGCGCCGCCGCGGGTTCGGGACCGGCGTCGGCGTACACGTGCGGGAAGGCGGAGGCCAGCCGCGCCGCCGCCCGGTGGTGGTCGCGGGACGGCAGGAGAACGAGCGTCCCCGCGCCCGCCGTCGCGTGCAGCAGCGGTACGAGGGGCATCGGGTCGCCGCAGTGCAGCTGGACGGGGCGCCCGGTGGCCAGCGCGCCCCACAGCAGGTGGAGGGTGACGACAGGACCCGGGCGCCGTGGCCCGCGCGGGTCGGCGAGCCAGCGGTCCGCCGCGTGCCGTACGGCGGTGGGCTCGGGCAGCCCTTCCCCGCCGAGGCCGTCTGCGGCGCACACGAACGCGGCGGTGTCGCGGGCCGCCGTGACGAGGGACTCCGCCGCGTGGTCGAGGAAGGCGCGGGCTGTCCCGGCGGTGCCGGCCGCCCGTGCGGCGAGCGCGGTCAGCCCGGCCAGCGGGCGCGTGGTGCCGCCGGCGGCCGAGGCCGTCGCGGCGGGGCCGGTCAGTTCGCCGTCGTCCGTCTCCCCCGCCTCCGCGGCGTCGGCCAGCAGGAAGACGCGGATGCCGCTGCCGCGCAGCAGCAGGCGGGTGGCGGTGTACGCGCCCAGCTCGCGCCGCCGCGCCAGGTAGCGGGTGGCGGGGACGTCCGCGTCGAGCCCGAGCAGCGGCGGGCACCAGCGGAGCACGGCCCGCCAGGTCGCGCCGCCCGCCTCCGCGAGGCGCCGTTCGAAGACGCCGGGCGCCGCCTCGCCGTGGAGGACGCCGTGGCCGTACTGGTCCACGAGGGGTGCGGCGCTCATGTCTGTCATGACGTACGGGACAACGGAACGGACCCCTCCCGGGTGCCGGGGATCAGGCGGTGTGCCGCCCGCCGCCGATCTGGATGCCCGCCATGCGGGACCACTCGTACGGGCCGGTGCGCAGCCGCGCGGCCGTCTCGCCGTCCAGCTTCTCGCGCAGCGTCACCCCGGCGGCCGCCGCGGCGGCGGTGAGTTCGCCCCGGTCGGGCGCCACCACGTCGCCCCAGGCGCCGTCCGCGCCGACGAGCACGAGGCGGTGGCCGCGGGCGCCCAGGTACGCGATCTGCCCCTCGGTGCCGGCCGCGCCGCCGTGTGCGGCGGCGAACGACCGCACGCGCTTCGCGAGCCGCGCGACCCGGCGGCCGAGGACGCCGTCCTCCCCGTCGGCGGCGGGCGTGCCGGCGGAAACATCGTCGGAAGCCGCGGCGGGGGTCACGGGGTCCGGGGGCGGGGTGTTCTCACCGGTGTCAGCCATACGGCTCATGCTACTGCCCGGTAGCCCGCGCGGCGCGGGGTCAGCTGACGAACGGGTCGAGGGCGACGGCCAGGAAGACGATCGAGACGTAGGTGATGGACCAGTGGAACAGCCGCATCTCCTTCAGTTTCGCGCCCTTCGCCCCCGCGCGGGCGCGGGCCTGGAGCGCGTGCGCCTCCCACAGCCACCAGCCGCCCGCCACGGCCGCGACGACCGTGTAGAACCAGCCCGCGTAGCCCAGCGGCCACAGCAGCAGCGAAACGGCGACCATGACCCAGCTGTAGACGACGATCTGGCGGGCGACCACGGTGTTCGCGGCGATGACCGGCAGCATCGGGACGCCGACCCGCTCGTAGTCGTCCTTCACCTTCATGGACAGCGGCCAGTAGTGCGGCGGCGTCCAGAAGAACATCACCAGGAAGAGGACGACCGCGCCCCAGGAGACCGTTCCGGTGACCGACGACCAGCCGATGAAGACCGGCAGGCAGCCCGCGATGCCGCCCCACACGATGTTCTGCGCCGTGCGGCGCTTGAGGATCATCGTGTAGCCGACGACGTAGAAGAGGAGCGCGCCCAGCGCCAGCCAGGCCGAGACCCAGTTGACCAGCAGCCCGAACCACAGCGTCGAGACGACGGCGAGCGCGAGCCCGAAGACCAGCGCCTCGGCGGGACGCAGCACACCGGTGACGAGCGGGCGGTTGCGCGTGCGGTCCATCAGCGCGTCGATGTCGCGGTCGATGTACATGTTGAGCGCGTTCGCGCCGCCCGCCGACAGGTAGCCGCCGACGCAGGTGGCGAGCACCAGCCACAGGTCGGGGACGCCGCCCTCGGCCAGGAACATCACGGGCACGGTCGTGGTCAGGAGCAGCTCGATAATGCGAGGCTTCGTCAGCGAGACGAACGCCTTGACCCGGGCTCCCGCGGTCACGCGGCCGGCGACCTGTCGGTGCTCTGCCACGGGACGGGAATCGACGGCCGTCACGGACACCCCTGGTTGTGCGACATCAGCGGATTCAGCGGAATGGTGCGCTGCGGGCGGCTGCCCGGACGCGAAACCGGTCGGGTGGACCGTCGGGTGGGACTTCGCGTACACCCCGTCACTCTAGACGCCCGGATTACGCGGCTTGTCGCCGGGCCCCCCATCCGGCCCGGCGGCGGCCGGTCCCGGCGGCGGCCCGCCCGGCGTGCCCGGCGGGATGATCCGGGGCACCCTGGAAGGGTCGCCGAGTGCCCTCTCGCCGCCGGACGGCGGAGGGGCCGGAGGTAGGCTCGGACCGGCCCGGTGAGCCGTCACTCCGCCGCCAGGCGGCCACGGTCCCGTCACCGGCCTGACTGACGCGGAGAGGAGCCCTGACGCAGGGTGAGCAGCAAGGCGACCACCTCAGATCTCGAATGGACCGACCTGGACCGGCGAGCCGTGGACACCGCCCGTGTCCTGGCCGCGGATGCCGTCCAGAAGGTCGGTAACGGTCACCCCGGCACGGCGATGAGCCTGGCACCGGCGGCCTACCTGGTGTTCCAGAAGCTCATGCGCCACGACCCGTCCGACCCCGACTGGACGGGCCGCGACCGTTTCGTCCTGTCCGTGGGGCACACCAGCCTCACGCTCTACATCCAGCTCTACCTGGCCGGATACGGCCTGACGCTGGACGACCTCAAGTCCTTCCGCACCTGGGGCAGCAGGACGCCGGGGCACCCCGAGCACGGGCACACCGTGGGCGTCGAGACCACCACGGGGCCCCTCGGCCAGGGTGTCGGCAACGCCGTCGGCATGGCCATGGCCGCCCGCTACGAGCGCGGCCTGTTCGACCCGGACGCGGAGCCGGGCACCTCCCCCTTCGACCACACCGTCTGGGTCGTCGCGGGCGACGGCTGCCTCCAGGAGGGCGTCGCCGCCGAGGCCGCCTCCCTGGCCGGGCACCAGAAGCTGGGCAACCTCGTCCTGCTCTACGACGACAACCACATCTCCATCGAGGGCGACACCGCCACCGCGTTCTCCGAGGACGTGCTCGCCCGCTTCGAGGCGTACGGCTGGCATGTCCAGCGCGTCGCGCCGCAGGACAGCGGCGACCTGGACCCGGCCGCGCTGTACGAGGCGTTCACCGCCGCCCGCGCGGAGACCGGCCGTCCCTCGATCATCGCCGCCCGGTCGATCATCGCCTGGCCCGCGCCCGGCGCGCAGAACACCGAGGCGGCGCACGGCTCGGCCCTGGGCGCCGACGAGGTGGCCGCCACCAAGCGCGTCCTCGGCTTCGACCCGGAGGCGGACTTCGCCGTCGAGGACGCCGTCCTCGCGCACGCCCGCAAGGCCGTGGACCGCGGCCGCGAGGAGCACGCCGCCTGGGACGAGCGGTTCGCCGCCTGGCGCAAGGCGAACCCCGACCGTGCCGCCGAGTTCGACCGCGTGCGGGCCGGCGAGCTGCCCGAGGGCTGGGAGAAGGCCCTGCCGGTCTTCGACGCGGGCACCGACGTCGCGACCCGCAAGGCGTCCGGCGAGGTCCTGAAGAAGCTCGGCGACGTGCTGCCCGAGCTGTGGGGCGGCTCGGCCGACCTCGCGGGCTCCAACAACACGACGATCGACGCGTCCTCCTCGTTCCTCCCGGCGGGCAACCCGCTGCCCGAGGCGGACCCGTACGGCCGCACCGTCCACTTCGGCATCCGCGAGCACGCCATGGGCTCGGCCATGAACGGCATCGCCCTCCACGGCAACACGCGGATCTACGGCGGCACGTTCCTCGTGTTCTCCGACTACATGCGCCCGGCCGTCCGCCTCGCCGCGCTGATGAAGCTGCCGGTGACGTACGTCTGGACGCACGACTCGATCGGCCTGGGCGAGGACGGCCCGACCCACCAGCCCGTCGAGCACCTGGCCGCGCTGCGCGCCATCCCGGGGCTGAACGTCGTCCGCCCGGCGGACGCCAACGAGACGGCCCTCGCCTGGCGCGAGATCCTGAAGCGGCACGCGAGCGCCCCGGCGCCGCACGGCCTGGCCCTGACCCGGCAGAACGTCCCGACATACGCGCCGAACGACGCGACGGCCAAGGGCGGTTACGTCCACACCGAGGCCGAGGGCGGCACGCCCCGCGTCATCCTGATCGGCACCGGCTCCGAGCTGCACCTCGCCGTCGCCGCGCGCGAGGCGCTCCAGGCCGAGGGCGTGCCCACGCGCGTCGTGTCGATGCCGTGCGCCGAGTGGTTCGAGGAGCAGGACGAGGCGTACCGGGACAGCGTGCTGCCCCCGTCCGTGGGTGCCCGCGTGGCGGTCGAGGCGGGCATCGGGCTGACCTGGCACCGTTACGTGGGCGGGGCGGGGCGCGTGGTGTCGCTCGAACACTTCGGCGCCTCGGCCGACTACAAGACGCTGTACCGCGAGTTCGGCATCACCCCCGAAGCGGTCGCGCAGGCCGCACGGGAATCCCTCGCTGCCGCCGAGCGCTGACACAGATACACGACAAGCAGGAGATGCGATTCTCATGACCGACGCACTCAAGCGCCTCTCCGACGAGGGTGTGGCGATCTGGCTCGACGACCTGTCACGCGGCCGGATCTCCTCGGGCAACCTCGGCGAACTCCTCGACCAGCAGCACGTGGTGGGGGTGACCACCAACCCGTCCATCTTCCAGAAGGCGATCTCCGAGGGCGCGGGCTACGAGGAGCAGCTCGCCGACCTCGCCGCCCGCCGGGTGACGGTCGAGGAGGCCGTGCGGATGATCACCACCGCCGACGTACGGGACGCCGCCGACGTGCTGCGCCCGGTGTACGAGGCGACCGGCGGTCTCGACGGCCGGGTCTCCATCGAGGTGGACCCGCGGCTGGCGCACGACACGCACGCGACCGTCGCCGAGGCCAAGCAGCTGGCCTGGCTGGTGGACCGGCCCAACACGTTCATCAAGATCCCGGCGACCCGCGCGGGCCTGCCCGCCATCACGGAGACGATCGGCCGCGGCATCAGCGTCAACGTCACGCTGATCTTCTCGCTGGACCGCTACCGCGAGGTGATGGACGCGTACCAGGCCGGTCTTGAACAGGCGAAGTCCCGCGGGCTCGACCTGAAGGAGATCTACTCGGTCGCGTCGTTCTTCGTGTCCCGCGTGGACACCGAGATCGACAAGCGGCTCGCGGACATCGGCACCCCCGAGGCCCTGGAGCTGAAGGGCAAGGCCGCGGTCGCGAACGCGCGGCTGGCGTACCAGGCGTACGAGGAGGTCGTCGCCGCCGACCGCTGGCAGGCGCTGTCCCGCGCGGGGGCCAACGTCCAGCGGCCCCTGTGGGCCTCGACGGGCGTGAAGGACCCGGCGTACAAGGACACGCTGTACGTGGCCGACCTCGTCGCGCCCGGCACGGTCAACACCATGCCGGAGCCCACGCTGCGCGCCACCGAGGACCACGGCGAGATCACCGGCGACACGGTCCGCGGCACCTACGCGCAGGCGCGCGCGGACCTCGACGCCCTGGCCGGGGTCGGCGTCTCGTACGACGACGTCGTGCAGGTCCTGGAGGACGAGGGCGTGGACAAGTTCGAGACCGCGTGGAACGGCCTGCTGGACTCCACCAAGGCCGAGCTGGAGCGCCTCGCCGGGTCCGGGAAGGGCTGACGCACCGGTGAGCGACGGCTCGAAGCCCCGCGCGCGGACGCGGGACGGGTTCACGAACCCGCTGCGCAGCGCGCAGGACCGCCGGCTGCCGAGGATCGCCGGGCCCTCCGGCCTGGTGATCTTCGGCGTCACCGGCGACCTGTCACGCAAGAAGCTGATGCCCGCCGTGTACGACCTGTCGAACCGGGGGCTGCTGCCGCCGGGGTTCTCCCTGGTGGGCTTCGCCCGCCGCGACTGGGAGGACGAGGACTTCGCGCAGGTCGTGCACGACTCGGTGCAGCGGTACTCGCGCACGCCGTTCCGTGAGGAGGTGTGGCGGCAGCTGGCCGAGGGGATGCGCTTCGTCTCCGGCGACTTCGACGACGACGAGGCGTTCGGGCAGCTGCGGGACACCATCGAGGAGCTGGACAAGGAGCACGGCACGGGCGGTAACTTCGCGTTCTACCTGTCGGTGCCGCCGAAGTTCTTCCCCACGGTGGTGCGGCAGCTGAAGCGGCACGGCCTGTCCGACCCGGCCGCGGGGTCGTGGCGGCGCGCGGTGATCGAGAAGCCGTTCGGCCGCGACCTGGAGTCGGCGCAGGAGCTGAACCAGATCGTGCACGAGGTGTTCCCGCCCGCCGAGGTCTTCCGCATCGACCACTACCTCGGCAAGGAGACCGTCCAGAACATCCTGGCGCTCCGCTTCGCCAACACGATGTTCGAGCCGATCTGGAACCGCGGTTATGTGGACCATGTGCAGATCACGATGGCCGAGGACATCGGCATCGGCGGCCGCGCGGGCTACTACGACGGCATCGGCTCGGCCCGGGACGTCATCCAGAACCACCTCCTCCAGCTCCTCGCCCTCACCGCGATGGAGGAGCCCGCGTCCTTCGACGCGGACGCGCTGGTCAGGGAGAAGCTGAAGGTCCTCTCGGCCGTCCAGCTGCCCGCCGACCTGGCGCGGCACACCGTGCGCGGCCAGTACACGGCCGGGTGGCAGGGCGGCGAGAAGGTGCCCGGCTACCTGGAGGAGGAGGGCATCGACCCGCAGTCGGTGACCGACACCTACGCGGCGGTGAAGCTGGAGATCGACAACCGGCGCTGGGCCGGGGTGCCGTTCTACCTGCGCACGGGCAAACGGCTGGGGCGGCGCGTCACCGAGATCGCCGTCGTCTTCCAGCGGGCGCCGTACTCGCCGTTCGACGCGACGGAGACGCAGGAGCTGGGGCACAACGCGCTGGTGATCCGCGTCCAGCCGGACGAGGGCGTCACCGTGCGCTTCGGCTCGAAGGTGCCCGGCACCCAGATGGAGATCCGGGACGTCACGATGGACTTCGCCTACGGCGAGTCCTTCACCGAGTCCAGCCCGGAGGCGTACGAGCGCCTGCTCCTCGACGTCCTCCTCGGCGACGCCAACCTCTTCCCCCGCCACCAGGAGGTCGAGCGTTCCTGGGAGATCCTCGACCCGGTCGAGGAGTTCTGGGCCAGGCACGGGCGGCCCGCGCCGTACCCGGCCGGTTCGTGGGGCCCGGCGGAGGCCGACGAGATGCTCGCACGAGACGGACGGAGCTGGCGCCGCCCATGAACATCGACCTCACGGACACGACGTCCGCCCGCATCAACACCGCGCTCGTCGAGGGCCGCCGCACCGTGGGCGCGGCGGTCGGGATGGTGCTGACCCTCGTCATCGTCACGGACGAGGGCAACCACTACGACGCCCTGAAGGCGGCCAGCGAGGCGTCGAAGGAGCACCCGTCGCGCATCCTGGTCGTCATCAAGCGGCCGGGCCGCTCCCCGCGGGAACGCGCCGGGGCGCGTCTCGACGCGGAGGTCCGGGTCGGCGGCGAGGCGGGCAACGGCGAGACCGTCCTGCTGCGGCTGCACGGCGAACTGTCGGCGCACGCCTACAGCGTCGTCCTGCCGCTGCTCCTGCCGGACGCGCCCGTCGTCGTCTGGTGGCCGGACGAGGCGCCCGCGCACCCGGCGGACGACCTGCTCGGCACGCTGGCGCAGCGCCGGATCACCGACGCGGCGGCGACGGAGGACCCGGTGGCGGCCCTGGTGTCCCGGGCGGAGGTGTACGCGCCTGGCGACACCGACCTGGCGTGGACGCGCGTCACGCCGTGGCGCAGCGTCCTCGCGGCGGCGCTCGACCAGAAGCACACGAAGGTCACGGCGGCCGAGGTCGAGGGCGAGGAGTACAACCCGAGCACGGAGCTGCTGGCCCTGTGGCTGGCCGAACGGCTCCACGTGCCGGTGGGCCGGGTCGTCTCCGACGGCCCCGGCATCACGGCGGTGCGCCTCACGACGGCGGACGGCGTGATCTGCCTGGACCGGCCGGACGGCGCGCTGGCCACCCTCGCCGTACCGGGCCAGCCGGACCGGCATGTGGCGCTGCACCGGCGTTCCACGGCGGAGCTGATCGCGGAGGAGCTGCGGCGGCTCGATCCGGACGAGGCGTACGCGGGCACGGTGCGGCACGGCCTGGGCCGGCTGAACACCCCGCCGGGCACCTCGGCCGCCGAGGCGGCCGGGCCTCCGGCGGGCGCGGCGGAGTCGGTGGACGCCGCGCCGGGGGACGGCGCGCACGGTACCGCCGTGGCCAGGCCCGCCGCCAAGGCCCCGGCCAGGACACCGCGCAAGGCGCCCGCGAAGGCGCCGGGCAGGGCAGCGGGCAAGGCGGCGCAGAAGAAGGCGCCGCGGTCCCGGTCCGCGGGCGGGAAGAACGGGGAGCCGCCGGCATGACCGTGGCACGTGAGCTGGTCGTCCACCGCGACAAGGACCTCATGGCCCAGGCGGTGGCGGCCCGGCTGATCACCAGGATCGTGGACGCCCAGACCGCGCGGGGCTCCGCGTCCGTCGTCCTCACCGGCGGCCGGAACGGCAACGGGGTGCTGGCCGCCGTCGCCGCCTCGCCCGCCAGGGACGCCGTGGACTGGGGCAGTCTCGACCTGTGGTGGGGCGACGAGCGCTTCGTCCCGCAGGACGACCCGGACCGCAACCACGGGCAGGCGCGCGCCGCGCTGCTCGACGCCGTGCCGCTCGACCCGGACCGCGTGCACCCGATGCCCGCCTCGGACGGGCCGTGGGGCGCGGACGCCGAGGCGGCGGCGGAGGCGTACGCGGCGGAGCTCGCCGCCGCGCCCGGCCCGTTCGACGTGCTGCTGCTCGGCGTCGGCCCTGACACGCACGTCGCCTCGCTGTTCCCGGGGCTGCCGGGCGTGCGGGAGACGGAGCGCACGGTCGTCGCCGTGCACGACGCGCCCAAACCGCCGCCGACACGTGTCTCGCTGACCCTGCCCACCATCCGCACGGCGCACGAGGTGTGGCTGCTGGCGGCGGGCGAGGACAAGGCGGACGCGGTGGCGACGGCGTTCTCGGAGCCGGGGGAGCTGCGTGCCCCGGCGGCGGGGGCGTTCGGCCTGTCGCGGACGCTGTGGCTGGTGGACGTACCGGCGGCGGCGGGGCTGCGCCCCGGAGGCTGACGGCCGCCCCCGGCTTCCGCACCGCACGGTGACGGGGGGGCCGGGGGCGTTCCCGTGTCAGCGGCCGCGCAGCTTCCGGTAGGCGGCGACGAGGGCGGTGGTGGACGGGTCGAGCCCGGGGATCTCGGCGCCCTCGGTGAGCGCGGGCTCCACGCGCTTGGCGAGGACCTTGCCCAGCTCCACGCCCCACTGGTCGAACGAGTCGATGTCCCACACCGCGCCCTGCACGAACACCTTGTGCTCGTACAGCGCGATCAGCTGCCCGAGCACCGAGGGGCTCAGCTCGGCGGCCAGGATGGTGGTGGTCGGCCGGTTGCCGGGGAACGTGCGGTGCGGCACCTGCGCGTCGGGAACGCCCTCGGCGCGCACCTCCTCGGCGGTCTTGCCGAAGGCGAGGGCCTGGCCCTGGGCGAAGAGGTTCGCCATCAGCAGGTCGTGCTGCGCGGCGAGCGCGGGGGACAGCTCGCCGACCGGCCGGGCGAAGCCGATCAGGTCGGCGGGGATGACCTTGGTGCCCTGGTGCAGCAGCTGGTAGTACGCGTGCTGCCCGTTCGTCCCCGGTGTCCCCCACACCACGGGCCCGGTCTGCCAGTCCACCGGTTCACCCCCACGGGTGACGGACTTGCCGTTCGACTCCATGTCGAGCTGCTGGAGGTACGCCGTGAACCGCGACAGGTAATGGCTGTACGGCAGCACCGCGTGCGACTGCGCCCCGAAGAACGCCCCGTACCAGACACCCAGCAGGCCGAGCAGCACGGGCGCGTTGGCCTCGAAGGGAGCCGTGCGGAAGTGCTCGTCGATGGTGTGGAAACCGTCGAGCATCTCCCGGAAGCGGTCGGGACCGATCGCGATCATCAGCGACAGACCGATCGCCGAGTCGTAGGAGTACCGCCCGCCGACCCAGTCCCAGAACTCGAACATGGTGGCGGTGTCGATCCCGAACCGCGCGACCTCGTCCGCGTTGGTCGAGACGGCGACGAAGTGCCGCGCCACGGCCTCCTGCCCCGCGCCGAGGCCGTCGAGCAGCCACTGCCTGGCCGACGTGGCGTTGGTGATCGTCTCGATCGTCGTGAACGTCTTCGACGAGACGACGAACAGCGTCTCCGCCGGGTCCAGGCCGCGCAGCGCCTCGTGCAGGTCGGCGCCGTCCACGTTCGACACGAAGCGGTGCGTCAGCGCGCGGTCGGTGTACGGGCGCAGCACCTCGTACGCCATGGCCGGGCCGAGGTCGGAGCCGCCGATGCCGATGTTGACCACGGCCCTGATGCGGCGGCCCGTGTGGCCGGTCCACTCCCCCGACCGGACGCGGCGCGAGAAATCAGCCATCCGGTCCAGCACCTCGTGGACGCGCGGGACGACGTTCTCCCCGTCCACCTCCACCACCGCGTCACGCGGCGCGCGCAGCGCCGTGTGCAGCACCGCCCGCCCCTCCGTGACGTTGATCCTCTCGCCACGGAACATCGCGTCCCGCAGGGCGGCGACGCCGGTGGCCCCGGCGAGCGCGACGAGCAGCCGCAGCGTCTCGTCGGTGACGAGCTGCTTCGAGTAGTCGATGTACAGGTCCCCGGCCTGGACCGCGAACCGCCCGGCGCGGCCCGGGTCGGCGTCGAACTCCGCCCGCAGCCCCACCTCGCCCAGCGCGTCCCGGTGTCCGGCGAGCGCACGCCACTCCGCCGTCTGATCGAGCCTCATGATCCGCCTTTTGTTCTCGCACGCAGGAAACTCCCGCCGCACGCTAGCCGATCACCGGTCGGGACCCGTACACCGGCTCCCCGGCCCGCGCCCCGGAAGCGCGGAGGACCCGGGCACCGGCCACACGGGCCGGCACCCGGGTCCTCCGGGACGGACGTCTCTAGTGCTGTGACCGGAAAGGTTCACCGACTCACGGCGCCCGGCACGGCACTAGATCTCGCCCCGCAGCTTCGCCAGCGCCTCGGCGAGGATCGCCTCGCCGTCGGCGTCGCTGCGGCGCTCGCGGACGTACGCCAGATGCGTCTTGTAGGGCTCGGTACGCGGCGGCGCCGGGGGCGCGTCGCGTTCGGTTCCCGCCGGGAAGCCGCAGCGCGGACAGTCCCAGGTATCCGGGATCTGTGCGTCGCTGGCGAAGCTGGGCTGTGTCTCGTGCCCGTTCGCGCACCAGAAGGAGACCCTCAGCCGGGGCGCGGACTCGCCGCGCTCGGCCTCACCCATGGGCCCCGCCCCGACCCGGCTGCCCCGGATCGCGTTGCCACCTGCCACGGTCGTCACTCCCTGCCTGCCATCCTGCGAAGTCCTCAGTCTATGCAAGGCTCAACGCACGTCCAGTGCTGGGAGTTACTGACTTGGAGGCCCGGCGGCCGCCGGGCGCCGGAGGCGGAAGCACCACCTCCGGGCCGGGACCTAGGACCGCATCAGCAGACCGAGCACCACGATGATCCCCGCCCAGGCGAGGCCGACGACCACGGTGATCCGGTCGAGGTTCCGCTCGGCGACGGACGAGCCGCCGACCGAGGACTGCATGCCTCCGCCGAACATGTCGGAGAGGCCGCCGCCCTTCCCCTTGTGCATCAGCACGAGGAGGGCCAACAGGAAGCTGAAGACGATCAGCGCGATCTGGAACGCCGTTTCCACGACTGAACCAACTCTCTCACCAACGGACGGACATTCGATCGGGCTGCCGGGGTGACCGGCACCACGGGGCCGGAGGGCGCGGACGTACCCGCTCCCCCCGGTCCCGGACAGCGTACAGGGGCCCTACTGGTCGCGGAACCGGACGATCTTGACGAACTCGTCCGCGTCCAGCGCGGCCCCGCCGACCAGCGCGCCGTCCACATCGGGCTTGGCCATGATCGCCGCGACGTTCGCCGCCTTGACCGAGCCGCCGTACTGGATGCGCACCCCGTCCGCCAGCGGGCGGCCGTACAGCTCGGCGAGCCGCGCGCGGATCGCGCCGCACACCTCCTGCGCGTCGTCCGGCGTGGCGACCTCGCCGGTGCCGATGGCCCAGACCGGCTCGTAGGCGATCACGACGGACGCGGCCTGCTCGGCCGGGACGTCCTTCAGACCGCCGTCGAGCTGGGCCAGCGTGTGCGCGACGTGCGTGCCCGCCTTGCGGACCTCCAGCGGCTCGCCGACGCACAGGATCGGGGTGATCCCGTGCCGGTAGGCCGCCTTCACCTTGGCGTTGCAGACGGCCTCGTCCTCGCCGTGGTACTGGCGGCGCTCGGAGTGGCCGACGACGGCGTAGGCGCAGTTCAGCTTCGCCAGCATGACGCCCGAGACCTCGCCTGTGTAGGCCCCGGAGTCGTACGCGGAGATGTCCTGCGCGCCGTACCTGATCTGCAGCTTGTCGCCGTCCACCAGCGTCTGCACGGACCGCAGGTCGGTGAAGGGCGGCAGGACGGCGACCTCGACGGCGTCGAAGTCCTTGTCGGACAGGCCGAAGGCGAGCTTCTGGACATGGGCGATGGCCTCAAGGTGGTTGAGGTTCATCTTCCAGTTGCCCGCCATGAGCGGGGTGCGTCCCTCGGTCACGCTGTGCCTTCTCTCGTCGCTCCGCTGCGCGGCCGTACGCCGCGTACCAGCCCGTTCACTCGCTGTCCCCGCCGCCCTGGAGGGCGGCCAGGCCGGGCAGCTCCTTGCCCTCCAGGTACTCCAGGCTCGCGCCGCCGCCGGTCGAGATGTGGCCGAACGCCGACTCGTCGAAGCCCAGGATGCGCACCGCCGCCGCCGAGTCGCCGCCGCCGACGACCGTGAAGGCCGGGCTGTCGAGCAGCGCCTGGGCGACCGCCCTGGTGCCCTCGGCGAAGTCGGGGTGCTCGAAGACGCCCATCGGGCCGTTCCAGAACACGGTGGCCGCGTCGGCGAGCTTCGCGGCGTACAGCTTCCTGGTCTCCGGGCCGATGTCGAGGCCCTGGACGCCGGGGGTCAGCGCGTCGGCGGCGACGACCTGCGGGTCGGCGGGCGCCTTGGTCTTGAGGTCGGGGAACGCCTTCGCCGCGACGACGTCCACCGGCAGCACGAACTCGACGCCGCGCTCCGCCGCCTCCCGCAGGTAGCCCTGGACCGCGGGGATCTGGTCCGCCTGGAGCAGCGAGTCCCCGACCTCGTGGCCCTGGGCCGCGAGGAAGGTGTACACCATGCCGCCGCCGATGAGGATGCGGTCGGCGCGCTGGAGGAGGTGGCCGATCACGCCGAGCTTGTCGGACACCTTGGCGCCGCCGAGGACGACGGCGTACGGGCGCGCCACGTCGTCGGTGAGCTTGCGCAGGACGCCGACCTCGGTGGCGATCAGCCCGCCGGCCGCGTGCGGCAGCCGGGCCGGGAGGTCGTACACGGAGGCGTGCCTGCGGTGGACGGCGCCGAAGCCGTCGCCCACGTAGAGGTCGGCGAGGGCCGCGAGGCTGTCGGCGAACGCGCCGCGCTCGGCGTCGTCCTTGCTGGTCTCGCCCGCGTTGAAGCGGAGGTTCTCCAGCAGGGCGACCTCGCCGTCGGCCAGCCCGCCGACGGTGGCGCGCGCGCTCTCGCCCACCGTGTCGGAGGCGAACGCGACGGGCCTGCCGAGGAGTTCGCCGAGCCGCTGGGCCACGGGGGCGAGGGAGTACTGCGGGTCGGGCGCGCCCTTGGGGCGGCCGAGGTGCGAGGCGACGATCACCCGCGCGCCCGCGTCGGCGAGCGCGGAGATGGTCGGCACGGCGGCCCGGATGCGGCCGTCGTCGGTGATGGTCCCGTCCGACAGGGGGACGTTGAGGTCGGCGCGGACGAAGACCCGGCGGCCCGCGACCTGGAGGTCATCGATCGTCTTCATGGTTTCGTTGACTCCTGAAGTGGCGCAAGGCCCGCAGCGTGTGCTGCGAGCCCTGCTTGAGGGGACCGGTCAGAGCCGTTCGCCGACGTAGACGGTCAGGTCGGCGAGGCGGTTGGAGTAGCCCCACTCGTTGTCGTACCAGCCGACGATCTTCACCTGCTTGCCCTGCGCCATGGTGAGCGAGGAGTCGAAGGTGCAGGACGCGGGCCAGTTGACGATGTCCGAGGAGACGAGCGCGTCCTCGGTGTACTCCAGGATGCCCTTCAGCTGGCTGTCGGCCGCCGACTTGAACGCGGCGTTGACCTCGTCCTTGGTGACCTCGCGGTCCAGTTCGACCACCAGGTCGGTGACGGAGCCGGTGGGGACCGGGACGCGCAGCGCGATGCCGTCGAGCTTGCCCTTGAGCTGGGGCAGGACCAGGGCGGTGGCCTTGGCGGCACCGGTCGTGGTCGGGATGATGTTGATCGCGGCGGCGCGGGCGCGGCGCAGGTCCTTGTGCGGGAAGTCCAGGATGCGCTGGTCGTTCGTGTACGCGTGGACGGTCGTCATCAGACCCTTGACGATGCCGAAGCTCTCGTCGAGGACCTTGGCCATCGGCGCGACGCAGTTCGTGGTGCACGAGGCGTTGGAGATGACGTCGTGCTTGGCCGGGTCGTACTGGTCCTGGTTGACGCCCACGACGATCGTGATGTCCTCGTCCTTGGCGGGCGCGGAGATCAGGACCTTCTTGGCGCCCGCGGCGAGGTGCTTCGCGGCGTCGGCGCGCTTGGTGAAGATGCCGGTGGACTCGATGACGATGTCGGCGCCGACCTCGCCCCAGGGGAGGGCCGCGGGGTCGCGCTCGGCGAAGGTGCGGAACGTGTTGCCGCCGACCGTGATCGTGTCGTCGGTGTGGCTGACCTCTTCCTTGAGGCGGCCGAGGATGCTGTCGTACTTCAGCAGGTGGACCAGGGTGTCGTTGTCGGTCAGGTCGTTGACACCGACGATCTGGACATCCGCCCCCTGTTCAAGGAGCGCGCGGAAGTAGTTGCGACCGATACGGCCAAAGCCGTTGATTCCTACGCGGATCGTCACGAACCGATCTCCTCGTTGGTACGCCGGCGGGACTGCTGCCGACGATGCTGTATGGGATGTCCCCGACCACGGACGACCCTACCGCGCCCCGCTCCGCGGAGTGACACCGGCCAGCCGTGTCCGGGCCCGGAAACCCGGGGCGGGACGGCCGTCCCGGTGGGGGGCCGGGGGGGGTACGGCGCGACGCCCGCGCGGGGGCGCGGGCATCCCGTGCGGACGGCCGGTCAGCCGACCATCTCCTCCGTGAGGTTCGACTCGGTGCCCGGGACGCCGAGGTCCTGCGCCCGCTTGTCGGCCATGGCCAGGAGGCGGCGGATACGGCCCGCGACCGCGTCCTTGGTGAGCGGCGGCTCGGCGAGGGCGCCAAGCTCCTCCAGGGACGCCTGCTTGTGCTCCATGCGCAGCCGTCCGGCGGCGGCGAGGTGGTCGGGGACCTCGTCGCCGAGGATCTCCAGGGCGCGCTGCACACGGGCGCCCGCCGCGACGGCGGCGCGGGCCGAACGGCGCAGGTTCGCGTCGTCGAAGTTGGCCAGCCGGTTGGCGGTGGCGCGCACTTCGCGGCGCATGCGGCGCTCCTCCCAGGCGAGCACCGACTCGTGGGCGCCGAGGCGGGTCAGCAGCGCGCCGATGGCGTCACCGTCACGGACGACCACGCGGTCCACGCTGCGGACCTCGCGCGCCTTGGCGGCGATCTGGAGCCGGCGCGCGGCGCCGACCAGCGCGAGCGCGGCCTCGGGCCCGGGGCAGGTGACCTCAAGTGAGGACGAGCGGCCCGGCTCGGTCAGCGACCCGTGCGCCAGGAACGCGCCGCGCCAGGCGGCCTCGGCGTCGCAGGTCGCCCCGGAGACGACCTGTGGCGGCAGCCCCCTGATCGGACGGCCGCGGCCGTCCACCAGACCCGTCTGGCGGGCCAGCTGGTCGCCGCCCGCGACGACCCGCACCACGTAGCGGCTGCCGCGCCGCAGTCCGCCGGGCGCCATGACCACCAGGTCGGAGGAGTGGCCGAAGATCTCCAGGATGTCCCGGCGCAGCCGCCGTGCGGCGATCCCGGTGTCCAGTTCCGCCTCGATCACGATCCGCCCGCTGACCAGGTGCAGGCCGCCCGCGAAACGCAGGATCGACGACACCTCCGACTTGCGGCAGCAGGTGCGGGTGACGGGAAGGCGGGAGATCTCGTCCTTCACCGCAGCCGTCATCGCCATGGGCCGATCCTTCCATGCATCCGAAAAATACGGTCGTACGCGGCGGCCAGCAGCTCCGGATCGTGCCGGGGCGTCCCGTCGGGCGCGGCCACAGGTGCCAGCTGCACCCCGGCTCCCAGCCGTTCGGCCGCCTCGCGCAGACTCTCCTGGTCCGGCACGGCTGCCTGGTCGGCCAGCACCACGTCAAAGGCGAGTTTAGGGGCGTGTTGTACCAAAACCTCCACATGACGCTGCGGGGAGAAGCCATCAGTTTCGCCGGGCTGCGGTGCGAGGTTGAGTGAGAGGACCCGGCGGGCCTTGGTGCGGGTGAGGGCGTCGAGCAGTTCGGGGACGAGCAGGTGCGGGATGACGGAGGAGAACCAGGAGCCGGGGCCGAGCACCACCCAGTCGGCGTCGAGGACGGCCGCCACCGCCTCGGGGACGGCGGGCGGGTCGGCCGGGACGAGGTCGACCTGCCGGACCTCGCCGGGGGTCAGCGCGACGGTGGCCTGGCCGCGGACGCGGCTCAGCTCGTCAGGTCTGCGCGGGTCGTGGCCCCTGACCAGCGCCTCCAGCTCCAGGGGCACGGCGGACATCGGCAGGACACGGCCGTGCGCGCCGAGGAGCTTGCCGACCAGGTCGAGGGCACGTACGTGGTCGCCGAGCTGCTCCCACAGCGCGACGATCAGCAGGTTGCCGACGGCGTGGTCGTGCAGCGCCCCCTCGCTCTTGAAGCGGTGCTGCACGACCTCCGACCAGGTCCTGCCCCAGTCGTCGTCGCCGCACAGGGCGGCCAGCGCCTTGCGCAGGTCGCCGGGCGGCAGGACGCCCAGTTCGTCGCGCAGTCTGCCGCTGGAGCCGCCGTCGTCGGCGACGGTGACCACGGCGGTCAGGTCGCCGGTGATGCGGCGCAGCGCGGTGAGCGACGCGGACAGGCCCATGCCGCCGCCGAGCGCGACGACCTTGGGCTGGGCGCCCCGGCCGCGGCCGAGCCGTGGCCGGCCGCCGTGCCGGCCGCGCTCGCGGCTCCTCGCTGTCCGGGCCTGCCGGACGCCCTTGCGTGGCATTCCTATTCGCGCCCCATGTCCCGGTGGACGACGACGGTCTCGACGCCCTCGGCGGCGAGCCTGCGGGCCAGCCGCTCGGAGACGGCGACGCTGCGGTGCTTGCCGCCCGTGCAGCCCACGGCGATCGTCACATAGCGCTTCCCCTCGCGGCGGTAGCCGGTCGCGATGAGGCTCAGCAGCTCCGCGTAACGGTCGAGGAACTCCTTGGCCCCCGGCTGGTTGAACACGTAGCCGGCGACCTCCTCGCTGGTGCCGGTGAACGGGCGCAGCTCCGGGACCCAGTGGGGGTTGGGCAGGAAGCGGCAGTCCACGACGTGGTCGGCGTCCACGGGCAGGCCGTACTTGTAGCCGAAGGACATGACGGTCGCCCGCAGTTCCGGCTCGTCCCCGCCGGCGAACTGGGCGTCCATCTTGGCGCGCAGCTCGTGCACGTTGAGCGCCGAGGTGTCGATCACGAGGTCGGCGTCGCCGCGCAGCTCGCGCAGGAGGTCGCGTTCGGCGGCGATGCCGTCCACGATGCGGCCGTCGCCCTGGAGCGGGTGCGGGCGGCGGACGGACTCGAAGCGCTGGACCAGCGCGTTGTCGGACGCCTCCAGGTAGACGATCCTGCGGGTGACGCCCTTGGCCTCCAGGTCGGTGAGCGACTCGCGGAGGCTGTCGAAGAAGCTGCGGCCCCTGACGTCGACGACGACGGCGATGCGGGCGACGTTGCCCTGCGAGCGCGCCCCGAGGTCCACCATGGTGGGGATGAGGGCGGGCGGCAGGTTGTCCACCACGAACCAGCCGAGGTCCTCCAGGCACTTGGCGGCGGTGCTGCGGCCCGCGCCCGACATGCCGGAGATGATCACGAGTTCGGGTGTGGTGACGAGTTCCTCGGTGAGCCCGGCCGCGGGCGCGCCGCCCGGCTGCTCCGGCGGGGCGGCGGTCTGTTCCCTGTCTCTGCTGCGTTCGTCCATGGTGCGGTTCCCCCGCCTGTCTTCAGCGTGTGTGTGCGTCGGGTGGGTACGGTCGGCCTGCCGGTTCAGTCCTCGATGATCTCTCCGGTGGCGGTGTTGACCGCGGGAGCGGCCGGCGCGCCCTCGGCGAGGGCGGCGGCGACCGTCTCGGCGGTCTTGGGGCCTATGCCGGGCACCTCGGCGATCTCCTCGGGTGTGGCGGTGCGCAGCCGCTTGACCGAGCCGAAGTGCTTGAGCAGGGCCTTCTTGCGGGTCTCCCCGAGCCCTGGGACGGCGTCGAGGGGACTCCTGCGGATCGATTGTGACCGCTTTCCGCGCTGGTAGCGGATCGCGAAGCGGTGGGCCTCATCACGTACGCGCTGGAGCATGTAGAGGCCCTCGCTGGTGCGGGGCAGGATCAGGGGGTCCTCCTCGCCCGGCAGCCAGACCTCCTCCAGGCGCTTGGCGAGGCCGCAGACGGCGACGTCGTCGATGCCCAGCTCGTCCATCGCCCGGCGTGCCGCCGCGACCTGGGGCTGTCCGCCGTCGACCACGACGAGCTGGGGCGGGTAGGCGAAGCGGCGGGGGCGGCCCTCGTCGTCGCGGAGGGAGCCGCCGTCCGTGACCTCCCCGTCGGGCATGTCCTCGGCCGGGGTCGTGCCGTCCGGCTCCTCGACGGCCCACTCGCCGGTGCGTTCGCGCTCCCTGAGGTAGCGGCGGAAGCGGCGGGAGATCACCTCGTGCATCGAGCGGACGTCGTCCTGGCCGGTGAAGCCCTTGATCTGGAAGCGGCGGTACTCGCTCCTGCGGGCGAGGCCGTCCTCGAAGACGACCATGGAGGCGACGACGTCGTCGCCCTGGAAGTGCGAGATGTCGAAGCACTCGATGCGCAGCGGCGCGGAGTCGAGGCCGAGCGCGTCGGCGATCTCCTCCAGGGCGCGGGAGCGCGTGGTGAGGTCGGAGGCGCGCTTGGTCTTGTGGAGGACGAGGGCCTGCTGCGCGTTGCGCTCGACGGTGGTCATCAGGTCGCGCTTGTCGCCGCGCTGCGGGACGCGGAGGCTGACGCGGGAGCCGCGCCGCTGCGCCAGCCAGTCGGCGACCGGCTCGGCGGGCTCGGGCAGCGCGGGGACGAGGACCTCGCGCGGCACGCCCTCGCCGCGCTCCTCGCCGTACAGCTGCTGGAGGGCGCTCTCGACCAGCTCGGGCGTGGAGATCTGCTCGACCTTGTCGGTGACCCAGCCGCGCTGGCCGCGCACCCGGCCGTCGCGGACGTGGAAGATCTGGACGGCGGCCTCCAGCTCGTCCTCGGCGAGGGCGAACAGGTCGGCGTCGGTGGCGTCGGCGAGGACGACGGCGTTCTTCTCCATCGCGCGGCGCAGGGCCTCGATGTCGTCGCGCAGGCGCCCGGCGCGCTCGTACTCCAGGTCCTCGGCGGCCTCGTGCATCCGCTCTTCGAGGCGGCGCAGGTAGGCGCCGGTGCGCCCGGCCATGAAGTCGCAGAACTCCTCGGCCAGCTCGCGGTGGTCCTCGGGGGTGATCCGGCCCGTGCAGGGGGCCGAGCACTTGTCGATGTAGCCGAGCAGGCAGGGGCGGCCCATGGCGCTCGCCCGCTTGAACACCCCGGCCGAGCAGGTGCGGATGGGGAAGACGCGCAGGAGGAGGTCCACGGTCTCGCGGATGGCCCAGGCGTGGCCGTACGGGCCGAAGTAGCGCACGCCCTTGCGCTTGGGGCCGCGCATGACCTGGGCGCGGGGGAACTCCTCGTTCAGCGTGACGGCGAGCGACGGGTAGCTCTTGTCGTCGCGGTACTTGACGTTGAACCGGGGGTCGTACTCCTTGATCCAGGAGTACTCCAGCTGGAGCGCCTCGACCTCGGTGGAGACGACGGTCCACTCCACCGAGGACGCGGTGGTGACCATGGTCGCGGTCCTGGGATGCAGGTGGGTGATGTCCTGGAAGTAGGACGAGAGCCGCTGGCGCAGGCTCTTGGCCTTCCCGACGTAGATGACCCGGCGGTGCTCGTCGCGGAAGCGGTAGACGCCCGGCGAGTCGGGGATCTCGCCCGGCTTCGGGCGGTAGCTGGAGGGGTCGGCCATGGCGGCAACCCTACTGCCCGGGACTGACAGTGAGTAACTTCACCGCGTCACCAGCCGCGTTCGCGCCACTCCCCGAGGTGGGGCCGCTCCGCGCCGAGGGTGGTGTCGGCGCCGTGGCCGGGGTAGACCCAGGTCTCGTCCGGCAGCGCGGCGAAGAGCCGGGTCTCGACGTCGTGGAGGAGCCGGGTGAACGCGGCGGGGTCGCCGTGGGTGTTGCCGACGCCGCCGGGGAAGAGGGAGTCGCCGGTGAACAGGTGCGGGTGGCCTTCGGGGTCGTCGTAGACGAGGGCGACGGAACCGGGCGTGTGGCCGGTGAGGTGGCGGACGGTGAGGCGGCAGGCGCCGACGCGGATCTCGTCGCCGTCGTCCAGCGGGACGTCGGTGGGGACCGGGATGCCCTCCGCGTCGAGGCGTCCGGCGTACGTGCGGGCACCGGTGGCGCGGACGACGTCGGCGAGCGCCTGCCGGTGGTCGGCGTGACGGTGTGTGGTCACCACGGCGTCGAGGCCGGTGTCGCCGATCAGCTCGGTGAGGGTGCCGGGCTCGGCCGCCGCGTCCACGAGGAGCTGGGCGCCGGTGGCGCGGCAGCGCAGGAGGTACGCGTTGTTGTCCATGGGGCCGACCGCTGCCTTGGAGATGATCAGGTGGGTCAGCTCGTGGACGTCGGCGGGCCCGCCGACGGTGACGTTTCCGGTGTAGGGCATGACGGTCAGTCTCCCAGTGCGGGGGGCCGCGAGCGGGTCACAGCGGCGGCAGTGCGGGCAGGGCGGCGCCGGTGGCCCTGTCGACGGCGAGGTCGCCGCCGTCCGTGCGTCCGCTGAGCCAGCCGACGAGGGCTGCGGGCGTGCCGGAGACGGTGAGCGCGGTGGCCGGTGCGGCGGTCCCGGCGGGGGCGGGGGTGCCGGTGACCCACTGGCGGCCGTCGTCGGCGCGCAGGTCGAGCGGGGGGACGGCGGGGTGGCCGCGGTAGCGGTCGGCGAGGTAGCCGGGGGCGCGGCGGAGGAACGCCTGGTCCAGCTGCGCGACGGTACGGCCGATGTCGAGGTCCACGTGGTGCAGCTCGACCTCGATCCAGCGGCGCAGGGGGACGGCGCCGGCCGGCCCCGTGACGCCGTTGCGGAAGGCCACGACGGTGTCCCACTGCGCGTCGGTGAGGCGGCCCGCCGCCTCGGCGAACCGGTCGGAGGCGGTGCGCAGGTCGTCCAGGTGTACGGCGGGGGGCCGGTCGGCGTCGCGCTCGATGTCGGCGTTCCGGGCGTCCTCGCCGGGGTACATGGGCCGTCCGGCCAGCACGTTGACGAGGGCGTCGGCGTTGCGGGCCAGGTGGGCGAGCAGGTGGCCGCGTGTCCAGCCCGGCAGGCGGGAGGGGGCGGCGATGTCGTCCGCGCCGAGGGCGGCGGCGTCCGCGAGGAGGCGGTCGGTCGCCGTGGCGAGCGCGGTCAGGTCGGCGTGGGGGTCGGGCCGGTGTCCTGTCACGGTCGCCACCCTAGCCAGCGCGGGGCGGCGGCGCAGCACCGCCGCGAGATCACCGGATCGAGTGATCCCTGGCACAGCTGGACGAGCCCCCGCGGCCCTCGGTGGAGCCCGTGCGTGCGCCGCAAGCCGGGCCCGTCGGGGCGAATCCGGCGGCGACGCCGCTCGATCGGGTGAAGAAGGCGCGAAACTTCCGGTAATCGAACGCACGTGCTATAGGGTGGCCTATCTCCCCGCCCCCGGGCGACCGGCGCCGATCACCGGACACCCGTCCTACTCTGGGGAGGGGCACCCGCACCGCGCGGGTTGCCCGCGTTTCCGACGAAAGGTGCCATCCGGCCGTGGCCGACCGACTCATCGTTCGTGGCGCTCGCGAGCACAACCTGCGCAACGTCTCGCTCGACCTGCCCCGCGACTCGCTCATCGTCTTCACGGGGCTGTCGGGCTCGGGCAAGTCCTCGCTCGCGTTCGACACGATCTTCGCCGAGGGCCAGCGGCGTTACGTCGAGTCGCTGTCCGCGTACGCCCGGCAGTTCCTCGGGCAGATGGACAAGCCGGACGTGGACTTCATCGAGGGCCTGTCCCCCGCCGTGTCCATCGACCAGAAGTCCACCTCGCGCAACCCGCGCTCCACCGTCGGCACCATCACCGAGGTGTACGACTACCTGCGCCTGCTCTTCGCCCGCATCGGCAAGCCGCACTGCCCCGAGTGCGGCCGCCCGATCGCCCGGCAGTCCCCGCAGGCCGTCGTGGACAAGGTGCTCGCGCTGGAGGAGGGCAGCCGCTTCCAGGTGCTCTCGCCGCTCGTGCGCGAGCGCAAGGGCGAGTTCGCCGACCTCTTCGCGGACCTCCAGACCAAGGGCTACAGCCGCGCCCGCGTGGACGGCGTGACCGTCCAGCTCACCGACCCGCCGAAGCTGAAGAAGCAGGAGAAGCACACCGTCGAGGTGGTCGTGGACCGCCTCACCGTGAAGGAGAGCGCCAAGCGGCGCCTCACCGACTCGGTGGAGACGGCGCTCGGCCTGTCCGGCGGCATGGTGATCCTCGACTTCGTGGACCTCCCCGAGGACGACCCGCAGCGCGAGCGTATGTTCTCCGAGCACCTGTACTGCCCGTACGACGACCTGTCCTTCGAGGAGCTGGAGCCGCGCTCCTTCTCGTTCAACTCGCCGTTCGGCGCCTGCCCCGAGTGCACGGGCATCGGCACGCGGATGGAGGTGGACCCCGAGCTGATCGTCCCCGACCCCGACAGGACGCTGGAGGACGGCGCCATCCACCCGTGGTCGCACGGCCACACCCGCGGCTACTTCAACCTCCTCATCGGCGCCCTCGGCGAGGCCCTCAGCTTCCGCACCGACATGCCGTGGAACGGGCTGCCGCAGCGGGCGCGCAAGGCACTGCTGCACGGGCACAAGGCCCGCCTCGAAGTGCGGTACGAGAACCGGCACGGCCAGGAGCGCGCGTACACCACCGCGTTCGAGGGCGTCATCCCCTTCGTCAAGCGGCGGCACGCGGAGGCCGAGTCCGACTCCAGCCGGGAGCGCTTCGAGGGGTACATGCGCGAGGCGCCCTGCCCGGCCTGCAACGGGACGCGGCTGAAGCCGCTGATCCTCGCGGTGACGGTGCAGGGCCGCTCGATCGCCGAGGTCGCGGGCATGTCGATCAGCGAGTGCGCGGAGTTCCTCGGCGCGATGACGTTGTCGGCGCGCGAGAAGGCGATCGCCGAGCGCGTCCTCAAGGAGGTCAACGAGCGGCTGCGCTTCCTGGTGGACGTCGGTCTCGACTACCTCTCGCTCGACCGCGCCGCGGGCACCCTGTCCGGCGGCGAGGCGCAGCGCATCCGGCTCGCGACGCAGATCGGCTCGGGCCTCGTGGGCGTGCTGTACGTGCTGGACGAGCCGTCGATCGGCCTGCACCAGCGGGACAACCACCGCCTCATCGAGACCCTCGTGCGGCTGCGCGACCTCGGCAACACGCTGATCGTCGTCGAGCACGACGAGGACACCATCAGGACGTCCGACTGGGTCGTGGACATCGGCCCCGGCGCCGGTGAGCACGGCGGCGAGGTCGTCCACAGCGGCCCGCTGGCGGAGCTGCTGGCCAACGACGCCTCGCTCACCGGGCAGTACCTCGCCGGGAAGCGCACCATCCCGACCCCGGAGGTCAGGCGCCCGGTGGACCCGAAGCGGCAGCTGACGGTGCGCGGCGCCCGCGAGCACAACCTGAAGGACATCGACGTGGACTTCCCGCTCGGTGTGCTGACGGCGGTGACCGGCGTCTCGGGCTCGGGCAAGTCCACGCTGGTCAACGACATCCTCTACACGCACCTGGCGCGCGAGCTGAACGGCGCGAAGGCCGTCCCGGGGCGGCACACCCGCGTCGACGGGGACGAGGGCCTCGACAAGGTCGTGCACGTCGACCAGTCGCCCATCGGCCGCACGCCCCGCTCCAACCCGGCGACGTACACCGGCGTCTTCGACCACGTGCGGCGCCTGTTCGCGGAGACGGCCGAGGCCAAGGTCCGCGGCTACCAGCCGGGCCGCTTCTCGTTCAACGTGAAGGGCGGCCGCTGCGAGAACTGCTCGGGCGACGGCACGATCAAGATTGAGATGAACTTCCTGCCCGACGTGTACGTGCCGTGCGAGGTCTGCCACGGCGCCCGGTACAACCGGGAGACGCTGGAGGTCCACTACAAGGGCAAGTCCATCGCCGAGGTCCTTGACCTGCCCATCGAGGAGGCGCTGGACTTCTTCGAGGCCGTCCCCGCCATCGCGCGGCACCTGCGCACGCTGACCGACGTCGGTCTCGGGTACGTCCGCCTCGGGCAGCCCGCGCCGACCCTGTCGGGCGGCGAGGCGCAGCGCGTGAAGCTGGCGTCCGAGCTTCAGCGGCGGTCCACCGGCAACACGGTCTATGTCCTGGACGAGCCGACCACCGGCCTGCACTTCGAGGACATCAGGAAACTGATCGGGGTGCTGTCCGACCTGGTCGACAAGGGCAACACGGTGATCGTCATCGAGCACAACCTCGATGTCATCAAGACCGCCGACTGGGTCGTGGACATGGGTCCAGAGGGCGGCCACGGCGGTGGCGTCGTGATCGCCGAGGGCACGCCCGAGGACGTGGCGGCCGAGCCGTCGAGCCACACCGGCAAGTTCCTGCGGGACGTGCTGGGTGACGCGGTGTCGGACGCGCCGGCCCGCGCCCCGCGGGGGACGCGCGCCGCCCGCAGCGCCAAGAAGAAGGCGGCGGTCGCCGGGCGCGGCTGACCGTCCGTCACTCCCCCCGGGCCCGGCCGGTGACCGGCGGCCCGGGGGACACGCGTTGTTCCCCCGGGCTTCGGCAAGGCCCTCTGGCGTCGGGGGCGCCCGCTTGGAACGCTGTGCCGCTGGGCGCGCTGTCCGCGCGCCCTGTGGTCGCGTTCGAGGGAGCTGCCGGTGAGGGCACGCGCGGTACGCAGAAGGTCGGGACGCAGGTGGTCGGGAGCGCGGGCGCTGGTCGCGGCGGGGGCCGCGGCGCTCCTCACCTCCGGACTCGCCCCACCGGGGGCCGCCGGCACGCCGGCGGCCCCCGTCCCCGCGCACACCGCCCTCCCGGCGGGGATCGCCGACCGCGACGGGATGGACCTCGTCCGCACCGAGCAGCCGGTCGCACCCGGCGCGGAGCTGACGTCGTTCCGCCGCCTGGAGTCCGACAAGTGGCTGAGCGGCCACGCGCTCACCGTCGATCTGACGAGCGACCTGCGCGTCGACTACCTCTCCCCCGGCCCGGTGGCCGCGACGGCGCCCGTCGGCGACCTGGCCGCGGCGCACGACCCGGGCGCGGGCCGCACGACGGTGGCCGCCGTCAACGGCGACTTCTTCGACATCAACGCCACCGGCGCGCCGCTGGGCGCGGGCGTCGCGGACGGCGCGCTCGTCCAGTCGCCCTCCGGTACGGCGACGCAGGCGGTGGGGATCGGCCCCGGTGGCGCGGGCCGGGTGCTCGACCTGTACTTCGACGGGACACTGACCCTGCCGGACGGCGGGACGCTCCCCCTCGACGGGTACAACGCGGCGGACGTCCCGGCGGGCGGCATCGGCCTCTACACGGCGCAGTGGGGTGCGGCGGACCGCGCGCTCCCGGTGGCGGGCGCCGGGCGCGTCACCGAGGTGACGGTGACGGACGGCGGCGAGGTGACCTCGGTGACCGGCGCGCCCGGCGGGGAGCCGGTGCCGGAGGACGCGTACGTGCTGCTCGGGCGCGAGGCGGGCGCCGCGGCCCTGGCGGGGCTCGCGCCCGGGGACACGCTGGCCACCGAGTACGCGCCGCGCACCGGCGACGGCGGGCCGCTGCCCCGTACGGCCGTCGGCGGACGCGGCGTCCTCGTGGCCGAGGGGGAGCCGCTGGACTGGGAGGGGCTGCCGAACAACGCGACGGCGCCCCGTACGGCGGTCGGCTTCTCGCGGGACGGCCAGGAGATGTACCTGCTGTCCGTCGACGGCCGCCAGGCCCACTCGGGCGGCACCACGCTCACCGAACTCGCCGTCATGATGGCCGATCTGGGCGCCTGGAGCGCGCTCAACCTGGACGGCGGCGGGTCCGCCACCCTGCTGGCCCGCGCCCCGGGCGACGCGGCGCCGCACCTCGTGAACAGCCCGTCGGACGGCGAGCAGCGCCCGGTGCCCAACGGCCTGGCGCTCACCGCGCCGCTGGGCAGCGGCCGGATCACCGGCTTCCGGGTGACCACGGCGGCCGACCCGGCGGCGGCGCCCACGGCCGGCCCCGTCCCCGGCGGGCACCCGGACCGCGTTTTCCCGGGGCTGACGCGGCGGCTCACCGCGACCGGGCACGACGAGACGTACGGTCCCGCCGCGGGAACGCCCGGCCGGTGGCGGTCGGAGCGCCCCGGCGTGGGCCGGGTGGACGGCGCGGGCGTCTTCACGGCCCGCTCCCCCGGCACCACGGCGGTGACGGCGGAACGGGGCCGGGCACGCGGCTCGTTCGACCTGACGGTCCTCGGCGAGCTGGCGCGGATCACGCCGACGACGACCCGCGTGGGGCTCGCCGGCCCCGGCGCCGAGGGCCGGTTCGGCGTGCTCGGGTACGACGCGGCGGGCACGTCGGCGCCCATCGAGCCGGACGACGTCCGCCTGGCCTACGACCGGGAGCGTTTCACCGTCGCGCCCGACGTGGGGAGCGGCGGCTTCACCGTGCGCGCCGCGCCCGGCACCACGTCGGGCTCGGGGACGGTGACCGTCACCGTGGGCGGGGCGACGGCGGTGCTCGGCGTGACCGTGGGGCTGACGGAGACGGTGCTCGCCGGCTTCGACGACCCCGGCGAGGCGGGCGCCTGGCGGTTCAGCCACGCGCGGGCGGGCGGGGCGCTCGCCCCGGAACCGGCGGGGCGGACGGGCGGCGGGCTGCGGATGACGTACGACTTCGGGCTGAGCACCGCGACCCGTGCCGCGTACGCGTCGCCGCCGTCCGGCATCCCCGTGCCGGGGCAGCCGCAGAGCTTCGCCCTGTGGATCGAGGGCGACGGGCGGGGGGCGTGGCCGTCGCTGCACCTCGTGGACGCGCAGGGGACCGACCAGGTGCTGCGGGGTGAGCATGTGACGTGGGACGGCTGGCGCGAGGTGGAGTTCGCCGTGCCGGAGGGGGTGGCGTACCCGGTGTCGGTGCGCCGCTTCTACCTGGCGGAGACGCGGGCCGGGGAGCAGTACACCGGCTCGGTCGTCCTGGACGGCCTGCGGGCGCGGACCCCGCCGGACGTGGCGCTGCCGGAGGGCGGCCCGGTGGCGGACCCGGTGATCGGCACGGCGGCGGGGGCGGCGGGCCGTGACTGGCGGTTCGCCGTGGTGTCGGACGCGCAGTTCGTGGCGCGGGACCCGGACGGCCCGATCGTCGCGACGGCGCGGCGGACGCTGCGGGAGGCGCTGGCGGCCGGCCCGGACTTCGTGGTCGTCAACGGGGACTGGGTGGACGAGGGCTCGCCCGCGGACCTGGCGTTCGGGCGGCGGGTGATCGAGGAGGAGCTGGGCGATGCCGTGCCGTGGTACTACGTGCCGGGCAACCACGAGGTGATGGGCGGCAGTATCGATCAGTTCGAGGCGGAGTTCGGTCCAAGCCAGCTCACATTCGATCACCGGGGGACGCGGTTCCTCACGCTGGACACGTCGTCACTGACGCTGCGGGGCGCGGGCTACGCGCAGTTCCAGCGGCTGCGCGCCGAACTGGACGCGGCGGCGGACGACCCGGCGGTGGGCTCGGTGGTCGTCCTCTCGCACGTGCCGCCGCGCGACACCACGGCGCAGCCCGCGAGCCAGCTGACGGACCGCCTGGAGGCGGCGCTGCTGGAGGAGTGGCTGGCGGACTTCCGCCGGGAGACGGGCAAGGGTGTGGCGTTCTTCGGCGCCCATGTCGGGGTCTTCGACGCGTACCACCTGGACGGGGTGCCGTACGTCATCGGTGGCGACGCGGGGAAGCGACCGGCCGCCGCGCCGGGCGACGGGGGCTTCACCGGCTGGGCGCTGGTCGGGGTGGACGGCGTGTCGCGGGCGGAGCGGGCGCAGGCCCGCAGGACGCCGGGGGCGCGGCTGCCCGACTGGCTGTCCGTCCGGACGATGCCGCACGTGGACGGTCTCGGCCTCGACGCCCCGGGCCTCCTCGCGGTGGGTGCCACGGAACGGGCCGCCGCGACGGTGGAGCAGCGGGACGCGAGCGGGGTGCGGGCGGTGCCGGTGGCGTTCCCGGTCAGCGCGGACTGGGCCGGGTCGCGCGGGCTGCATCTGGGTCCGGCGCGGACGGCGGGGCGGCATGACGTGGCGGCGTTCGACCCGGCGACCGGCGAGCTGACGGGGCTGCGGCCGGGGCGGGTGACCCTCGCCGTGACGGTCGCCGGGGCGCGGCAGGAGGCGGTGGTCACCGTCCGCCGCTGACCGCCGGGTCAGCGGCGGAGTCAGAGGTGGGCCTCGATGTCCGGCAGGAGGTCCTTGAAGGTGGACCCGTCCGCCGGGGCTCCGATGGCGGTCATCCGCCAGCCGGAGTCCCGGCGCGCCACCCTGGCCCTGACCTGACCGGTGTGCGCGACGCCGCCCACGAAGGTG